>NZ_JADPJQ010000105.1:0-242065 GCF_023073515.1 Bradyrhizobium sp. 17 | reverse complement strand
TTGGTGGCAGCGCTCTTCGGCTCGACGATCGAGCCGCTCGCCTGCCCCAGCAGGAACGGCAGGTTCGGCTCGGAATTTTTCAGGCTGATCACGACCGTGTCGGCGTCGGGCGCATCGACCTTCTCGAAGCTCTGGAACAGGCTCTTGTCCTTGTTGGTGCTGGTGGGGACCGCGTTGCGCTCGAACGAGAACTTCACGGCTGCGGAGTCAAACGGCTCGCCGTTGTGGAACTTGACGCCCTTGCGCAGCTTGAACGTATAGGTCTTCAGATCGGGCGCTGCAGTCCAGCTCTCCGCCAGCAGGGGCGAGGTGGTGCCGTCCTCGTTGATCTTGGTCAGGGTCTCATAGATGTTGTAGAGCGTGACCTCGGCGATCGCGGCGGCGGCGGCGTTGGTGGGATCGAGCCCCGGCGGTTCCAGCGCCATCGCCATGACGACGCTGTCCTTCTTGCTCTGAGCCAGCACCGGCAACGGAGCAGCGGCAAGTGCGGCGGCGAATGCGACGATCGATAGTTTCCTGAACATGCGTAACTCCCCGGCCTTGTCTTGTCTCAAGCCTACGCCAATCCTGCCGCGGACGCTAACCTTCCACGGGCAATTGCGGCAACGCCATCACGGCTTCCGCCTTGTGGCAAGCGGCCAGATGCGTCTCGCCCACCTTGCGTAGCTCAGGCAGAACCTCGCGGCAATGCTGGTCGGCTAGCGCGCACCGCGAGACATAGGGGCAGCCGGTCGCGGCCGCCGATTGCGAGGCGATCGCCTGGGCTCCGCGCCGCCGCCGGCCTCCGCCGGCGCGCACCCGCGGCACGGCCTCCAGCAGCGCTCGCGTATAGGGATGGGCGCAACGCTCGAACAAATCCTCAGGCCTGCCCTGTTCGACGATCCGGCCGAGATACATCACCGCGACCTCGTCGCAGAGATAGTCGACGACGGCGAGGTCGTGACTGATCAGGACGTAACTGAGGCCGAACTGCTCCTGGAGGTCCTGCATCAGGTTCAAGACTTGCGCCTGCACGGAGACGTCGAGCGCGGAGACCGGCTCGTCGGCGACGATCAGCTTCGGCTGGGTGATCAGCGCGCGCGCAATGGCGATGCGCTGGCGCTGGCCGCCGGAGAACTCGTGTGGATATTTCTCCATGTCGGCATCGCGCAGACCCACCTGCCGTAGCACTGCGGAGACGCGGGCACGTAGCGTCGTGCGATCAATCCCCTCCAGCACGGTGAGCGGTTCGGCGACGATGCGCGCGATGGTCTGGCGCGGGTCGAGCGATCCGTAGGGATCCTGGAACACCATCTGGAAATCGCGGCGGGCGCGGCGCAACTCGTCCGCGGAGATGCGGTTGAGGTCGCGGCCGAGCAGCGCGACCTGCCCCGATGTCGGCCGCTCCAGCGCCATCACCACCCGCGCGAATGTCGACTTGCCGGAGCCGGATTCGCCGACGATGCCGAGGCTCTTGCCGGCGTCGACCCGCACGCTGACACCGTTGAGCGCGCGCACCTGCCCGGGCGGGCGGAACACGCTTTCGCGCGGCAACGTGTAGCGCTGCTCGATATCCTTCACGTCGAGAAGAGGCGCCGTGCTCATACGGTCAGCGCTCCGACGCGTTCGGCCATCGACACGTCCGTCCGGATGCAGCGCACGAAATGGCCCGGTCCGACGTCCACCATTGCTGGAAGCGCAGCCCGGCACTGCTCGATCACGAGCGGACACCGATCGGCGAAGGTGCAACCGGAAGGCAGATCGGCGAGCTCCGGCACCGTGCCCGATATCGTCGTCAGCCGCGTCCCCTTGCGTGCGCCGAGTTTCGGTCGGGCGCGGAACAGGCCCTGCGTGTAGGGATGGCCCATCCGGCGGAACACCTCGTCGGTCGGTCCGCTCTCGATGATCGTGCCGCCGTACATCACCATCATGCGCTGCACGTTCTCGGCGATGACGCCGAGATCGTGCGAGATCAGGATCATCGACATGCCGCGCTCCTCGACGAGATCGGCGATGAGGTCGAGGATCTGGCCCTGGATGGTGACGTCGAGCGCCGTGGTCGGCTCGTCCGCGATCAGAAGGTCGGGCTCGCAGGCGAGCGCCATCGCGATCGTGACGCGCTGACGCTGGCCGCCGGAAAACTGGTGCGGATAAGCGTCGACGCGCCTGGCCGGATCAGGCAACCCGACGCGGTCGAGCAAGGCGATCGCCTCTCGCCGCGCCTGCGATGCCGAAAATTTCCTGTGACGCCGCAGCGGCTCGGCGACCTGGTTGCCGATCGTGTGCATCGGATTGAGCGCGGTCATCGGCTCCTGGAAGATCATGCTGATGCGATTGCCGCGCAGCCGACAATATTCCGCGTCCGACAAACCAGCGAGTTCGCCGCCATCCAGCTTGATGCTGCCGGTGACGGACGCGCTATCCGGCAGCAGCCCCATCAGCGACAACGCGGTGACCGACTTGCCGCAGCCGGATTCGCCGACGAGCCCGAGCGTCTCGCCGCGCTTCAGCGCAAAGCTGACGCCGCGCACGGCCTGCGCCGGCCCGCGGCTGGTGTTGAGGCGCACGCCGAGATTGACAACCTCGATCAACGGCATGGACGAGCGCTCGCTCATCATCATCGCTCCCGCGCCAGTCGAGGGTCGAGCAGATCGCGCAGTCCGTCGCCGAGCAGATTGAGGCCGAGCACCGCGATTGCAATCGCAGCACCCGGGTAGACGGCGAGCATCGGCGACTGGAACAGCAGCGACTGCGCGTCGTTCAGCATCCGTCCCCAGGACGGCTGCGGCGGCTGCGTGCCGAGACCGAGATACGACAAGGCGGCTTCGGCAAGGATCGCGAGCGCAAACTGGATCGTCGCCTGTACGATCAGAATCGACATGATGTTGGGCAGCACGTGCTCGATGGTGATGCGAAAGCGCCCTTTCCCCGCGGCGCGCGCGGCCAGCACGAATTCGCGCGCCCAGATCGCGTTGGCCGAGCCGCGCGTCAGCCGGATCAGCGTCGGGATCTGGAAGATGCCGATGGCGACGATCGAGGTCACCATGCCGGGCCCGACGACCGCGGCGAGCATGATCGCCGAGAGCACGGCCGGAAAGGCGAAGGTGAAATCGGAGAAGCGCATGATGATCTCTTCGGTCCAGCCGCGCCTGGCCGACGCGATGAGGCCGAGACAGACGCCGAAGGTGAGGCCGATGCTGACCGCGATGATGCCGACCATGATGGTGGAGCGGGCGCCGGCGAGCAGCAGCGAAACGATGTCGCGGCCGAAGACGTCGGTGCCGAGCCAGTGCGCGGCCGAGGGCGGCCGGAGCTTTGACGCGATGTCGATCTCATAGGGCGACCAGGGCGTCCACACCAGCGACAGCAGCGCCGAGGCGAGAACCAGCAGGCTCAGCGCGCCGCCGAGCACGAAGCTGCGATGACGCAGCGCGCGGCGCCAGAAGGTCCGGGCCGGCAGAGGGCGCGCTACGGCCGGCGCGTCGACGAGGGTGGTCAACGGCGCGCTCACAGATCGTGGACCTTGATGCGGGGATCGACGAAGGCATAGAGCACGTCGACCACGAAATTGACGATGACCACCATGGTCGCGAGCAGCATCACGCAGTTGCGCACCACGATGAGGTCGCGGTTGGCGATCGACTGAAAGATCAGGCGGCCGAGCCCCGGCAGATAGAACACGTTCTCGATCACGATGGTGCCGGCGAGCAGATTGGCGAATTGCAGGCCCATGACCGTCATCACAGGGATCATGGCGTTGCGCAGCACATGACTCCACAGTACCTCGCGCTTGCCGAGGCCCTTCGCGCGCGCCGTGCGGACGAAGTCTTCGCGCAGCACTTCCAGCACAGCCGAGCGCGTGACGCGTGCGAGGATCGCGGCCTGCACGACCGCAAGCGACACCGCCGGCAGCAGCAGCGACTTGATGCCGAGCCAGACGCCGTCCTCCCAACCGGGAAAGCCGCCCGCGGAGAGCCATTGCAGCCGTACCGAGAACAGTAGCACCAGCAGGATTGCGAACCAGAAATTCGGCAGCGCGATGCCGATCTGCGTCAGCGACATCACGCCGACGTCGCCGAGCTTGTTGTGGTTGGCGGCGGTGTAGATGCCGGCCGAGAGCGCCAGCGTCACCGTGATCAGCATGGACATCATCGCGAGCGGAATGGTCAACACCAGCCGCTCCACGATCAGGCTGGCGACCGGTGTGCCGTAGACATAGGAGTTGCCGAGATCGCCGACGAGCAGCCCTTTGATCCAATGCAGATAGCGAACCGCCAGCGGCTGGTCGAGCCCGAGCTTGACGGTGAGCGCGCGGACCGCATCTGGCGAGGCGTCGGCGCCCATCAGCATCTGCGCGGCGTTGCCCGGAAGCGCATCCAGCACCAGGAAAATGATCACGGACGCGCCGACCAGCGTCGCCAGCAGGGTCAGCACACGTCGGAGGACAAATACGCTCATGCGCGCTCGGATTCAGGGCTCATCCGCAGCACGATCAACATGTCCGAGCATCGGAGGCAAGTGCTTTGCAAACAAGTCCCTTGCGGCATGTGCCTCACCTCAGCCGGGCCAGCGGGACAGGAGGTCATGCGACGCCTCGAACAGCGCGCTCACGCGCAGCAAGTCCGCATCAGCGCGGAAGCGGCCGACGAGTTGCAAGCCGATCGGCAGGCCGTCGCGGCCGAAGCCGCAGGGCAGACTGAGCGCGGGGTGTCCGGTCATGTTGAACGGCATGGTCCAGGGGAACCAGTGCGGCCGGACGCTGTCAAACTGCTTGCCGTCGATCTCGATGGTGCCGAACAGGTCCTGATCGATCGGCAGGGCGGTGCGGGTGAGGGTCGGCATCGCCAGCAGATGCCCATGCGCAAGCAGGGACTGCACCCGGCGGAACAGCGCCGTGCGCGCGAACATCGCCTCCTGATAGGCAACGCCACTGAAGTCGGTGGCGAGCGCAAGCTGCCTGAGGAAGGCCTCGCTCAGCGCGTCCCCATGCTCGGCCGCGAATTTTGCAAAGCGCGTCCGCCAGACCGTGTGATTGATGGCGCGCCAGATCGGCTCGATGTCGAACCCCTCGCCCGAAAACTCCTCGAGCTCGGCACCTAGGCCCGCGAGTCGATCGAGGCTCGCCTTGAAGCCGGCCTCGACGTCGACAGATACCGGGCGTCCGGGTGGCGACAGGCAATACAGGATTTTCTGCCCACGCAGATCGCCACGCGGGGCGGCCGTGCCGATGAAGTCGGGCACGGGAACGCCGATCGACCAGGGATCGCAAGAATCCTCGCCGGCCATCGCCTGCATCATCAGCGCGGTGTCGGGGACGGACCGCGTCATCGGCGTGACATAGGTCTGGTTGCCGAACACGTCCAGCGCCTGGCTATGCGGGATGACGCCATTGCTCTGCTTCAGCCCGACCACGCCGTTGCAAGCGGCGGGAATCCGCGTCGAGCCGCCGCCATCGGTTGCGATCGCAAGCGGCGCGATGCCGCTCGCCACCGCCACCGCCGCGCCGCCACTGGAGCCGCCCGACGAGCGCTCGGCGCTCCACGCATTGCGGGTGCGGCCGAACAGCGGCGAGTCGGTCAGGCATTTGCTGCCGAATTCGGGCGTCGTGGTCTTGCCGATCAGAATGGCGCCTTCCGCACGCAGCCTTGCAACCGCGACGGCATCCTCGTTCGGAACATTATCCTTGTAGGGAATGGCGCCGAAACTGGTCGTGACACCCCTGGTGTTGACGATGTCCTTGACGGTTGCGGGGATGCCGTGCAGCAGGCCGAGCGGCTCGCCCGCCATCAGCTTGCGCTCGGCTTCGCGCGCGGCGGCAAGCGCCTCGTCGCCGCAGATCGTGATGAAGCAGTTCAGCTCGGGCTGGAGCGCTTCGGCGCGGGCGAGCACCGCGCGGGTGAGCTCGACGGGCGAGATCTGCTTTGTCGCGATGAGACCGCGCAGCACGGTTGCGGATAGCAGGCAAGGATCGCCGTTCATCGTCACATCGCTCCGAAGCGGGCCGCCGTTGGCCGATAGCATTGACAGCCAGGATGACAGTTTTGTTAACTCGCCGTCCAATACGATTTTGAGCACCAACCCATACGATTTCGGTATGCCAATGGATCTTCGCCGGCTCCGCTATTTCGTTGCCGTCGCCGAGGCGCGCAGCGTCGGCAAGGCGGCCGAGCGGCTGCGGATGGCGCAGCCGCCGCTCTCGGTCCAAATCCGCAAGCTCGAGGCCGAGGTCGGCGCGCCGCTGTTCCGCCGCGGCACGCGCGGCATGGATTTGACCGAAGCGGGCCAGGCGCTGCTGGCGCGCGCCGGCGAGGCGCTGGCGCTGGCGGCCGACGGCATCGAGGCCGCGCGCGCGGTCGCGGCCGGCAGCCGTGGTCGGCTGTCCGTCGGCTACATGTTCGTACTGGCGAACGCGATGCTGCCGCGTCTCATCCCCGAGTTGCGGCGATCCGTTCCCGGCGTCGATCTCGATTTCGCCGAGCTCAGTGCCACGACGCGCGAGCCGCGTCTGCTCGACCGCAGCGTCACAGTCCGCTGTGCATGCCGGCGATCCACCATCCCGAGATCCAGGTGGCCCGAATCGGCGCGCAGCCGTTCGTGCTGGCGGTGCGAAACCGTTCGCCGCTTGCGCGCCTGAGCGCGGTGTCAATGACACGACTACAAGGCCGTCCGCTGATCGCGTTGCCTCCGCCGGAGCGGGACCCCTCCTCCTCCGCGGTCGCGGCCCTGCTGCGGCGGCATCAGATCGTGATGCCGATTGCGAGCCGGGTAGAGACAGTGCATTCGGCGATGAGCCTGGTTCTCGCCGGTGAAGGCCTCGCCATCCTGCCCGCCTGCGCCCAGCTCGGGGCGCCGCGCGGCATCGTGTTCCGGCCGTTGCGGGATGCGACCGATTCCATCGACATCGCGGTCTGCTGGCGGCGGGATTCTCACAGCCCGCTGATCCGGACCTTCCTCAAATGCGCCGAGAAGGTACTGGCACCGCTGTGACGCGACGCTACAAGCTCCAGATAATCTCGTGACTCCACGGCGGATCGGCACCGGGACGGGTGCAGGTGAGACCGGCGCAATTGGCAGCAAAGGATAGTGCACCGCGAAGCTCGTCCGCGCCGATATCCTTCAGTTGCTGTCGGGCGAGGCGTCCCTGCTTGTGCAGGGCGAACAACAACGCCGCCTGAAAACTGTCACCCGCGCCGATGGTGTCGGCGACCACGACCTTGGGGGCGGCGACCTCGATCTGCCCTGCCCCCGCATGCCACGCGATCGCACCGTTGTCGCCACGGGTGATGACGACGAGGCTCGCGCCGCGTGCAAGCAGCGTGCTCGCACGCTGGTGATACGGCTCGCCGGCGAACAGATAGGTAAAATCGACGTCTGACATCTTGATGAGATCGGCACAGCCGGCAAACTCGGCCATGCGGGCGAGATAAGCCGGCTTGTCCTTCACGAGGTTGGGCCGGCAGTTCGGATCAAAGGAGATTGTCGAGGACGCTCGTGCGTCCGCGATCAGGGCCATGGTCTCGCTCGCGCCCTGGTCATTGACCAGCGTGGTCGAGCCGACATGGAGAACTTCGACCGTATCGAAGGGAATAGAGCCGCGCCGGTAGGTCCAATTCCGCGTCGCGGTCTCGGCGTCGTAGAAGGCATAATGCGACTCTCGCGCGATGATACGAACAAAGGCGAGCGTGGTCTGCTGATCGCTGCGGGTGGCGAGACCGAGCTCGACATTGGATGCAGCGGCGTGGTCGGTGATCATGCGCCCGAACATGTCCGTCGAGATCCCGCCGACAAAGCCGGTCGGCGCGCCGAGCCGCGCCATGCCGATTGCGACGTTGAGGCAGGAGCCGCCGACCGCCGGCATCACCGCTTCGCGCCTGTCGGTATTTCGCGTCGGGACAAAATCGATCAGCGCGTCGCCGCAGGAAATCAACATCCGTTTCAACCTCCGGCCATCCCACGCATCGCCGCGCGGCTGCCGCGATCGACCTCGCGCAGCAACTTGTAGACCTCGCGCTTGCGGGCGTGAAAGGCGGCAATGTCGGGCGTAGTGGGCTCGCTCTTCCCTCCCAGCGCCGACATCTTGGCCATGGTTTCGCCGATCGAGGCATAGGCGCCGCCGGCGACTGCGCCGAGCATCGCGGCGCCGAGCAGCACGGGCTCCCTGGTCTGCGGCAGCGCCACGGTGAGGCCAGTCGTATCCGCCATGATCTGCCGCACCAGCGGACTGCGGCTGGCGCCGCCGCCCATGATCATGATGCTGGAATGGACGCCATGCGCGGCAAAGGCCTCGATCACCTCGGCAAGCCCATAGGCGAGCCCGCACAGACCGGCGACGAACAGCCGTTCCATCGAGGCGATGTCGGTGTCGAGATCGAGGCCCGCGATCACCGCGCGCGTGTCAGGGTCGGCATAGGGCGAGCGGTTGCCGATGAACTCAGGAAGCACATGGACGTTGCGGGCCAGCAGCACGGCGCGGCTGGCGCCGCCTGCGCGCGCGATGATGCGGCGCTCGAGAAACTCGATGAGGTCGAGGCCCTCGCTGCGCGCCGCCACGCTCGCCTCGGCGTGGCCGGGATGCGACTTGAGAAGATGGTCGATCGCAGCGCCCGCAGCCGACTGCCCGCCCTCGTTGAGCCAGAAATTTGGTACCATGCCCGAATAGTAAGGACCCCACACGCCCGGTACGAAGCACGGTTCTTTCGTCGTCGCCATGATGCAGGCCGACGTTCCCATGATGTAGGCGAGGCGGTCGCAGACATCTGTCGCGCCCTCCGATTCATCGCGGCCGCCGATGGCGCCGATGCCGCCGGCATGGGCATCAATCAGGGACGCTCCGACCGGCGTGCCCGGTGACAAGCCGAGATCGGCAGCTGCCGTACCGGTTAGACCGGCGCCGAGTCGCGTGCCAGGCGCGACGATCTCGGTGCCGATGCGGGCGTATTTCTCGTTGACGAAGTCCGACAGGCCGATGCGCTTGAAGAATGGCGCGCTCCAGCCACCGCCGTCATGCGCGAGGTAGTTCCATTTGCAAGTGACCGTGCAGGTCGAGCGTTGCAACGAGCCGGTGGCGCGCCAGGTCAGGTAATCCGCCAGATCGAAGAAGTGCCCTGCGGCGTCGAAGCTCGTGCGCATGTGCCGCTTCAGCCACAGCAGTTTCGGCATCTCCATCTCGGGCGAGATCGAGCCGCCGACATAGCGCAGCACGGCATCACCGGTTTCATTGATCAGCCGCGCCTCGGCCGTGGCGCGGTGATCCATCCAGACGATGACGTTGCGCTGCCGGTCGCCGGAGGCGCTGATGGTGAGCGGCTCGCCTTGCCGGTCGAGCACCACGAGGGAGCAGGTGGCGTCGAAACCGATACCGCCGACGCTGTCGGGCGCGATTGCAGCTTCCGCCATCGCGGCCCGCACCGACGCCGTGCAAGCGTCCCAGATATCCTGGGACGACTGTTCGACGATGTCACCGGCCTCGGGCCATATCCTGATCGGATGCCGTGCGATAGCCAGCAAGGTGCCCGCCTCGTCGAACACCCCTGCCCGCGTGCTTGTGGTCCCTACATCGACGCCGATATACGCTCGCGGCATTGTCGCCCCCGGAAGCTCTCGTCAGTTTTGACGCAAGCCTACCAGCAAGTGTAGCCGCCATCCACCAGCACGATGCTGCCGGTCATCAGGCTCGCGGCCTCGGACGAGAGAAAGAGCACCACGGAGGCGATCTCCTCGACCTGCCCCATCCGCGCCATCGGGGTTCCACCGATCCAGGCGTCGTACATTCTCGGATTGCTCTTCACGAAGGCGTTGAGCGGCGTCTCGATATAGGTCGGCGCCACCGCGTTGACGCGGATGCCGCGCGCGCCCCATTCGGCGGCGAGCGATTTCGTCAGATGGTGCACGCCGGCCTTGGACGCATTGTAGAAGCACTGCTCCTGCGGCTTGTTGACGATGAAGCCGGACATCGAGCCGACATTGACGATGGCGCCGCTCTTCGCCTTGAGCATGTGCTTGCCGAACTCGCGGCAGCACCAGAAGGTGCCGTTGAGATTGACGTCGATCACATTGAGCCAGTGCTCGTCGGTCACGGTCTCCGCCGGCGTCTCGCTGCGGGCGATGCCGGCGTTGTTGACGAGGATGTCCACCTTGCCGTGCCGGGCAACGACGTCGTTGGCCACTTCCGCCACGCGCTTGGTATCGGTGACGTCCATGATCGCCGTCTCGGCGTCATACCCCTTCGCCTTCAGGCTGGCTTTTGCACTGTCGGCGACCTTACTGTCGCGATCGCCGATGACGACCCTGGCGCCGGCTTCAGCCAGCGCTTCGGCGCAGGCGAAGCCGATGCCTTGCCCGCCGCCGGTGATGAAAGCGGTCTTGCCGTTCAGCTTGAATTTTTCCAGGTACATGTTGCTTTTTCCGATTCTTGCCGTTTCTTGTCAGCCCCGGATGGCGCTGCCGCTTGCGTCGAAGCGATGGATGCGCGCGGGCTCCGGCAGCAGCGATACATGGTCGCCGGCGTGCAGGCTCAACTCACCGATGTAGCGCGCCGTCAGCATGCCGAGCTGACCGGCATCGACATAAAGGAAGGTGTCGCTGCCGAGGTGCTCGGCCACCGCGATCGTTCCCTGCCAGCCGCCGGCACCGTCGCGCTCGATCTTGAGATGCTCAGGCCGTACGCCGATCGTTGCTGCGCCCTTCTGCAAGGCGTGCTCGCCGGTCACGAAGTTCATCTTGGGCGAGCCGATGAAGCCGGCGACGAAGAGGTTGGCCGGCTTCTCGTAGAGCTCCAGCGGCGAGCCGTATTGCTCGATCTTGCCGCCGTTGAGCACCACGATCTTGTCGGCCATGGTCATGGCCTCGACCTGGTCGTGGGTGACATAGATCGCGGTGGTGCCGAGCTGCTTCTGGAGCCGCGTCACCTCGATCCGCATCTGCACGCGCAGCGCCGCGTCGAGGTTGGAGAGCGGCTCGTCGAACAAAAACGCCTTGGGCTCGCGGACGATGGCACGCCCGATCGCGACGCGCTGGCGCTGGCCGCCGGAGAGCTCGCGCGGCTTGCGATCGAGATAGGGCGTGAGGTTCAGCGTTGCGGCGGCGGCCTCGACCTTACGGTTGATCTCGTCCTTGGCCAGCCCCGCCATCTTCAGGCCGAAGCCGATGTTGCCGCGCACGCTCATATGCGGATAGAGCGCATAGGACTGGAACACCATCGAGAGCCCGCGCTTGGCCGGCGGCGTGTCGACCACGTTCTTGCCGTCGATCAGGATCTTGCCGCCGGAGACGTCCTCGAGCCCCGCGATCAGCCGCAAGAGCGTGGTCTTGCCGCAGCCCGACGGCCCCACGAACACCACGAACGACCCATCGGCGATCTCCAGGTCCGCGCCCTTGATGATGTGCACGGGGCCGAAGGATTTCTGCACGTCCTGAAGTGTGATCTGACCCATGATCCGGCAGCCCTTCCTACTTTACCGCGCCAAAGGTGAGCCCGCGCACGAGCTGCTTCTGGCTGAACCAACCGAGGACGAGAATGGGCGCGATCGCCAACGTGGAAGCCGCCGACAGCTTTGCCCAGAACAGCCCTTCCGGGCTCGAATAGGACGCGATGAACGTGGTGAGCGGCGCAGCGTTCGAGGTCGACAGATTGAGCGTCCAGAACGCCTCGTTCCAGGCCAAGATCAGGTTCAGCAGCATGGTCGATGCGAGCCCCGGGATCGCCATCGGCGTCAGCACGTAGATCAGCTCGCGGCCGATGGTGGCGCCGTCCATGCGCGCGGCTTCCAGGATGTCGCGCGGAATCTCCTTGAAATATGTGAACAGCATCCAGATCACGATCGGCAAGTTTCCGAGACACAGGATGAAGACGAGGCCGATGCGGGAATCGAGCAGGCCGAATGACTTGTAGATCAGGTAGATCGGCAGCAGCACGCCGACCGGCGGCATCATCTTGGTCGAGAGCATCCAGAGCAGGATGTCCTTGGTGCGCTTGGTCGGCGAGAACGCCATCGACCAGGCCGCGGGGATCGCGATCAAAAGCGCGATCAAGGTCGAGCCGCCGGCGATGATGATCGAGTTCATCGCGTGGAGGACATAATCGCTGCGCTCCTGCACCGTCGCGTAGTTTTCCGCGGTCCAGTGGAAGAACAGGAAGGACGGCGGGATCGCGAAAGCCTCGAGCTCGGTCTTGAAGCTCGCCAATACCATCCAGAGGATCGGGAAGAAGATCAGGAAGCCGAAGAACCACGCCCCGATGGTCGAGACCACCACCCGCTGCCTCGTCGCCGTACGCGCCATGTCTTATGCCTCCAGGTTGCGACCGACGATACGGACGAGGAAAAAGGCAACAACGTTGGCGATCACGACAGCGACGAGGCCGCCTGCCGAGGCAGTACCGACATCGTACTGGATCAGTGCCTGCGAATAGATCAGGAAGGCGATGTTGGTGGTCGAGAGTCCCGGGCCGCCGCCCGTGGTGACGTAGATCTCGGCAAAGACGGTGAGCAGGAAGATCGTCTCGATCAGGATCACCACCGTGACGGGGCGCGCGAGGTGCGGCAGCGTGATGTAGATGAAGGTCGAGACCGCGCTGGCACCGTCCATTTCAGCGGCTTCCTTCTGCTCCTCGTCGAGCGACTGCATCGCGGTGAGCAAAATCAGGGTCGCGAACGGCAGCCATTGCCAGGACACGATCAGGATCACGGCGAGCAGCGGCGCGTCGGTAAACCAGTCAATCGGCGTCAACCC
Source organism: Bradyrhizobium sp. 17 (assembly GCF_023073515.1). Classification (NCBI taxonomy): domain Bacteria; kingdom Pseudomonadati; phylum Pseudomonadota; class Alphaproteobacteria; order Hyphomicrobiales; family Nitrobacteraceae; genus Bradyrhizobium; species Bradyrhizobium sp. 17. Next base: position 229,357 of record NZ_JADPJQ010000105.1, on the reverse strand, counting down.
GAACAGCGAGGCGATCCAGGCAAACAGCCCGGACACAGGATGCATCAGCAGGTTCTTCCAGACCAGCGCGCTCACCGTCGGCATCACGAAGAACGGCGCGATCACCATCAACCGCACGATGTTGAGGCCGATCACCGGCTGGTCGAGCAATAGCGCCAGCGGAACTCCGAGCAGGACGGTCAGCGCCAGCACCGAGCCGACCAGCACCAGCGTGTTCTGGAGCGAGGCGAGGAACGCGGGGTCGGTGAGGAAGTAGCGGAAGTTTTCCAGCCCGACGAACGCTTCCGAGCCGGGATCGAGTAAGCTGTAATGCAGCGTCGAGAAATAGATCGTCAACGCGAGCGGGACGATCATCCAGATGAACAGCAGCCCGACGGCCGGCGTCAGGAGCGTCCGTGCGAGAAGCTGCGTCTGCCGGGTTGCCATTCTTGGCTTCTCCGCTTGCGGGAAGAAGGCGGCCATCCACCTGGAGCGGTGGATGGCCGCAAGTCTGAGCTCAGGAGGGAGAGCTCGAGCTCACTTGATGTAACCCGCGCGCTTCATCTCGCGCTCGGTTGAAGATTGCGCCGCGGTGAGCGCGGCATCGACCGTCATCGATCCCGCAAGCGCGGCCGAGAATTGCTGGCCCACCTGCGTACCGATGCCCTGGAATTCGGGGATGGCCGCATATTGCACGCCGACGTAGGGCACCGGCTTCACCGTCGGCTTGTTCGGATCGGCGGCATCGATCGAGGCCAGCGTCAGCTTGGCGAACGGGGCGACCTTCAGATAATCAGGGTTTTGGTAGAGCGAGGTTCGGGTGCCCGGCGGCACGTTCGCCCAGCCCTCCTTCGCAGCCACGACCTTGGTGTAATCCTTGCTGGTGGCCCAGGCGATGAACTTCTCGGCGGCTTCGGCCTTCTTCGAGCCGGCGGGAATTGCGAGGCTCCAGGCCCACAGCCAGTTGGCGTTCTTGCCGAGCCCGGTGTTGGGCGCCAGCGCGAAGCCGACCTTGTCGGCGACCTTGGAGTCCTTCGGGTTGGTGACGAACGACGCCGCGACGGTGGCATCGATCCACATTGCGCACTTGCCGGCATTGAACAGCGCGAGGTTCTCGTTGAAGCCGTTCGAGCTCGCACCGGGAGGGCCGGCCTGCTTCATCAGGTCGACATAGGTCGTGAGCGTCGCCTTCCATTCCGGCGTGTTGAACTGCGGCTGCCACTTCTCGTCGAACCAGCGCGCGCCGTAGGAATTGGCCATGGCGGAGAGGAACGCCATGTTCTCGCCCCAGCCGGCCTTGCCGCGCAGGCAGATGCCGTAGACGCCGGCGCTCTTGTCGGTGAGCTTCTTGGCGGCGTCGACGACGAAATCCCAGGTGGGGCTTTCCGGCATCTTGAGGCCGGCCTTGTCGAACAGGTCGGTGCGGTACATCACCATCGAGCTCTCGCCGTAGAATGGCGCGGCGTAGAGCTTGCCGTCGACCGAGACCGCATCCTTGATCTTGGGCAGGAGGTCGGCGACGTCGTAGTCGGCGCCGAGATTGGCGAGCGGCACCAGCCAACCCTTCTTGGCCCAGATCGGCACCTCGTAGGTGCCGATGGTGAGGACGTCGAACTGGCCGCCCTTGGTGGCGATGTCGGTGGTGACGCGCTGGCGCAGCACGTTCTCTTCCAGCGTCACCCATTTGACGCTGATATCGGGGTTCTTCTTGGTGAATTCACCCGTCAGCCCCTGCATGCGGATCATGTCGCCGTTGTTCACGGTGGCAATCGTCAGGGTCGTTTCGGCCATCGCGGGGACAGCCAGCAGGACAGACGCGCCACAGACGGCGCCGAGGACGTGTTTCACGGTGACCTCCCTAAGCTCGCGCTTTTGAGCATATGCCCACGCGTTGGGCGTATGTTCGGCTGAGGGCGGGCCGTTGTCAAGCAGGCGCGCGGACGTTTCGGCAACTTATGAGTGCTGCGATGCGGGGGAGCTCGTGCGTCGCCCTCCCCGTCATGCCCCGCGAAGGGGCATCCAGTACTCCGTGCCGTCTGTCGGTTTGCCTCAAGCGGCGCTGCGGCGTCCTGGATCGTCCGCCTGCCGCCTTCGCTAAACCTTCGGCGCCCCCAGACCTCAACCCCGGCGAAGCCTTGGCGTAGCCGGGTCGCGGACGACGACAGCGGCGTGGGTGGCGAAATCCCTGCCTCGCGCCCCGCGCGGGAAACGACGAACCGCCTCAGCGCTCCAGAATCGCCCTTGCGGTCGCCTCGTCCGTAATCAGACCGTTGATCAGCCGCCCATTCAGCGCCGCCGCGATCGCCGGCACCTTGGCTGCGCCGACGGCGGCGCCGATCGTCGTGGTCTTCGCCGGGACCTCCGGCGGAATGCTGGTCAACCGTTTGTTGGTGCCGGCCTTCAGCAGGCGGCCCTTGGAATCATAGGCCCAGCCCGTGATCTCGCCGATCGCCCCTTGCCGCATCATCTCGAACAATTCGTCGCGGGTGACGAAGCCGTCGACATGGACCTGCGCCTTCTGGTCCATCTGGCCGATGCCGACGAGGCGCAAATCCGCCTTCTCCGCGACCGCCTTCACCTTCGCGATCGGCTCGATCCGGACCATCTTGTTGCGCTCGTCCTCGGACGACATCAGGAACGGTAGCGGCATCGGGTAATGCCGTGCGCCGGTGCGATCGGCGAGCCGGCCGACGGTATCGTAGAAGCTCGCAGAACCGTCGGCGGAGATGTTGCCGACGAGCGAGACGATCTGGTGATTGGGCCGGTCGATCGGCGTGACGCGCTCGACCGCGGCGCGCACGGCGCGTCCCGTCCCGAGCGCGACGATGACGGGCGTTTCCGAACGCAGGGTGGAATCGAGCAGGTTGGCGCAGCGTTCGGCAATGCCCGCTGTGGCCTGCGGCGCGGCGGGATCAGCCGGCACCACCTCGCAATGGGCAAGGTCGAAACGTTCCTTCAACCGCGCCGCCAGCTCCATGCACGCGGCGATGGGATGTTCGAGCCGGAAGGTGATGAGCCGCTCGGCGAGACATAGCGACACCAGCCGCTGCGCCGACGCGCGCGACACCTGGAGCATCTTCGCGATCTCGTCCTGGGTGTGACCGGCAATGAAATAGAGCCAGCCGGCACGCGCAGCGTCGTCGAGCCTGGACTTTTCGTTCTCGGCGGCCATGGCAGGCGTCAGGCGTCCTTCCAGAAATCGATCATGCGCGCGAAGACCCGGTCGGCCCCCGCACCCGACAGTATAGCCTGCCCGTCGCGTCCGCGATAATGGCTGCCGCCGGCAAATCCCCAGACCGTCATGCCGGCCGCCTTGCCCGCCTGCACGCCGCTCGGACTATCCTCGATCACCAGCGTGCGCGCAGGTTGCGCGCCCATCTGCTCGGCCGCGTACAGAAAGAGATCGGGCGCCGGCTTGCCGTGCCTGACCATCTGCGCGGTGTAGATCCGGTCGCCGAAATGCGCCCGCAGGCCGGTGACGTCAAGGGAGAGCGCGACACGGTCGATGTCGCTGGAGGAAGCCACGCAGAATGGTGCCCGCAGGCCCGACAAGATCATATCGACATCAGAAACCGGATGAAGCGCCTTTTCGAACGCCATCAACACGCGCGACTTCAGCCGGGACGGAAAATCGACCGGCATTGCGTGGCCGAGCTCGCGATAATGCTGAGTAATTGCGCTCGTGCTTCGTCCAAGGAACAGCTCCAGCGCTTGTGCAAGTGTCAGCGATATCCCGGATTCGGACAGCTCGTCCGACAGGCATTGACAGCTCAACAGCTCGCTGTCGACGAGCACACCGTCGCAATCGAAGATAATGAGATCGAACTGACCAGGATCCATTCGGCCATTCGATCATATGCTCACCTGTTGAGCAATAGCTCACTGAAGCCGATCGTAGTCGGCGGCAGCCTCATCTCCGCTGATTATAAACGTCGATGCACACCGCCCCGAGCAGGACCAGGCCCTTGATGACCTGCTGATAGTCGATGCCGATGCCGAGGATGGACATGCCGTTGTTCATCACGCCCATGATCATGGCGCCGACCACGGCGCCACCGACGCGGCCGACACCGCCATAGGCCGAGGCGCCGCCGATGAAGCAGGCCGCGATGACGTCGAGCTCGAAGCCGAGGCCCGCCTTCGGCGTTGCTGTGTTGAGGCGCGCGGCGAAGACGAGGCCGGCGAGCGCAGCGAGCACGCCCATGTTGACGAAGGTGAGGAAGGTCAACCGTTCCGTCTTGATGCCCGACAGGCTTGCCGCTTTCGCATTGCCGCCAACCGCGTAGACCTGCCGACCGATGACGGTGCGGCGGGTGACGAAACCGTACAGCGCGATCAGCGCGGTCATGATGACCAGCACGTTCGGCAGACCGCGATGCGAGGCGATCAGATAGGTGAAATAGAGCACAGCGCAAGCCAGGAGAATGCTCTTGCCGAGGAAGAACGCGTAAGGCTCGACCTCGATGCCGTGCAGCTGCTCGCGCGAGCGCCCCTTGGCGCTGGCGTAGACGAGGCCGAGCGCGAGCACCGCACCGACCAGCATCGACGTCGGATGCAGCGTGCCGGCCTCGGGCAGCATCTCCGGAATGAAGCCGGAGGACAGCTTCTGGAAGGTGGCCGGGAACGGTCCTAGTGACTGGCCTTGCAATACCGCAAGCGCGAGGCCCTTGAACACCAGCATGCCGGCCAGCGTCACGATGAAGGACGGTATCTTGAAATAGGCCACCCAATAGCCCTGCGCGGCGCCGATTGCCGCGCCCAGCAGCAGGCAGGCGATAAAGGCGAGCGTGTAGTCGACCTTGTAGGTCACCATGAGCACGGCAGCGACCGCGCCGACGAAGCCCGCGACCGAGCCGACCGAGAGGTCGATATGGCCGGTGACGATGACGAGCAGCATGCCGAGCGCCATGATAACGATGTAGCTGTTCTGGAGCACCAGATTGGTCAGGTTGAGCGGCTGCAGCAGCGTGCCGCCAGTCATGACCTGAAAGAACAGCATGATCGCGATCAGCGACATCAGCATGCCGTAATTGCGCAGATTGTTCTTGATGAAGCTGCCGTGCCGACCCTCCTCGGGCAGCGAAACCGTCTTGTCGGTCATGGCTGCGATCCTCCCATCTCTGCACCCGCCAGGGCGCGGCTTCCATAATTTGTGTCGTTGCGCATGATGGCGCGCATGATCTTTTCCTGTGTCGCTTCGGCGCCGGGGAACTCGCCGACGAAGGCACCGTCGTTCATGACGCAGATGCGGTCGCAGATGCCGAGCAGCTCGGGCATCTCCGATGAGATCACCACCACGCCGCGGCCGGCCTCTGCAAGCTCGTTGATGATACAGTAGATCTCGTATTTGGCACCGACGTCGATGCCCCGGGTCGGCTCGTCCAGGATCAAGACCTTGGGGTCGGTCATCAGCCATTTCGACAGCACGACCTTTTGCTGGTTGCCGCCGGAGAGCTGGCTGGTCTCCTGATAAACGTCGGAGCAGCGGATGCGCATCCGGTTGCGGTAGTCGCTGGCGACCTTCAGCTCGGCGATGTCGTCGATGACGCGGCGAGGAGCGACCTGGTCGAGGCTTGCGAGCGTGATGTTCTTGCGGACGTCGTCGGCGAGGATCAGTCCCAGCTGCTTGCGGTCCTCCGTGACATAGGCAAGGCCGGCGTCGATCGCGGCCGCCACGTTTGGCAGCACGATCTCATGGCCCTCGAGCCGGATGCGACCGCTGATCGTGGTGCCCCACGACCGGCCAAACAGGCTCATGGCGAATTCGGTGCGGCCGGCGCCCATCAATCCGGCAATGCCGACGACCTCGCCGCGCTTCACGCTGAAATCGACGTTCTTGATCACCTGCCGCTCGGGATGGATGGGATGGTAGACCGACCAGCTCTCGACGGTGAGAACGGGCTCGCCGATCTTTGCGCTGCGCTCCGGAAAGCGATGGGCGAGATCGCGGTTGACCATGCTGCGGATGATGCGGTCCTCCTGGATCGGCTCGGCGCGGCAGTCGATGCCGTCGACGGTGCGGCCGTCGCGCAGGACGGTGATGTGATCGGCAACGCGGGCGACCTCGTTGAGCTTGTGCGAGATCAGGATCGAGCCGATGCCCTGCTCGCGGAAGGCCATGAGACGTTCGAGCAGCGCGGCACTGTCGGCCTCGTTGAGGCTGGCGGTCGGCTCGTCCAGGATCAGCATCCGCACCCGCTTGGACAGCGCCTTGGCGATCTCGACCAGCTGCTGCTTGCCGACGCCGAGATCGGTGATCAGCGTGTCCGGCGATTCCTTGAGGCCGACCTGAGCCAGGAGTTCCCGGGTACGCCGATAGACCTCGTCGCGATCGATCACACCGAGCTTGGACGGCGGATGCGACAGGAAGATGTTTTCGGCAATCGACATCAGCGGGATCAGCGCCAGCTCCTGATGGATGATGATGATGCCGAGCGCCTCGGAATCGTTGATGTCGCGGAAGCGGCGCTCCTCGCCATCGAAGATGATGGTGCCCTCGTAGCTGCCGGCCGGGTAGACGCCGCTGAGGACCTTCATCAGCGTGGACTTGCCGGCACCGTTCTCGCCGACGAGGGCGTGGATCTGCCCGGCTTCAACCGAGAAGTTGACATCACGCAGCGCCTGCACACCGGAAAAGCTCTTGCTGACGTTACGCATCTCCAGCATTGCGGTCATGATTTCACGTCCCTCAATCAGTGTTAGATCACCTCTCCCCGCTCGCGGCGAGAGGTCGGATCGCATCGTTCGATGCGATCCGGTGAGGGGGAGTCTCCGCGAGACGCACTGCTTCCTTCCTCGCGGAGGCTTCCCCTCACCCTAACCCTCTCCCCGCAAGCGGGGAGAGGGAAAAGAAAAGAAGCCTACTGGAACTGCGACTTCTTGTAGTAGCCGCTGTCGACCAGGACCTTCTCCCAATTGTCCTTGTAGACCACGACCGGCTTGAGCAGATAGGACGGCACGGTCTTGGCGCCGTTCTCGTAGGTCTTGGTGTCGTTCACGGTGACCTGCTTGCCGGCAAGCGCAGCGTCGACCATGTCGGCGGTCACCTTGGCGAGATCGCGGGTGTCCTTGAAGATGGTCGAATACTGGTCGCCGCGCAGCATCGCCTTGATCGAGGGCACCTCGGCATCCTGGCCCGAGATGATAGGCATCGGCTGGCCGGCGCTGCCATAACCGACGCCCTTCAGTGAGGAGATGATGCCGATCGACAGGCCGTCATACGGCGACAGCACCGCGTTGACCTTCTTGTTGCCGTAGTAGGCACTGAGCAGATTGTCCATGCGGGCCTGCGCGGTGGCGCCGTCCCAGCGCAACGTCGCGACTTTATCCATGCCCATCTGACCGGAGACGACGACGAGCTTGCCGCTGTCGATGTACGGCTTCAGCACGCTCATCGCGCCGTTGTAGAAGAAGTAAGCGTTGTTGTCGTCGGGCGAGCCGCCGAACAGCTCGATGTTGAACGGGCCCTTGCCGTCCTTAAGACCGAGGCCCTGCACGATCGATTCGGCCTGGAGCACGCCAACCTGGAAATTGTCGAACGTGGCGTAATAGTCGACGTTCGGCGTGCCGCGGATCAGGCGGTCATAGGCGATCACGGTGATGCCTTTTGCTTTCGCCTGCTTGAGCACGTCGGAGAGCGTGGTGCCGTCGATCGCGGCGATCACCAGCGCTTTCGCGCCTTTGGTCACCATGTTCTCGACCTGCGAGAGCTGGTTCGGAATGTCGTCCTCGGCATATTGCAGGTCGGTGTTGTAGCCGCGCTCCTTCAGCACCTTCACCATATTGTTGCCATCGTCGATCCAGCGCGCCGACGATTTGGTCGGCATGGCGATGCCGACTGTTGCTTTGTCCTGGGCCGAGGCGGTGACGCCCGCGGCCATCGTCGCAGCGCCGGCCAGCGCCAGCGCGAGGAAGGTCGTCTTCAGTTTCAACATGTTTCACTCCCTTGGATGTCAGACTGTTTTTTCTGTCGTCGAGAAATTTGGTGTGCGGCTTCTAGCCTCCTATGCGAGCTTGACGTCAGGCTCCGCGCGACCGCGCGCGGTGGCCTCCAACAGGAAGGTGTAGCCGGCTTGCGGATCGGCGGCACGCGCCGCCGCATCCATGTCCTGCCAGGCCGAGGTGACGAGGAGACGCGACAGACCAGGACCGACAAAAGCGGGGCAGCTCGCCTGCTTTGCCGGCACGCTCAGCGAACGCAGGCGTTCGCCTTGCGGAGAGTAGACGTCGATGCGGCTCGCGCCCCAGCACGCGTTCCAAATCTGCCCGTCGGCATCGCACACCGAACCGTCGAGGCCGCCAACGCCGGTGTGGCGCAGCAGCACCTCCGGCTCGCCGCGCGGCAGGCCGGTGACGGGATTGAGCGGCACCGCGTAGAGCACCGCGCGCGCCGTGTCGGCGAAGTAGCCCGTGGCGCCATCGGGCGAGAAGCAGATCGAGTTGGGAATGCTGATGCGCGGAAACAGCATCGATATCTCGCCGTGATGGAACGCGTAGATCGCGCCTGCCCCTGCTTCCGCCTTCCGACCCATAGTGCCGATCCAGAACGTGCCGGAGGGATGCACGCGGGCATCGTTGGAGCGGGTCGCGGGATTGTCGGCTTCAAGCGGACAGAGCAGCCTCATCGCGCCGTCGGCAATTTTGCGGATATAGAGGCCGTCTTCCGCGACGATCAACTGCCTTTCGGCATCGATCCGCCCAAGCGCGCTCGCCATCCGGCCCAGCGCATGAACGCGAATGCTGCCGCTGCCGAGCTGCGCCTCGAACAGTCGCCCCTCCCGGATATCGAACCACCAGGCGGTGTCCGTGGTCACGTCATAGGTCGGCCCCTCGCCGAGATGGCAAGGATCGTCCGAAAGAACCGAGGTCGGCACCTGTTCCATCAGGACGTCCTCACCGCAAAGCGATAGACCGTATGATGGCGATAGACCTCGCCGGGCGCTAGGCGCGGGCTCGGGAAATCCGGCCGGTTCGGTGCGTCCGGCCAGATATGCGGCTCCAGGCACATCGCGTCCGACTGCCGGTAGAGCTTGCCGCCCTTGCCCGAAATCGTGCCGTCGAGATAATTGCCCGAATAGACCTGCAGACCGGGCTGATCGGTGAACAGCTCCATGATGCGCCCCGAGCGCGGCGCCTCCAGTCGCGCCGCGAGACTGAGCTTACCGTCGCGCGCGAGACAGTAGGTATGGTCGTAGCCCCTGCCGTTGCGCAATTGCTGGTCGCTCTCGCGGATGCGCTCGCCGATCGGCCGAGGCTCCCGGAAATCGAACGGCGTGCCGGCAACGCTGCGCGGCGGCTCCGGCAACGGAATGGCCGTGGGGTCGATCGCGAGGAAATGCCCGGCCGCGACCGTCAGCTTGTGATCGAGAATGGGCGTGCCTGATGTCGCGCCCTCCAGATTGAAGAAGCTGTGGTTGGTCAGGTTGACGATGGTCGGCCGGTCGGTCCGCGCCTCCATGATCAGGGATAGCTCAGCCGGGCCGGTAACACGATAGGTCAGGCGCACATCGAGCCGACCGGGATAGTTTTCCTCGCCATGCGAGCTCGTGTAGGTCAGCGTGACCGCGGGCTCGGCGCCATCGTCGACCTCCGCAATGTCCCAGAGCTTGCGGTCGAAGCCGTCGAGGCCGCCATGCAGCGCATTCGGACCGTTGTTGACGGGAAGCTGCACCGTCTCGCCGTCCAGCGAAAATTGTCCGTTGGCGATGCGATTGGCGTAGCGGCCGACGGTGGCGCCGAAGAACTTTCGTTCGGCGAGATAGCCGGCAAACCCATCATGGCCGAGCACGACGTCGTCGTGGCCGCCCTTGCCGTCCGGCGCGATCAAGGCCTGCAAGACTGCACCATGGGTGATGATGCGCGCCTCGAACCCGCCCTCGCCGCGCAGCACGATGCGGTCCACCTTGCGGCCGTGCGGCAGCGTTCCGAACACGTCTCTTTCTGTTTTCGATCCAGCCATGATCAACCCACAAACGGTTCGACGATCGTGCGCCTGCCGAGCAGGAAGGCGTCCGCGACGAGACGAAGCGGCGCCAAATCGACGTCGCTCGCGCCTGTCGCGGCGAGCGCGACGAAGTGCCGGTAAAGCTCCCGATATTCCTCATCGGGCGCCTCGGCAACGGTCTTGCCGTCGATCGCCATGATCCGGCCGCCGCGTGATAGCGTCATCCGGCCCTGGTCGGTTTCGACGAGGATATCCCAGCTCTGCGGCCCGGTCTGGCGGAAGTCGAACTCGGCGGTCACAGGTAGGCCGTCGATGTCGGTCAGCGTCAGCTTCGCGGCGATCGGCGCCTGGCAATTGGCGGGGAAGGCGAGCTCGGCCGCGTTGACGAACACGGGCTTCGGCAGGATCCTGGTCAGGATCGACAGCGCATTGATGCCGGGATCGAACACCCCGAGCCCGCCCGGCTCCCAGATCCATGCCTGCCCGGGATGCCAGACGCGGACGTCCTCTTTCCAGTTGACGTGCACGGAACGGATGCGGCGCGCGGCGAGCCACTCGCGCGCCGGCTCGACTGCCGGCGCATGGCGCGAATGCCAGGTCGCAAACAGCGTTCGCTTGGTTTCACCCGCCATCGCGATCAGCGGATCGAGCTCGGCAACGCCGGCGCCGGGCGGCTTCTCCAGCATGACGTGCTTGCCGGCCCTCAGCGCTGCGACCGCCTGGGCGCGGCGCACTTGAGGCGGCGTGCAGAGCGACACCGCGTCGATCGGCGGACCTTTTTCCAGCAGCTCCTCGATGGTCGCGAAATGCGGCAGATCCGGGAACGAGGCATTGCGGCTGGCAACGGCGGCCAGCGTCGCGCCGGGAACCGCTGCAATGGCGCCGACATGCTGGTCCCGCGCGATCTTGCCGAAGCCGACGATGGCGATGCGAAGTTCAGTCACGATGTTTCTCCAGCTTCCGCGGACGGCAGCGCTTCGGCCGGTACAGTCTCGATCACTGTACCCTCGTGGCGGCGCATGCCGTTGTGAATGACGTAGACCATCGCCTCCGACGCAGTCGTGGCATCACCGGCGGCGATGGCATCGACGATCTTCTGATGCCAGAGCAGAACGGTGTCGCGGTCCTCCGGTTCGACCGGTGCGCTGAGCAGGAATGAGGCGCGCAACGCAGCCTCGATGACGTGCCCGATCGAGCGCATGAACAGATTTCCGGAGGCGCGCGCCACGGCGACGTGGAGCGCGAGGTCGGCATCGGCGAAGCCAACGGAGTCGGAGGCTTCAAGTCGCATCCGCTCCATGCAGCGCCGAAGCTCGGATAGATCCTGCTCCGACCGCTGCGCCGCCGCCAACATCGCCGCGCGCGGCTCGACCGCGAGGCGGATCTCGGCCAGGTCGTTGAGGAAACGCTTGTCGATCCCGGCGTCCAGGTGCCAGGCCAGCACGTCGGCGTCGAACATGTTCCAGGCGACGCGTTCGCGCACGACAGTGCCGACGCGGGCCTTGGTGGTGAGCAGACCCTTGGCGACCAGCGTCTTCACGCTCTCCCGCAATACCGGCCGCGACACCCCGAACATCGCAATCATTTCGGCATCGCCAGGCAGGCGCGTTCCCTCCGCGTAGCGGCCGGCAATGATGTCAACGCCGATCGAACGGGCCACCTCCGCGTGATTGGAGTGCGCCCGGCGCGTCGGGATGACGAGGATGCGCGAGGTGGTCATGAGACTACTCCCGCGCGCTTTGCCACAGGCCGGCGCGCGAGCGCGACCAATCCTTGTTGCAAGGCGATGAAGGCGAACAGCAGCACGCCGGTCGCGATCTTGGTCCACCAGCTCGACAGTGTCCCGTCGAAATTGATGTAGGTCTGAATCATGCCCTGGATCAACACGCCGAGGAAGGTGCCGATCACCGAGCCCTGACCGCCCGTGAGCAGCGTGCCGCCGATCACGACGGCCGCGATGGTGTCGAGCTCGACGCCGACGGCGGACAGCGAGTAGCCGGCGCTGGTGTAGAAGGAGAAGACGATGCCGGCGATGCCGGCGAGCAGGCTCGATAGCATGTAGATCTTCACCGTCATCCTGCCGACGGCGACGCCCATCAGGCTCGCGGTCGCCCGGCTGCCGCCGAGCGCATAGACATTGGCGCCGAACCGGGTGAGCTGCAGCAGCAATGCGCCGCCGATCACGATCGCAAGCATGATGATCGCGACCGCCGTCAGCCGTCCACCGCCGGGTAGTCGCAGTGCGAAGTCCGACACGGTGGAATAGACCGGTGCCGTGATCGGCACCGATTCCGTCGAGAGCAGGAAGCTGGCACCCCGGGCCAAGAACATGCCGGCGAGCGTCACGATGAAAGGCGGCAAATCGAAGACATGGATCACCGCGCCCATCGCCGCTCCGAAGGCGGCCGAGAGCGCGAGAATGGCGACGAAGGCGACCAGGGGCGGCATTCCCCAGCGCTCGATCGCCAGCGCGACGAACACCGTGGTGAAGCCGATTACCGAGCCGACGGAGAGATCGATGCCACCGGAAATGATGACGAAGGTCATACCGGTCGCGACGATGCCGAGGAAGGCATTGTCGGTCAGGAGATTGCCGACCACGCGAGTGGAAGCGATGTTGGGAAACTGCATCGCGCAGAGCGCAAATCCCGCGACGAGCACGACCGCGGTAATGAGGACGGGCGGCAGGCCTTTCATGCCTTGGTCCTCCGCAGCCGCGTCACGACGCCGGCAAAGCCGGACAGCTTCGGCGATTGCAGCAGCAGCACGGCGAGCACCACCACCGCCTTGACCAGCAAATTGAACTCCGGCGGATAGCCCGACAGCAGAATGCCGGTGTTCATGGTCTGGATGATCAGCGCGCCAAGTACGGCCAGCACGAGACTGAAGCGGCCGCCGAACAGCGAGGTGCCGCCGATCACCACCGCGAGGATGGCGTCGAGCTCGAGCCAGAGGCCGGCATTGTTGGCATCCGCCCCCATGATGTCGGCCGCCGCGATGACGCCGGCAAGCGCAGCGCAAACGCCGCACCAGACATAGACCGCCAAAATCATCGCGCGCGTGCCGACGCCGGCGAGTTCGCTTGCCCGCGCATTGCCGCCCGTGGCCTCGATCAGCAATCCGAGTGCCGAGCCGCGCACCACCGCGCCGGTGAGGATCAGCATGCCCAGCGCAATCGCGACCGGCACCGGCACGCCGAGGATGGAGCCGTTGCCGAGCCAGACCAGATCGGGCGAGGAGAAGGTCACGATGCGGCCCTCGGTAATGAGCTGGGCGATGCCGCGCCCCGCAACCATCAGGATTAGGGTCGCCACGATCGGCTGCATGCCGAGCACCGCGACGAGAAATCCGTTCCACAACCCGCAGATCAGGCCGGTGCCGAGCGCAGCCGCCAGCACCACGACCAGACTGTGGTTGTCGGCGAGGCTCGCCGCGATCGCGCCCGAGATCGCCATCACAGCGCCAACTGACAGATCGATGCCGCGCGTCGCGATCACCAGGACCATGCCGAGCGAGAGCAGCGCCACCGGCGTGCCGCGGTTGAGCACGTCGATCAGGCTGCCGAACAGCCGGCCGTCCTGGAGGCGCAGATCGAAGAATTGCGGCGATACCACGCGATCGACCGCCAGGATGACGATCAACGCGAGGATCTGGGCAAGGCCGCGGCGCGGCAACAGCGCGGTCATGCCCTGCCCTCATGCGCGACACTGGCCCCATCGGCGGCGATCGCGGCGAGAATGCTGCCGACGTCGATGGCCTCGCCGGCGAGCTCCTCGACATGAGCGCGGTCGCGCAGCACCACCACGCGGTCGGAATAGGTCACGATCTCGTCGAGCTCGGAGGAAATCACGAGCAGCGCAAGTCCGTCGTCGCAGAGCTCGCGTATCAGGCGGATGATCTCGGCATGCGCGCCGACGTCGATGCCGCGGGTCGGCTCGTCCAGCACGAGCAGCCGTGGCGAGGTCGCAAGCCACCGTGCCAGCAGGACCTTCTGCTGATTGCCGCCGGACAGCAGGCCAACGGGACGCTCCGGATCGGGCGGGCGAACGTCGAGCATCTTGACGTAACGGCTTGCGATCTCGTCCTGCTCGCGTCGCGACAGCGGCCGATGTAGACCGCGCTTGGCCTGGAGCGCGAGCACGATGTTCTCGCGCACGGTGAGCTCGGCGACGATGCCGTCGGTCTTGCGCTCCTCAGGGCAATAGCCAAAGCCGTGGCGCACGCCGTCGCGCGGCGAGTGAAGCCGGACAGGCGCGCCTTCCACCCTCGCCTGCCCGCCATCGGCGCGCTCGGCGCCGAACACCAGCCGCGCCGTCTCGGTCCGGCCCGAACCGAGCAGGCCGGCGAGGCCGACGACCTCGCCATGGCGCAGCTGGAGATTGAACGGCGCGACATAGCCTGATTTGCCATAATTCTCGAAGCTTGCGCAGACTTCGCGGGCCTGATGGTCGCGCGTCGCGGCCCGCGCGCTGGTGGTCTCGGCCAGTTCGCGGCCGAGCATCATCCGGATCAGCTCGAGCCGCGACAGCGACGCGGTCTCGCGCTCGCCGACAAGGCGACCATTTCGCAAAACGGTGATTCGATCGGAGATCTCGTAGACCTGGTCGAGGAAATGGCTGACGAAGACGATGCCAATGCCGCGCTTGGCAAGCTGACGCATGATGCGAAAGAGGATCTCGACCTCATGGCGGTCGAGGCTCGCGGTCGGCTCGTCCAGGATCAGCACGCGCGCGGAGAGATCGACGGCGCGCGCGATCGCGGTGACATGCTGGATCGCCACCGAGTAATTGCCAAGCGGCGCTGATACGTCGATGTCGAGACCGAAATCCGCGAGCAGCGACTTCGCGCGCCGTCGCATCTCGCCCTCGCGCACGACGCCGAAGCGCGTCGGCTGCCGGTCCAGGAACAGGTTCTGCGCCACCGAGAGATTCGGCAGCAAATTGACTTCCTGATAGACCGTCGCAATGCCGGCCTGAACCGCCGCCTTGGCCGAGCGCGGCGCGACCTCTTCGCCGCCCAGTCTGACGATGCCGGCATCGCGCGGAAATACGCCCGTGACGACCTTGATCAGCGTGGACTTGCCCGCGCCGTTCTCACCAAGCAGCGCATGGATCTCGCCGGCGCGAAGCGTGAAGTCGACCTCCTGCAACGCACGCACGGCGCCAAAGCTCTTGCTGATCCCAAGCACCTCCAGCAGGGAAGCAGCGGAATCCTGGCTGTTCTCCATGACATTCACTCCCAAGGGCGCCCGCTGACAATGCGGACACGGAGCCTGTTCGTTCGCGCAGCGGTTTCGAGCGGGATCGCCGGACTGCCGAAGCACGGCCGTCCGGCGACACTCTCGCCTCAGTAACCGAGGCCCTTCTTGCTGTCGTAGATCTTCTGCGGATCATCGGTGGCGGTGTAGAGCTTGGATTCCGTCTGGATCCATTTCGGCGGAACGGTACCCTTGTCCTTGAAGGCCGCGATGGCATCGAGAGCGGGGCCTGCCATGTTCGGCGTCAGCTCGACCGTGGCATTGGCTTCGCCGGCGACCATCGCCTTGAAGATGTCGGGGACTGCATCGATCGAGACGGTGAGAATCTCCTTGCCCGGCTTGAGCCCGGCTTCCTTCATCGCCTGGATCGCGCCGACCATCATGTCGTCGTTGTGCGCATAGACCGCGCAGATCGACTTGCCGCCACCTTCGGCCTTGATGAAGCTTTCCATCACTTCCTTGCCCTTGGCGCGGGTGAAGTCGCCGGTCTGGCTGCGCACCACTTTCAGGTTCGCATGCTTGGCGATAGCGGTGTCAAACCCCTTCTTGCGGTTGGCGGCGACGCTCGCGCCGACCGTGCCCTGCAATTCGACGATGTTGCAGGCCTTGGCGCCGACGGTCTTCGCCAGCCAGTCACCCGCGACCTCGCCTTCGTGAACGCTGTCGGAGGTCACGGCGGTGAGATAGAGCTCCTTGCCGGAGGGATCGATGTCGCGGTCGAGCAGCACGACCGGGATCTTGGCCTCCTTGGCTTCCTTCAGCACCGAGTCCCAGCCGGTTGAGACGACGGGCGCGAGGAAGATCGCATCGACATTCTGCGCGATGAAGGAGCGGATCGCCTTGATCTGGTTCTCCTGCTTCTGCTGCGCGTCGGCGATCTTGAGATTGACCTTGCGCTTGGTGGCCTCCTGCTTGGAGACCGAGGTCTCGGCCGCGCGCCAGCCGGATTCCGATCCGATCTGCGAGAAGCCAATGGTGAGCTCGGCGGCATTCGCCGGCAGCGCGAGCAGCAACGCGGCCGTCGCGCTGGCCGCAAAGAGGGCTTTGACGATCATCAGGCGTGTCTCCCAAAATGTTATCCGGGGGCGCCGATTGGTAGCATCGCACCCACAGGCCGACCTTTGAGGTGGCGGGAGGGACTATTTCACGGAAGTTTGGTTCCGACTAGTCATATTATTTGACTATTGAGGGGGAAAGCGCGCGCGAGCGGATGAGCGACTTCTATGTCACGCGCAGCGCGATTTTATTCCACGGATGCAACGCGGAGATGAACGAAATGATGCGGCAGTTGGGGCGAAGACACTGTCTAGGAGGATGGTGAAAGGCGAACCCGCAACCCCTCCCCCCATCACCGCGAGCGCAGCGAAGCAATCCTGAGTCTTTCCGGGGAGGGATTCTGGATTGCTTCGCTCCGCTCGCAATGACGGTGGGGAGAGAGTTTCTGCGTCGATCGAGGCAAAGCGACTCGTGGAGAGTCCCCCACATCCGGCGTGCAGTGAGCTAGATCAGCTTGCGCTGCGCGAGATTCTTCATCAGCGCGCCGATGCCGAACGTCCAGGGCTCGCATTCGTCGCTGGCCCGCATGCGGTTGACGAGTTTGCCGAGCTGGGGCGCCGAGATCGTGACGATGTCGTCGCGTTTGTGGGTGAACCCCTGTCCCGGCGCGTCGCGATCCTTAACCGGCGCGAACATGGTCCCGAGGAACAGCACGAAGCCATCGGGATATTGGTGCACCTTGCCGATGGTCTGCTCGACCAGATCGGTCGGATCGCGGCTGATCATGCTGATCGAGGAATGGCCGTCGAGGACGAAACCGTCCTGCCCCTTGACGTTCAGGCTGATGTCGAGCTTGCGGGCGTCGTCGAGGGTAAAGCTGTCGTCGAACAGGCGCAGCAGCGGGCCGATGGAGCACGAGGCGTTGTTGTCTTTGGCCTTCGACAACAGCAGTGCCGAACGGCCCTCGAAGTCGCGCAGATTGACGTCGTTGCCGAGGGCGCCACCGACGATCGTGCCGCGGCTCGAGACGAACAGCACCAGCTCCGGCTCGGGGTTGTTCCAGGTCGACTTCGGATGCAGCCCCGCATCCATGCCGGTGCCGACCGACGACAAGGTCGGCGCCTTGGTGAAGACCTCGGCATCGGGGCCAATGCCGACCTCGAGATATTGGCTCCAGGCGTTCTGGTCGATCAGCACCTGCTTCAGGTGCATCGCCTTGTCCGAGCCCGGCTTGAGCTTCGACAGATCGTCGCCGATCAGCCGGGTCACTTCCTTCCGGATCGCTTCGGCCGAGGCCGGATTGCCCTTTGCCCGCTCCTCGATCACGCGCTCCAGCATCGAGATGGCAAAGGTGACGCCGGCCGCCTTCAGCGTCTGGAGATCGACGGGCGCAAGCAACCACGGCTTTTTCGGATCGCGCTGATCGGGAGGCGTGTTGGCGACGATGGCCTCGAGATCGCCGATGCGCTCGCCCTTGGTCGCGGCAAGCGCCTTCGCCGGATTGTCTTCCTCGCAGAGTGCGCTGACGGTCGGGAATTTTGCGGTGACGTCGAACACACCATCGCCGCGCACGGCGACCACGGCCGGGCCATTCGCCTGCGGCAGCCAGACGCGGCCGACGAGCGTTCCCCGCGTGCCGTCCTCGGGAAGAAGGTCCTTTACCGTCAATGTCGTCATGGGCGTATCCTCGCTCTTTTCGGATCGGCCTCGCTCGCGGAGGCCTATCACATTGGCGAAGACCAATAAACGTCTGGGACGGGAAGTCCAGCGCGGCAGCCCGCCGCGCTTCTATGCCCCCGCCCGCGCTTTTCGGGCCGCAATCTGCTGAAGCGCCCAGCGCGCGTTCTTGCGCACCTCGGGATCGGGATCGTCGGCGATGACGGCAAGGAACGCTTCGCCGTCGTGGTGGGCGATCTCGCCAAGCGCAGCCGCCGCCTCTTTCCGCAGATTGGCCTGCTCATGGTTCACGCAGTTGCCGATCGGGCGCACCGCGCGCTCGATCTTCATCCGGCCAAGGCTGCGGATTGCCTTCAGCCGCACCTGCCAGAACTCGTCACTGAGCGAAGCGATGAGCTGGTCGGCGGCAATCGATCCGTTGACGTTGAGGCCCAGCGTTTCCGCGGCCATCTCCCGCACCATCCAGTCCGAATCCTTCAACGCGCGCGTGATCATCTCGGCCGCGGGCTTCATCTGCGAGAAGGCGAGCGCGCTGACGGCGGCACGGCGCACATGCGCGTCGGGATCGTTGATCAGCGCGGTCAGCGCCGGAATTGATTCCTCCAGCTTGAGGAACCCGATCACGCCGATCGCCTGCACCCGCACGGCGGCATCGGAATCCTGGAGCGCTTCCAGCGCCGGTTTCAGTGTGTCCTTGCAGCGCAGCTCCTTCAGCGCACGCAACGCGCCCATGCGGACGAAGGCGTGGGCATGCTTGACCAGCGGCAGGATGATCTCGGCGCAAGCCGGATCCTTGAACTCCGCCATGCTGTCGGCCGCGGCGGACGCAACGATTCGTTCAGGATCGACGAGCAGCTTCACCAGCGCAGCCGCGGCCTCCGGCCCGTCGAACTCGCCGAGCGCCATCGCGACCTGCTGGCGGACGCCGGCATCAGGATCGGCGACCATTTTGGCGAGATGGCCGACGGCGGCGGGATCGCCGGAATGGCCGAGCGCGATGATCGCGACGCGGCGCTCCCCTGGATCGGCAGCCTGGAGCCGCTCGTCGGCGTCTTCGAGATCGTCGTAGGATTCGAACGGGCTCGACATGGCTACCTCAGGAGATAAGGAATGTTGACGGTGACGGCGCCGGTCGGGCAATCCGCCTCGCAGGGCATGCAGTACCAGCATTCGTCATAGGCCATGTAGGCCTTGTTGGTCATATCGCTGATACGCAGTACGTCGAGCGGACAGACATCGACGCACACCGTGCAGCCCTTGTCCGCGATGCATTTGGCGTCATCGACGACCACCGGAACCGATGTCTGATAGGAAGCGAGAGGCATCGTATGTCTCCTGTATTTGTGCGGCGGGTCAGGCTGTCGCGCGGATGCGCTGCTTGTCGTAGAGATCCTTCTCATCGTCGGCGATCGGTACGATATAGGGCTCCACGGCACGCTTCTCGCTGGTCATCTTGCCGTCCTGCTTACTCAGCAGCGTGTGGCAGAACCAGTTTTCGTTGTCCTTCTCCGGGAAATCCGTCCGCCAGTGATAGAGGCCCCAACGGCTTTCTTCGCGGTAGAGCGAGGCATGCACAGCCATGTCCGCGCAATCCATGATCGACTGGACTTCGAGCGCGCGGAGCAGTTCGTGCGCATTGCGCGCGATCATGCGCTCCTGCATGTCTTCCCTCGCTTCAGCGAGCCGGCGCATGCCGAGCTCGTATTTGCGCGTGACTTTCGGCGGCTGGAGATAGTCATTGACGAGACGCCGCGTCTTGTACTCGATCTGGTTCGGCGGAATACCGTCCTCGCGTTTGGTCGGCGCCATGACGCGGTCACGTTCGCGGGCGACCTCAGCCGCGTCGAATTCCGCGAAGTCGTGATTGTCCGCAAACTCCATCGCGTCGACGCCGGCGACCGAACCGTTGGTGAAGGCCCCGAGCATGTAGTTGTGCGGCACGCTCGCCATGTCGCCGGCGGCATAGAGGCCCGGGACGGTGGTGCGCGCGTTGTCGTCGACGAACACGCCCGACGCGCTGTGACCGGAGCAGAAGCCGATCTCGGAGATGTGCATCTCGATCGACTCGCTGCGGTAGTCGACCCCGCGCCCCTGCTGGAACAGGCCGCGCGTGGGACGTTCGACCTTGTGCAGCGTCGATTCGATCTCCGAGATGGTGTCGGGGTGAAGATGCTTGAGCTGGAGAAACACCGGGCCCTTCCCGGACAACAGCTCGTTGTAGAACTCCAGCATCATCTGGCCGGACCAGTAATCGCATTCGATGAAGCGCGATCCCTCGTTGTTGGCGGTGAAGGCGCCGAAGGGACCGGCGACGTAGGCGCAGGCCGGGCCGTTATAGTCCTTGATTAGCGGATTGATCTGATAGCATTCGAGGTTCGCCAGTGCTGCACCGGCGTGATAGGCCATGGAATAGCCGTCGCCGGAATTGGCCGCGTTCTCGTAGGTGCCGAACATGTAGCCCGAGGTCGGCAGGCCGAGACGGCCGGCGGCGCCCATGCACAGGATGACGGCCTTGGCCTTGATCACCAGCATCTCGGCGGTGCGGGTATTGACGCTTATCGCGCCGGCAATGCGGCCGCCGGCGGATTTGAGCAGCCGCGTCGCCATGTAGCGGTTGGAGATCAGGATGCGGGCGCGGCGGAGCTGGCGATACAGCGCCTTCTTCACGGTCTCGCCGTTCGGCATCGGCAGTACGTAGGTGCCGATATGATGCACCTTCTTGACAGCGTAGTCGCCGTTCTCGTTCTTCAGGAAGCGGATGCCGAAACTGTCGAGCTCCTCGATGATCGAGTAGCAGTTCTGCGCGTATTTGTAGACCGCCTTCTGATCGACGATACCGTCATTGGCGATGGTGATTTCCTTGGTGTACTGCTCCGGCGTCGCGTAGCCGGGAATGACGGCGTTGTTCAAGCCGTCCATGCCCATCGAGATCGCTCCGGAGCGCTTGACGTTGGCCTTCTCGAGCAGCACGACATTGGCCTTCGGATTCTTCAGCTTCGCCTTTAACGCCGCCATCGGGCCCGCCGTGCCGCCGCCGATGACGAGCACGTCGCAGGAAACCTCCGAAAGTCCGTCGACGATCTGATCTAGTGACATCGCTTGCTCCTGGTTCGCCGGCAGGTCCGGCGCCTTTGCATCAGATTTGTTCAGCAGGCGTCCCGGCGATAGCAATTAGTTGTCGCGGGGCTGCGATTTGCGCCTCAGCGCTCGACAAAGGCCTTTTCGATCACGAAATGGCCGGGCCTGCTGTGATTGCCCTCGACAAACCCGCGCCCAGAGAGCATCGCGGGAAGTTCCTCCAGCATCGCCGGGCTGCCGCACAGCATGATGCGGTCGGTCTCGATATCGAGGCCTGACAGACCGATGTCTTCGAAGAGCTGGTTCGACGCGATCAGGTCGGTGATGCGTCCGCGGTTCCTGAACGGCTCGCGGGTGACTGTGGGATAGTAGACGAGCTTGTCGCCGATCAGCGGTCCAAAGAACTCGTGACTGCGCAGGCCTTCGACGAGGTGCTCACCATAGGAGAGTTCGGAGACCTGGCGGCAGCCATGGGCGAGCACGATGGTCTCGTAATTCTCGTAGACGTCGGGGTCCTTGATCAGGCTGGCGAACGGCGCGAGTCCCGTTCCGGTCGAGAGCAGCAACAGGCGTTTGCCGGGAATGAGATTGCCGGTGATCAGCGTGCCCGTGGCCTTGCGGCCGACCAGGATGACGTCGCCTTCCCTGATTTTCTGGAGGCGCGAGGTCAGCGGACCGTCCTGCACCTTGATCGAGAAGAACTCGAGCGCCTCCTCGTGATTGGCGCTCGCCATGCTGTAAGCTCGCAGCAACGGCTTGCCCTCGACTTCCAGCCCGATCATCGCGAACTGGCCGTTCTGGAAGCGGAAGCCCGGATCGCGCGTCGCGGTGAAGCTGAACAGGCTGTCGGTCCAGTGCCTGACCGACAAAACCGTTTCCTTCTGAAATGCGCTCATTGTCTCTCCTGATCTCGATTGCGCACAAGGTTTCGGAGAGACAGGAATCCGGCAACGCCGAACTGAAATTGCCGGTCGATTAGTTTCACATTTCGTGGGCGATGATCGAACAGCAGGCAGCGACGATCAGCGCCGCGCACCCTGCGCCTGGCAATTAGTTGCTATCGCGGCAGTGCTGCGGCAAGGTAGAGAAGGGTCGGAGACACATCATGACCTTGGTGGGACCGACCGTGGCAGATTACGAAGCAAGCGCCGACCTCGCGACGCTCCGCGTCCGCACCGCTCAGGACGACACGCTGGACTTGGCGGCGGAAACGCTCCGCCTCTCCTGCAAATGCGCCCACTGCACCCGCGCCCGCTTCGACGGCCGCTTTCCCGAGCGGTTTCCAGGCATCGCGATCACCGAGATCGGCGATCTCGGTTACGGGCTGAACATCTCGTTTTCGGATGGGCACAATCGGGGGATTTACCCGAAGCCGTATTTGCTGAGCCTGGTGGGGCGGTAGACGCCACAGGTCGTCTTCCAAGCTTCGCTGTCATTCCCCGCGAAGGCGGGAATCCAGTACGCCGCGGCTTCTCGATAGCCCATTGACGTCTCTGGAATACTGGATCGCCCGGTCAAGCCGGGCGATGACAGCGGAGTGAATCTGGCACGGACATTGCTCCTCTTTAGAACGGTTTGAACGTTCCGGAGGCAGATGATGTTGCAGGCGGCGGCCAATGTGGTTCGCGGGACGGTTCCCGCAACGGTCCGGCCTACCGGCGGTTCCTCGCTGCTGCTCACCGAGAACCAGCAATGGATCGGCGGACCGCCGCCCTTGATGGACAAGCTCAGCCAGCGCGAGCGGGAGCTGGTGCTGAAGCAGGGCCGCCGAAAAGTGCTCAACCGTGGCCAGACGCTGTTCAGCCAGGGTGGCAAGCATGACGGTATCTGGCTGATCGAGAGCGGCCGGATCCGGGTGTTCTACACCTCTCCGCTCGGCCGCGAGATCACGCTGGCCTATTGGCATGTCGGCAATTTCGTCGGCGGGCCGGAAGTGTTCGAAGGCACCGTGCATCAATGGTCCGGCGTTGCATCCAGCAATTGCAGCGTGGTGCATCTGCCCGGAAAGGAGCTACGATCCCTTGCGGTCGAGATCCCGAACCTCGCGATCGGCCTGATCGAAGGCCTGACCTTCAAGGGCAAGTGCTATTCGGCGCTGGCCCAGATGTTGGGAACCCGCTCGATCACACAGCGCCTTGCGCATCTGTTGCTGCATCTCGTCGACCTCTATGGCGTCGATGACGCCGACGGCCGGGTGATCGCGGCCGCCTTCACCCATGCCGATATCGCCCACATGGTCGGTGCCACCAGACAATGGGTCACGATCAGCCTGAAGCGCATGCAGGAAAAGGGAATCGTGCTGACCAAGCGCTCGCAGATCGTGGTCTGCCGGTCCGACGTGCTGGAAGAAATGCGAGGGCAGGCGGCCGACTGACCGAGCTTGCGACCAGGCCGGTGCCCATGCAAGCGGCTTAATAGTGCAGGACTGCCCAAGGAGTATGCAATCAACTTTTCCCGGCAACTAATCGACTGTGGCGCTCATTCCGGATTTGCCCTGCCCACGCCCTCACCCAATCATGGCAACCACAGCACATCCAACCGAATGAGGATGAGAATGGTCCGCCATCTTCCCACGCTCTCGATCGCGATGTCGGTGACGTCGCTGGCGCTTCTCCTCGCGCAGCCGGCCGCGGCGGAAACCGTCACGCTGGGCATCGGAACGCAGGACACCACGACCAACACGGTGACCGCCGGCGTCGTCATCCGCCAGCTCCATCTCCTCGAAAAATATCTGCCGAAGGACGGCAAATACGCCAACATCAAGTTCGAGCTGGAGTGGCAGAACTTCACCTCCGGCCCGCCCGTCACCAACGCGATGATGGCCAACAAGCTGCAGATCGGCATGATGGGCGACTATCCGCTGATCGTGAACGGCTTCACTTTCGACAGCAATCCCGAGAGCAAGAGCCGGCTGATCGGTATCGCCGCCTACAGCCTGTCGGGCTCCGGCAACGGCATCGTCGTTCACAAGGATTCGCCCTACTACGATCTCGCCGATCTCAAGGGCAAGCTCGTGAGCGTGCCGTTCGGCTCTGCCGCGCACGGCATGGTGTTGAAGGCGATGCAGGACCGCGGCTATGCATCTGATTTCTTCCAGCTGGTCAGCCAAAGCCCGGAGGTCGGCTCGACCAATCTCCAGGAGAAGAAGATCGACGCGCATGCCGACTTCGTTCCGTTCGCCGAGTTGCTGCCGTTCCGCGGTTTCGCGCGAAAGATCTTTGACGGCGTCGAGACCAATCTCCCGACTTTCCACGGCATCGTCGTGCGAACCGATTTCGCCGAGAAATACCCGGAAGTCGTCGTCGCCTACTTCAAGGCGGTGATCGCCGCCAATCAATGGCTGCGGGACGATCCCAAGCTCGCCGCCGAGAAGATCCAGGAATGGACCGGCATCAGCAAGGAGGTCGTCTACATCTTCCTCGGCCCCAGCGGCAACATGACCACCGATCCCTCGATCAAGCCGGCGCTGATCGACGCCGCCGCGGCTGACGTCAAGGTGCTGCAGAACCTCGGCCGGATGAAGGAGTTCGAGCCGAAGAAATGGGTCGACGACAGCTACATCCGTAAAGCTTATTCCGAGATGAAGCTCGACTACGACGCGCAGCTTGCGAGCACCAAGAATTACGAGATCTCCGGCGACGATTCCTTCTGCAAGAAGCCGATCGCCGATCCGCGCAAGGCCGGCGAGGTCTGGGTCGACGATTCAGGCATCGTGCCCTTCTCGTCAGCCAGCTGCACGCTCGGCGCCTATGCCGACTACAAGGCCAAGGGCAGGAAGATCAACGTCGCCTACGTCTTCGATACCACCCGCGGCATCAAGCTGTTCGCAGACCAGGCTTTCTTCGCGGTCGGCAATGGTGAGGTTGCGCCGTTCCTGCTGAAGAAGGACGCCGAAGCCTATGCCGCCAAGATCAGCGGCAAGGTGCTCGGCTTCGACGACGCGGTGAAGGCGGCGGTCGGCGGGGGCAAGACGTGAGCAGTCCCGCCCTCCTCAGACATTCCGAGGACAGCATGCCGGCAAGTGCAATCGCGGAGGCAAGCGCCATGCCCGCCTCCACGCCACCCGCGTCTCCACCCTCCTTCGGCACGCTCGCACTGCGCTGGTACCGGCTCAACCGGGGCGGGCTGCGCGCGACCGCGATCGGCATCATCTCGCTGCTCGCCTTCTTGCTGGTCTGGCATCTGCTGACAACCTATCGCGTCGTGTTCTTCGTGCGCTTCACCAACGTGCCCTCGCCGCTCGCGGTCTATGCGAGCTTCACCAAGGCTATCCACGATCCGAAATTCCTGCTGCACGTCCTCTTGAGCTGCCGCCGCATCTTCTTCGGTTTCTCGCTCGCGGCGATCGTCGCGGTGCCGCTCGGCCTGATCATGGGCCGCTTCAAGCTCGTCCACGAGATCATCTTTCCCGTGGCGGAGGTGCTGCGGCCGATCCCGGCGATCGCCTGGGTGCCGATGGCGATCATGCTGTGGCCGACCAACGAGCAGAGCATCGTCTACATCACGTTCCTCGGATCGTTCTTCCCGATCCTGGTCAACACGCTGCACGGCATGTCGCTGGTCGATCCCGTGCTGGTGCGTGCCGCGCAATGTCTCGGCGCGCGGGAGCGCTCGATCTTCCGCGATGTGTATTTTCCGGCCTCGCTCCCGCACATCTTCACCGGCCTCACCGTCGGCATGGGCGTGGCCTGGGTGTCGCTGATCGCTGCCGAGATGATCTCCGGACAGTACGGCATCGGCTATTTCACCTGGGAGGCCTATTCGCTGGTCCAGTATGCCGACATCGCGCTCGGCATGATCGCGATCGGCGTGCTTGGCCTCGGATCGAGCATGTTGATCCGAGGCGCCGGACAATTGGTGATGCCGTGGAGGTCAAGATGAGTGAGATCGTTGTCAAGGCACCGCAAGGCCATATCGAGGTCAAGAACTTCTCCCTCAGCTACGACAGCATCGAGGGGCCGGTCGAAGCCGTCGCCGATACGCAGATTCATGTGAAGCCTGGCGAGTTCGTCTCGATCGTCGGGCCCTCCGGCTGCGGAAAGTCGACGCTGCTCAACGCGGTTGCCGGCTTCCTCAAGCCGACCACGGGCATCGTCACCGTCGACGGCGAGAAGGTGAACGGCCCCAGCGCGGAGCGCGGCATGGTGTTTCAGCAATATTCGCTGTTTCCCTGGAAGACCGTGCGGGAGAACGTCGAGTTCGGCCTGAAGATGCGCGGCATGCCGCGCTCGCAGCGCGAGCGCGCCGCCCGCACGCTGCTGGGACTCGCGGGCCTCGAAGCCTTCGAAAAGCATTACCCCGAGAAACTCTCAGGTGGCATGAAGCAGCGCGTTGGCATCGTCCGCGCGCTCGCGACGGGACCCAAAGTGTTGCTGCTCGACGAACCCTTCGGCGCGCTCGACGCGCAGACCCGGGTCATCATGCAGCAGATCCTCACCAACATGTGGCAGCGGCTGAAGATCTCGGTGCTGTTCGTCACCCACGACATCGACGAGGCGATCTTCCTGTCCGACCGTGTCTACTGCATGACCGCACGCCCCGGCTCGATCAAGGCGGAGATTCCGATCCCGCTGGAGCGGCCGCGGCAGCAGTCGATGATGATGTCGTCGGAATTCCTGGCATTGCGCCGCGGACTGATGTCGCTGATCCGCGAGGAGAGCATCAAGGCGATGGGCGGCGAGCTCAACGACATGGGCATGCAGGGGCTGAACATCGAGCTGCACGGGCATTCGCTCGCGGATGTGATTTAGGGATCTTCGACTTGCGCGCTGACTTCCTTCTCCCCTTGTGGGAGAAGGAAGTGGAGTATGCGCAGCAGCTTGCCTTACTTGAACCAGTGCACCAGCGCGATGCTAATGCCGAGCAGCAGCAGTAGCGACAAGGTCACGGCCGCCGTCACCCGTCCCCCGACATTGGCAAGCACCTTCACATCGACGCCGAGGCCAAGCGCGGCCATCGATACCACCGTGAGAAAACCCGTGATCCGCGTGATCGGGGCAATCACCGTGGACGGCACGATCTCGAGCGAGCGCAAGGTCGCCAGCGCAAGGAAGCCGAGGATGAACCACGGGACCAGGCGGAAGAAGCCGACATTGGTCTTCTTGGCATCGCTGTGCCAGCGCGACGCCGTCAGCGAGAGGCCGACGACCACCGGCCCGAGCATCAGCACGCGCATCAGCTTGACGAGCGTGCCGATCTGCGTCGAGACGAGTCCCGCCGGCACCGTCGCAGCCAGCACCTGCGGCACGGCATAGACAGTGAGGCCTGCAAGGATGCCGTATTGCGTAGCCGATAGCTGCAGCAGCGGAATCAGCAGCGGCAGGCCGAGCACCATCATCACGCCGAGGATCGCGGTGAAGGAGATGGAGGATGCGATCTCGTCATTGTTGGCGCCGATGATCGGCGCCACCGCCGCAATCGCCGAATTGCCGCAGATCGAGTTTCCGCAGGCGATCAGGATCGAGAGCCGCGTCGAGAGACCAAGCAGCCGGCTGATGCCGAAGGAAACGCAGAGCGCGACCACAACGACGGCCGCGATCGAGGCCAACAGCGCGACGCCGGACGCCGCGATAGCAGCGAAGCTGATCGAGGCCCCCAGCAGCATGACGGCGACTTCGAGCAGCTGCTTGGCGCTGAAGGCGATGCCGGACTGCCAGCGCGGCGCGGGCTTCCAAAAGCTGCGCACAGCCATGCCAAGCAAGATCGCCATCACCAGCGCCTCGACATAGGGATGTTCGAAGATGCCCAATTCCGCCCGTTCGAGCAGGGCCGAAACGCCGGCCACGGCGATGCAGAGGAGGATCCCGGGAATCAGCGCGACGATGCGGCTGATGGCCGTGGTCCGCTTGGCGTCGGCCGGGCTGGATGCTTGATTCTGCGACACAAATCTCTCCCCAAGGAGAAGGATTTATACGCAGCGCCATCCGATTGGGGAATAAGTTTTCGACATATCAGGGCCGAGGGAAGTTCTATCCTCAATCCGGAATAATCTGGCTCGGAAGATCAGGCGCCCGTTGGAAGATCAGGCGCGCCTTAGAAGATCAGGCTCTTGGCCAGCGAGGCGACGCGGCTGAAGCCGTCATAGACGCCGGGCTCGAAGAAGGCCGCGCGCGCCAGCACGATACCGGCGACCAGCGACCAGAACAGCCCGGTGCCGACCCGCAGCAGCAGCTTTGACCCGCGCGAGCGCGGCTGGGTGTCCGTTGCGGACACCAATTGCTCGCCGAAAGGTTCAAACCTGGTGCGTTCCATGGCAGTCAATCCATCAATTTCTCACGGAAATGTCGTCGTTTCGGCCCCAAACAGCAATGGAAGCGATTGGCTTTTTTGCCTGCCGGAGGGGAAACTCCTTTCGCCGGACGGTCCCGGAGCAATAGTTTTCTTCTTCCGGCCTATTTGGACACCGGCGCCACGGCTAGCAGGTAGCGCCGCGCGTATGAAAGGAATCTGCCAATGCCAAACCCCCGCGTGCGCGTCTACACCGACTACAAGAGCCCCTACGCGTTCGTGGCCAACAAGCGCCTATTCGAACTGCAGGAGACGCACGGCGTCGAGCTCGAATGGCTGCCCTATACGCTGCGCGTTGCCGAATTCATGGGGACCGTGGAACAGCGCACGCCGCATTTCTGGCGCAAGGTGCGCTACGCCTATATGGACGCCCGGCGCTATGCCAATGCGCAAGGGCTCATCATGAAAGGGCCCCGGCGGATCTACGACGCGTTCTATTCCAGCGTCGGCATGCTGTTCGCCCAACAGCACCGCTTCTTCCGTCCGTATCACGACACGGTGTTTCGTCGGTTCTGGAGCCATGAGCTCGAGATCGACGATCTCGCCGCAATCACGGACGTCATCACGTCCTGCGGTGGCTCGGCCAGTGAGTTCGAAGCCTACGTCCATGGCCCCGCCCGCGCCGAGCATGACCGTATCATCGACGAGGCCGAAGCGCTCGGCGTGTTCGGCGTGCCGACCATGGTGTTCAACGGCGAGTTGTTCTGGGGCGGCGACCGTATCGACATGCTGATCGAACGCATCGAGAAGCCTGAGACGATCGAAGCCGCGCTCGGCAGACGCCATCGCAAGCCAGCATGAGCAGCAACGCTACGCCGCCAGTCCGCTCCCCAGCGGAGCAAACTCCAGCCCGAGGCTCTCCGCCACCGCCTTATTGGTGATGCGGCCGCGATGCACATTCAGTCCGTTGCGCAGATGTGGATTTTCCAGCACAGCAGCAAAACCCTTGTTCGCGAGCATCAAGCCGAACGGCAGCGTCGCGTTGTTCAGCGCCTGGCTCGACGTCACCGGCACCGCGCCGGGCATATTGGCCACGCAATAATGCACGATGCCGTCGACAAGATAGGTCGGATCGGCATGCGTGGTCGGGTGCGAGGTCTCGAAGCAGCCGCCCTGATCGATCGCGACGTCGACCAGCACGGCGCCTGGGCGCATCGATGTCAGCATCGCACGCGTGACGAGCTTGGGCGCACTCGCGCCCGGCACCAGTACCGCGCCGATCACGACGTCGGCGGCGAACACCTCCTCCTCGACCGACTCGATGGTGGAGAAGCGGGTGCGCACGCGTCCGACAAAGAGATCATCAAGCTCCCGCAACCTTGGAATGGAGCGGTCGATCACGGTGATTTCGGCGCCAAGGCCCGCGGCCATGCGCGCGGCTTGCGTTCCCACCACGCCGCCGCCGAGCACGACGACCCGCGCCGGCTGCACGCCAGGGACACCGCCCAGCAGCAGCCCGCGACCGCCAGCGGAGCGCTTGAGCGCGGCGCCGGCGGCCTCGATAGCGAGGCGGCCGGCGACTTCGCTCATCGGCGCAAGCAGGGGGAGGTGACCGGCCGCGTCGGTGACGGTTTCATAGGCGATCGCAGTACAGCCGGAGGCGAGCAAACCCCTGGCCTGTTCGGGATCCGGCGCAAGATGAAGGTAAGTAAACAGGATCTGGCCTTCGCGGAGCTGGGGCCACTCGCTTGTCTGCGGCTCCTTCACCTTCACGATCATGTCGGACTTCGCGAAGATATCGCGCGCGCTCTCGGCAATGGTGGCCCCTGCCCGCCGGTAGTCTTCGTCGGAGGCGCCGATGCCGCCGCCCGCACCGGTCTCGACCGTCACCTCGAGCCCCACGGCGACATATTCGCGGACCGCACCCGGGGTGAGCCCGACGCGATATTCCTGCACTTTGATTTCCTTGGGCACACCGACGCGCATCCCGGGCCTCCTTGTGATTCACCTCATGATCGTAGCGACGTGCCCTGTTTGGTTTCGTGCAAATATCCGCTAGCTTTGGCCTCCCTGCGCCGGTTTCCGGCGCGCAAACGCCCTTTCACGCTGGAAACGAAACCTTGGCCCTCGACAGGAAAGATCTCGCCATCCTCGCGGAGCTCACGACCAACGCGCGGGCCAGTCACACCGAGCTCGCGCACAAGGTCGGGCTATCAAGCACCGCGCTCGCGCGGCGGCAGAAGGCGCTGCAAGACGACGGCTATATCCAGGGCTATCAGGCCACGCTCGACCTCGCGCAGTTCGGCCTCACCACCACGGTGCTGGTCCGTATCGCGCTGGAAAGCCAGAGCGATGAGGCGCTGAAGGCGTTCGAGGCGGAGGTGGTGAAATGCCCGTCCGTCGTGCGCTGCTTCCTGATGTCGGGGACCGACGACTACATCCTGATCGTGCTCGCCCGCGATATCCAGGATTTCGAGCGCATCCACCGCATGGAGCTGTCGCGCCTGCCGCGCGTCGCGAGGGTACAATCGAGCTTCGCGCTGCGCGAAGTTGTCGACCGCGCCGTGCCGAATGTGGTGTTCGGCGAAGCAAAGCGCTGACCGCAACCTCTCGGAAAGGCGAACTGCTGGCAAGGAACCAACCGGTCGGTGGTCCGTTGGGCGCTATTGGCCGGCGGAGGCGTGCCCCCGCGTCAACACGGCTGACGTCCGGCACGGTCGCCGTCGCAGGGAGCAGGACATGGGCGATGTCACGCATCAGATTTCCGAACGCATTCCGATCCATCTTGTCGTCAACGGCGTCAGTCACACGCTCGATCTCGTGCCATGGACCACATTGCTCGATGCCTTGCGGGACCATCTTGCACTGAGCGGCACCAAGAAGGGCTGCGACCATGGTCAGTGCGGCGCCTGCACGGTGCTGGTGGACGGCCGGCGCGTCAATTCCTGTCTCACGCTCGCCGTCATGAAGGACGGCGCGGAGATCACGACTGTCGAAGGTCTTGCCAAGGATGGCGCGCTGCATCCCCTGCAACAGGCGTTCATCGACCATGACGCCTTCCAGTGCGGCTATTGCACGCCGGGACAGATATGCTCGGCGGCCGGACTGCTCGCCGAAGGCCGTGCCAAAGATACCGACGAGATCCGGGAGCTGATGAGCGGAAACCTTTGCCGCTGCGGCGCCTATCCAAACATCGTCGCCGCCATCCAGCAGGCAATGGGCCAGCCATGAACAACTTCCAGTACGCTCGAGCCACTGATGTCGCCGACGCCATCCGCTTGCTCGCCGCCGGTCCCGGCGCCAAACTGATTGCCGGCGGCACCAATCTGATCGACCTGATGAAAGAGAATGTCGAGCGCCCCTCCCGGCTGATCGACATTTCCCGCCTGCCGCTCCGCAAGGTCGAAGAGACGCCCGACGGGTCCTTGCGCATCGGCGCCTTGGTGCCGAACTCGGACCTCGCCTATCATCCATTGATCGAGCAGCGCTATCCCCTGCTCGCCAGCGCCATCCTGGCCGGCGCCTCGGCGCAACTGCGCAACATGGCATCGGTCGGCGGCAATCTGATGCAACGAACGCGCTGCGCTTATTTCTATGACACGGCCACGCCGTGCAACAAGCGACATCCCGGCAGCGGCTGCTCGGCAATGGACGGGCTGAACCGCAACCATGGGATCCTGGGCACGAGCGCCGCCTGCATCGCGACCAATCCATCCGACATGAGCGTGGCGCTCGCCGCGCTCGATGCGCTCGTGCACATCGCGGGTCCCTCCGGCGAACGCACCATCGCGCTGACCGATCTCCATCGGCTGCCCGGCGACAAGCCTCATGTCGATACCAATCTCGGCACCGGCGAGATCATCACCGGGATTGAGCTTCCGCCGCGCGGCTTTGCTCAAAACTACAGCTATCTAAAAATTCGCGACCGGATGTCTTATGCTTTTGCTTTGGTCTCGGTTGCCGCCGCGCTCGAATTGGAGGGCAACGCGATCAGCGGGGCACGCGTGGCGGTCGGCGGCGTGGCTCACAAGCCTTGGCGCAGCCTCGAGGCCGAAGCTACGTTGCGCGGCCAGGCCGCAACGCCCGATCACTTCTCGCACGCCGCGGATCTCTTGCTCCAGGGAGCAACAGCCCGCTCACATAACGGCTTCAAGGTCGAGCTCGCACGCCGCGCCATCGTGCGGACGCTGACACAGGCGGCGAACGCCACGCCGCAATCTCAGGCGCACAAGAAGATCGCGTGAGGACCCCATGAACGCTTATGTCGGAACGCCAACGTCGCGTGTCGACGGCCGGGCCAAGGTCACCGGCGCCGCCAAATACGCCGGCGAATTTCCAGCCGACAAGCTCCTCCATGGCTTCGTGGTCGAGGCCATCATTCCATGCGGGCGCATTGCCCGCCTCGACGCGAGCGAGGCGTTGAAGGTCGAGGGCGTACTCAACGTGCTCACGCATGCGAACCGTCCGCCGCTGGCCGACAAGGACGAGGCGTGGAAGGACGAGGTGGCGCCCGAGGAAGGCTCGCCTTTCCGTCCGCTTTATGATGACAAGATCAAGTTCAATGGCCAGCCGATCGCACTTGTCGTCGCAGAGGACTGGGAAACCGCGAAATTCGCCGCGACGCTCGTGCGGGTCGAATATGAGCAGCATGGTTTTGCAACCGACCTCGAAGGCGAACGCAGCAACGCCGCCGAGAAGAACGAGCCGCATAAACCGCGGGGCGACGCCGCAGCCGCCCTTGCGGGAGCTGATGTGCGCCACGAGGCGGACTACGTGATACCGACCGAGCATCACAACCCGATGGAGCTCTATGCGACCACGGCGGTCTGGGACAGCAATGGCAAGCTCACGATCTACGACAAGACCCAAGGCGTCCAGAACGTCCACAAATTTCTCTGCAGCGTGTTCGACAAGAAGCCGGACGACATTCGCGTGGTCTCGCCGTACGTCGGCGGCGCCTTCGGCTCCGGCTTGCGGCCGCAATATCAGGTGGTGTTGGCAACACTCGGCGCGCTCGCGCTGAAGCGGTCCGTTCGCGTCGTACTGACGCGGCAGCAGATGTACGGGCTCGGCTACCGGCCGATGACCATCGAGCGCGTCGGGCTCGGCGCAAGATCCGATGGCGCCCTCGACGCGGTCACGCACGAGGCCATTGCCGTCACCTCGCGCTATGAGGATTTTGCCCGCAACGATACCGGCTGGGCCGAACAGCTCTACAAGAGCCCGAACAGCCGCTTCTCCCACAAGCTGGTGCACCTTGACGTCTCCACCCCCTGCGACATGCGCGCACCGGGCGCTGCGTCGGGCGTCTGCGCGCTGGAATGCGCGATGGACGAGCTCGCCGTCGCACTCAAGGTCGACCCGATCGAATTGCGGCTGAAGTGCTACTCGGATCGCGACCAGAGCGAAAACCTGCCCTACACCAGCAAGCAGTTGCGCGAATGCTACGCGCGCGGCGCGGACGCCTTCGGCTGGAGCAGACGCAATCCTGCGCCGCGCTCGATGCGCGACGGCAAGGATCTGATCGGCTGGGGCATGGCGACGGGTGTGTGGGAAGCACTGCAGATGCCGGTCGCCGTCCGTATCGTGCTGACGTCGAACGGACATGCCGAGGTGTCCTGCGCCGCATCCGACATCGGCACCGGCACCTACACCATTGTGGCTCAGGTCGCAGCCGATGCGCTCGGCCTGCCGATTGAGAACATCAGCGTCCGGCTCGCAGATTCCAGTCTGCCGCAGGCGCCTGTGGAGGGCGGCTCCTGGATGGCCGCTTCGAGCGCGCATGCGGTGCTCGCAGCCGCCGAGGAAGTGCGCAAGGAACTATTACGCCTGGCCGGGAAGATGCCAGGCTCGCCGCTCGCCGGCGCCGAGCTAGCCGATACGGTGCTGACCGACGGCAGCATTGCCAGCGCCAGCAACAACAGCCGCGCGGTCTCGATCGCCGACGCGATGCGTCACGGCGGCGTCGAACGCATCGAGAAGGAAAAGCTCAACCAATTCGGCGAGGACAAGAAGCACGCGCGTAACACCCACTCGGCCGTCTTCGCCGAGGTCAAGGTGGACGAAGAGCTAAACGTCATTCGCGTGACGCGGGTCGTGAGCGCCGTCGCGGCCGGGCGGATTCTCAACACCAAGACAGGCCGCAGCCAGATCATGGGTGGCGTGGTCTGGGGGATTGGGATGGCCCTGCACGAGGAGACGGTGATGGATCACCGCTTCGGGCGGATCATGAACGCGAACATCGCCGAGTACCACATTCCCGTGAATGCCGATGTTCACGACATCGACGTGATCTTCGTCGACGAGCCGGACGCGCACATCAACGCGCTCGGCATCAAGGGGCTGGGCGAGATCGGCATCGTCGGCGTTCCCGCCGCGATCGCGAACGCCGTCTATCACGCCACCGGCAAACGCATCCGTCGATTTCCGATCACACTGGACAAGCTGCTCGACTGAGACGGTGCAGCAGTCCCCTCTCGGCGCCGGCGTCACCTCACGGCGCCCGGCCGCCAGGCCTCACGAGGGAAAGTCAGCCGGTCTGACTTGGATGCGGTCGGCATGCAGCGACCAGTGGTGCAACGCCTGATCCTCGCAAAACCTCGCCTTCGCCCGCTCTCTGGCTTCGTCCTCGTCGGAAGCGTCGATCTCGAGCGTGCCCTGGCACACCTCGATCTGCCGGCCGTACTGGCCGAGCACGTCCTTCATGAACCGGACCACATAAGTTGACATGGGACCTCCTGCCTGCCCCGGCGGCGCTCACTCTTATCCCATTTAGGCGGAATCCGGGAGGGAGATTTTGACACGGATCAAAGTCGGGCGCGGTTCCCCCCGCCGATCGTTCCGTGGCGCGTAGCGCTAACCGGGACATTGGGCAGCAGGAGCATCGCACCCCGGAAGGACAGAGCGACTGTCAACTACGCCTGCGTCACACCAAACGCCTGCTTGAATCGCTCCACATAGCGTGGCCAGACCTCCGGATTGATGATGCGCGGCGGCCGCTTGCCATCGAGCGTATCCAGCACCTGCTCGGCCGCGATGCGGCCCATGTTCTGCCGCGCCTCGATCGTGACGCCCGCGGTATGCGGGCTCGCCAGCACGTTGTCGAGCTGGAGCAGCGGATGCTCCGGCGGCGGCGGCTCCTTGGACCAGACGTCGAGACCGGCGCCCGCAACGCGCTTCTCGCGCAAGGCCTGGAGCAGCGCATCCTCATCGTGGATGAAGCCGCGCGCCGTGGTGATAAAGTACGCATGCGGCTGCATCAACGCAAATTCGCGCACGCTGATCATGTTGCGGCTGCCCCTGTTGAGCGGGCAGGAGATGGAGACGAAATCGGCGCGGCGCAGCAGCTCGTCGAGCTCGACCTTCTCGCCGCCCCGCTCGGCCATCACCTCGGCCGCGAGGTAAGGATCGTAGGCCAGCACCTTCATGCCGAACAGGCCCTTGCACAGCGCGGCGATGCGGCGACCGACATTGCCGAGGCCGATGATGCCGACGGTCTTGTGCTCGATCTCGTTGCCGACGAGTTCGTTGCGGTTGACGTTGGACTCCCTGCGGAGCTTGCGGTCGGACTGGATGATGCGCTTGGACAGCGTCAGCATCATCGCCAGCGCATGCTCGGCGACCGAGTGGGCATTGCCGCCGGACTGGTTGACGACCAGCACGCCGGCATCGGTGCAAGCCTCGACATCGACAGGATCGAATCCCGCGCCGTTGCTGGAGACGAGCAGCAGGTTCGGCGCGCGCTTCAGGAAGGCAGCATCGACATGGAAGTGCGGGGCCAGTTCGTCACGGGCGGCGCCGATCTGGTAGACATGAGCCGCCTCGATGATCGGCGCGAAATATTCCTCGGGGCTCTCGTTCTCGATGCGATCGAGCCGGACGTCGGGCCGCGCCTTCAGGATGTCGATATAGATCGGATTGGCCAGATATTTGACGTAGAAGACGCGCTTGCTGTTGACGGACATCAGGACCCTCCCGGCTTTCTCCAGGAGATCCGCAGGGCCAGCGCTTCGCGCGTTCCTGTCATGCGTTCCTCCGTTCTCTTGTTGTTGCCGCTTATGACACGGCGGCACCAGCTGCGGCAGGCCGTCTGGCGCAGATCACGGTGCAGTCCGGACATGTTGACAATCCCGCTGCCTGCGTCAAGTTCGGCAGACCGCCGCGACGGAAGACGACGGCCAAGACAATGGCAAAGACCAAGAAGCATGCGCGGCCGAAGGGAGAACGCAATGCCGATTGCGGAGCAACAAACCTCGTCCGAGGCGGCGCAGACCTCCAGTGACAAGAGCTGGCACGGCATCATCCTGCAAACCCTAAAGCGGAATGAGATCAGCCTCGTCCCTTACGTGCCCGACCGCGTGCTGACGCCGCTGATCAAGAACCTGCACGCCGATCAGTTCTTCACCACCTTTGCCACCGCCCGCGAGGAGGAGGCCGTCGGCATCGTCTCGGGCGCCTGGATGGGCGGACGGCGCGGTGCGGTGCTGATGCAGACCTCAGGCTTTGCGACGCTCGCCAACGTGCTGGCCTCGCTCGCGGTGCCCTACCAGATTCCGCTTATCATGTTCGTGTCCGAGCGCGGCACGCTCGGCGAGTTCAACTACGGCCAGTCACTGGTCTGCCGCACCATGCGTCCGGTGCTGGATTCGCTGGCGCTGGAGCATCACACCATCACCCGGCTCGACGAGCTCGAATTCATTGCCGATCGTTCGATCAAGCAGGCCGTCACGACGCAGGCGCCAGTCGCGCTGATCCTCAACCCGCTGCTCACGGGCGGCAAGGTGTTCGACAAGTGAGTCCGGCCCAAATGAATACAGACGTGCGCAACACCAAAGTGATGAACCGCTTCGACGTCACCTCGCGCCTGATCGCGAAACTCGAGCACGAGGAAGCCGTGATCGGCGGCATCGGCAACACCAATTTCGACCTCTGGGCCGCCGGCCACCGTGCGCAAAATTTCTACATGCTCGGCAGCATGGGGCTCGCCTTCCCGATCGCGCTGGGCGTGGCGCTGGCGCAGCCGGACCGGCGCGTCTTTGCGCTCGAAGGCGACGGCTCGCTGCTGATGCAGCTCGGCGCACTCTCGACGATCGCGGCGTTGAAGCCGAAGAACCTCATCATGATCGTGATGGACAACGGCATCTACCAGATCACGGGCGCGCAGTCGACCCCGGCCGCGAACGTGGCTGACATCGTCGCCATCGCAACCGGCTCCGGGCTTGCCAACAGCGCCTGGGCCGCGGACGAGGCGGATTTCGAGCGTCTGGTCGAGGAAGCCATGTCGGCCGGCGAGCCCAGCCTGATCGCCGTCCGCATCGATGACAAGCCCGGCGTCGGCGCCACCCGACGCGATCCCGTACAAATCCGGGAACGCTTCATGCACGGCCTTGGCGTGCGCGAGCCACTTTAACGGTTCGTCATTAACTACACGGCGATCTGATCCTGGCGCCTCGGCAGGCTGCTGCAATCCGTGCTAAGCGGTGCGGATGTCCATTTTGCTTCGCTCCTCTGCCTGGCTGCTTGCCGCCGCCGTCGCCTTTGCAACCCTCGGCCCGCCAGGCCTACGGCCCCATTCCGACCTTGGCCAGGACGGCGAACATGCCCTTGCCTTCGTCCTGGTGGGACTAGCCTTCGGCATCGCCTATCCGCGCCGCCGCCTGTCGGCCACAGCGATCGCCGTGGTGCTGATCGGCCTGCTCGAACTGATGCAATTCTGGGCACCGGGACGGCATGCGCGGCTGGAGGACTTTCTGGTCGATGCCGGCACCACCTGCATCGGTTTCGCGCTGGCGGCCATCGCCGATTGGGCCATGACGCGGCTTCGCGCAAATCCGGCCCTGACGAGTCAAGGCCCCGCGGAGTGACGCTCCGCAGGGCCCGTCTCTTCAAAGCTCACGCTCCCGTCGATCAGTCGATGATCTTAACGACGCGGCGCGTGCGCGGCTCCACGATCACGCGGCGATCGTTCACGACCGCATAGCGATAT
This sequence comes from Bradyrhizobium sp. 17, assembly GCF_023073515.1. NCBI lineage: Bacteria > Pseudomonadati > Pseudomonadota > Alphaproteobacteria > Hyphomicrobiales > Nitrobacteraceae > Bradyrhizobium > Bradyrhizobium sp. 17. Next base: position 191,215 of record NZ_JADPJQ010000105.1, on the reverse strand, counting down.
TCGGTGTAGTTCGGCACGGGCCGCAGCACCACGGTCGGCGGCAGTGGCTCGCCGACCACGACGCGCTCGTGGACCACGACGGAATCATCGCGCGGAATTCCGCCGAGGATCGCATTCGGGATTTCCAGACCAGCGCCGACCGCCGCACCGACGGTACCACCGACCATCGCTCCGACCGGGCCGCCGATGTCGCCGCCCGCGCGAGCGCCATCCCTGGCGCCCTGTTCGGTCGTCGACTGGGCAAAGGCTGCACTCGACGCCAGCAGCGACGCGGCAGCGAACGTAATCGCAAGACGGGTCTTCATGTGCTTATGTCTCCAGTGATTGTTGTGCGCCTTCAACCGCGGGGCCGGATCATTGTTCCGGTTCCCCGCCGGATCTAGGCAGAACTACAAGTGGAGACTGTTACCTGGTAACAGTTCAGGCTGCGGCGATCTCGTGCCGCGCCATCAGTTCCAGCGCACGCACCATTGCCGAGTGATCCCAACCCTTGCCGCCATGTGCGGTGCAAGACGAGAACAATTGCTGCGCCACTGCCGTGCTTGGCAGTGACAGGCCGAGCGCGCGGGCGCCTTCAAGCGCGAGGTTGAGATCCTTCTGATGCAGCTCGATGCGGAAGCCGGGATCGAAATTGCGCTTCACCATGCGCTCGCCATGCACTTCGAGAATCCGCGACGACGCAAAGCCGCCCATCAGGGCCTGCCGCACCAGCGCCGGATCCGCACCGGCTTTCGACGCGAACAGCAGCGCTTCGCTGACCGCCTCGATCGTCAACGCGACGATGATCTGGTTGGCGACCTTCGTCGTCTGGCCGTCGCCATTGGCGCCGACCCGGGTGACGTTCTTCCCCATCCGGTCGAAGATCGGCTTCATGGTGTTGAAAGCGCGCTCGGGGCCACCCACCATGATGGTGAGGCTTGCCGCCTTGGCACCGACCTCCCCGCCTGACACCGGTGCGTCGAGATAATCCGCGCCGAGCGCCTCGATCTTCTTCGCAAACTCCTTGGTCGCCAGCGGCGAGATTGAGCTCATGTCGACCACGATCTTCCCCTTGGAAATGCCGCCCGCGACGCCGTCCTTGCCGAACAGCACGGCCTCCACATGCGGCGTATCCGGCACCATGATGATGACCGCATCCGCCTCCTCCGCGACCTCCTTGCTTGACTGGCAGCCAACGCCGCCGGCCGCGATCAGCTCGGGCGCGACCGGCCCGACATCGTGCAGGAGAACGCGATGGCCTGCGGTCAGAAGATGGCCGGCCATCGGCCGTCCCATGGTGCCAAGTCCGATAAAGCCGATGTCGATCATGTCAACGTTTCCTCAGGTCTCGAACGTCTGCGCCGCGTGCCAGGACAGGCCTTCCAGCGTCGTGGTGCGCGGCTTGTATTCGCAGCCGACCCAGCCGCGGTAACCGATCGCGTCGAGATGGCGGAACAGGAAGGGATAGTTGATCTCGCCGGTGCCAGGCTCGTGACGGCCGGGGTTGTCGGCGAGCTGGATGTGCGCGATCTGCGGCAGGTATTCCTGCATAGTACGGGCGAGGTCGCCCTCCATGATCTGCATGTGGTAGATGTCGTACTGGACGAACAGATTGTTCGAGCGCACCTCGGAGATCAGCTGCACGGCCTGCTCGGTGCCGTTCAGAAAGAAGCCGGGGATGTCGAGCGTGTTGATCGGCTCGATCAGCAGCTTGATGTTTTCCCGCGCCAGGGTCGAGGCCGCAAAGCGCAGATTCCCGACCAGCGTTTCGTTGAGCTCGCGCGGGTCGGCATCAACAGGCGCGATGCCGACGAGACAGTTGAGCTGCTCGCAATCGAGCGCCTTGGCATAATCGATGGCGCGAAACACGCCGTCCCTGAACTCGCTGACACGATCCGGCAGGATCGCGATGCCGCGCTCGCCGGCGGCCCAATTGCCGGCGGGCAGATTGTGCAGCACCTGCGTCAGCCCATGGCCGTCGAGCTGCTCGCGCAGCTGCGCCTTGTTGAATTCGTAGGGGAAGAGGTACTCGACCCCGTCGAAGCCCGCTGCTTTGGCCGCTGCGAAGCGGTCCACGAACGGCATTTCGTTGAAGAGCATGGTGAGGTTCGCAGCGAATCTCGGCATGTTGCTGTTCCCTATTCCGCCGGCTGAAGCACGCCCGGCCACGCGGTCGCAACCTCGTCGAGCGGCAGATCCAGCACCTCCTCGAACTCGACGATGTTGTCGATCTCGGTGCCCATCGCGATATTGGTGACGCGTTCGAGGATGAACTCGACCATCACGGGCACGCGATGCTTGGCCATCCATTCGCGCGCGGTCGCGAACGCCGCCTGCGAGTCCTTCGGGTCGGTGACGCGGATCGCCTTGCAGCCGAGCCCTTCGGCGACAGCGACGTGATCGACACCGTAGCCGCCGAGCTCAGGCGCGTTGATGTTCTCGAACGAGAGCTGGACGTGGTAGTCCATGTCGAAGCCGCGCTGGGCCTGGCGGATCAGGCCGAGATAGGAATTGTTCACGACGACGTGGATGTAGGGCAGATTGAATTGCGCCCCGACTGCGAGCTCCTCGATCAGGAATTGGAAATCGTAGTCGCCTGAGAGCGCGACGATATCGCGATCCGGACACGCCGCGCGCACGCCGAGCGCCGCGGGTAGCGTCCAGCCGAGCGGGCCCGCCTGCCCGGCATTGATCCAGTTGCGCGGCTTGTAGACGCCCAGGAACTGCGCGCCGGCGATCTGCGACAGGCCAATCACGGAGACGTAGCAGGTGTCACGGCCAAACGCCTTGTTCATCTCCTCGTAGACGCGCTGGGGCTTGATCGGCACGTTATCGAAATGGCTCTTGCGCAACATGGTCGTCTTCCGGTCGCGGCAGGCAGCGGGCCACGCCTGGCGCTCGCGCAACCTGCCGGACCGGCGCCACTCCCTGGCGACGGTGACGAAGAGTTCGAGAGCGGCCTTCGCGTCCGAGACGATGCCGAGATCGGGATTGAACACGCGCCCGATCTGCGTCGGCTCGATGTCGACATGCACGAAGGTGCGCCCCTTGGTGTAGGTCTCGACCGAGCCGGTGTGGCGGTTGGCCCAGCGATTGCCGATGCCGAGCACGAAATCGGATTCGAGCATGGTGGCATTGCCGTAACGGTGGCTGGTCTGAAGACCGACCATGCCGGCCATCAGCACGTGGTCGTCGGGGATGGCCCCCCAGCCCATCAGCGTCGGCACGACCGGCACGTTGGCAATCTCGGCGAATTCCACCAGCAGATCCGAGGCGTCGGCATTGATCACGCCGCCGCCCGCGACGATCAGCGGCCGTTCGGCCGCATTGAGCATCTCCAGCGCCTTCTCGACCTGCTTGCGGGTCGCGGTCGGCTTGTAGACCGGCAATGGCTCATAGGTCTCGTCGTCGAACTCGATCTCGGCGAGCTGCACGTCGAGCGGCATGTCGATCAGCACCGGGCCGGGCCTTCCCGAGCGCATCACGTGAAACGCCTGGCTGAACACGCGGGGCACCAGCGCCGGCTCGCGCACCGTCACCGCCCATTTGGTCACGGGCTTTGCGATCGACTCGATGTCGACGGCCTGGAAATCCTCCTTGTAGAGCCGCGCGCGCGGCGCCTGCCCGGTGATGCAGAGGATCGGGATGGAATCAGCGATCGCGGAATAGAGCCCGGTGATCATGTCGGTCCCGGCCGGCCCCGAGGTGCCGATGCAGACGCCGATATTGCCGGCCTTGGCCCGCGTATAGCCCTCGGCCATGTGCGAGGCACCCTCGACATGGCGCGCCAGGATATGGCGGATCGAGCCGCGCTTCTTCAGCGCCGAGTAAAGCGGATTGATCGCGGCCCCGGGAACGCCGAAGGCAGTCGAGATGCCCTCCTTCTCCAGAATTCGCACGGCAGCATCGATGGCTCGCATCTTCGCCATATCGGACCTCGCTTGAGTTGCATTGGCTCGAGCGAGATCATCGGGCCCGCGAGGGCTTCACTCAACGAGATCGATTTTATTTTCCACGATGCGGCAGCCGCGGAAAAAACGTGGCGGTCTCAATCGGTTAGATCGAAATATCCGTGAAAGCGATCACTCGAACAGCGGCGCCAGCTGCATCTGCGGCACCAGCACGAGGCCCTTGTCGGTGATACGAATTTCCGGAATGACCGATAGCGGAATCAGATTGAAACCCATGTAGGGGATGGTGCAGCCGGCCTCCGCCCATTCCTTCTTCAGCGCCTTGACCTCTTCCGCCACCTCCGTGACGCGCTTGTCGGACAAGAGCCCAGCGATCGGCAGCGGCACTAGCGCCCTCACCTTGCCCTCGGCGACGAGGCAGACGGCGCCCTGTTGCTCCTTGATGGCGGCGACCGCGACCTGCATATCGGCCTCGTTGGTGCCGGCAACGATGATGTTGTGGCTGTCGTGCCCGACGCTGGAGGCGACCGCGCCGCGCTTCAGTCCAAAGTCCTTCAACAGGCCGTAGGCGACATTGCCGGCCGACTTGCCGTGGCGTTCGACCACCGTGACGAAGCATAGGCCGTAGCGGGCGAACAGTGAGGGCCAGTCCTTTGCGGGCTCGATCGCGATCTTCTCATGGATCAGCGTGATGCCGGGCAACGCGGTCTTGATCGCGTTGACAGTGCAGGCCTTCGCCGGCAGCTCCGGCGTCAGCTTGACCTTCTCGGGCAGCTTCACCGTCGCATAGGCCGCCTGCGGATATTGATAGCGCTGCGACAGCGCCTGCTCGAGCTTCGGCGTGATCTTTCGGTTTTCGACCACGAGTTCGCCGCCATACCAGGTGCATTGCGGCTTCAGATTGTCGTCCATCAGCACCAGATCGGCGCGGCGCCCGCCGCCGAGCCCGCCGATATCGCTGTCCATGTTGAAGCGCGTCGCGCCATGCAGCGAGCCCATCGACCAGGCCTGCTCCGGCGACATCCCTGCTTTCACGGCTTCGCGCACCACCCAGTCGAGACCGAACAGCAGGAGATCGTCGGCGTCGCGATCGTCGGTGCACACGGCCGTGCGCTTGTGCGAGGCGCCGAGCTCGGTGATGGTCCGGATCGCCTGCGGCAGCGAGTGCCAGGGCGTGGTCGGCGGTCCCCCGCGCAGGAACACCCAGACCCCGGCATCGAGCAGATCGTCGGCGATGTCGCGGTCGATCGCCTCATGGGTGTCGGTGATGCCGCTCGCCGCATAGGCCGCAACGAAGTCGCGGCCATAGATATGGCCGGACACCGGCCGGCCGCGCTTCAGGGCGGCAGCGAGGATGGCGTGGCTTCGCTCATCGCCCATGGTGACAGGCACGAAATCCATCTTCTCGCCGAGCCCGACGGCTTCCGGCCAACGGTCGAACAGGCCGGCGATCTTGTCGGGCGTCAGATCGCCGCCCGCAGTCTCCAGTGCGGCCGAAGTCGCAGGAACCGTCGAGGGCACCGTCAGGAAGATCGAGAGCGGAGCCTCGCGTGCGTCCTCCAGCATCGCCTCGACGCCGACGACGTCCATGACGTTGCCGATCTCGTGGCTGTCGCAGAAGATTGTGGTGGTGCCGTTGAGCAGGGCGGCCTCGGCATAGGCGCAGGCCGTCACCATCGAGGATTCGATGTGGATGTGCGGGTCGACCAGCCCCGGCGCGATGATGCCGCCCGCCGCGTCGTAAACCGGCACGTCGCCGAAGACATTCTTCGCAGCGCCGGCCGGCTTCATCGCAGCAATGCGGCCGCCGGTGATCCAGATTTCGCGGTTCGCATGGATGCGCTCCGAATAGGTCGAGAGCACCCGCGCGCCGGTGACGACGAGATCCGGCGCGACACGCGCCGAGGCCACATCGGCGAGACGCCGGGTCATCGAATGCAGCGGTGCGACGGCGAAGCGGGTAAGTCTGGTCATCAGAACCCTCGCGTAGCGTTATGGCCCTGCGATGGTTACGCCCTGCGCCCGACCGGGCAAGCGCAAATATAACGGCAGGCTCTGCTTACGCTTTAGGCGGAGAAGCGCCTGCCGCCGCTGGCCTCGCAGGTCTGCGCGAGTTCCGTCGTCGCGGGGCCGGTGCGGCAGCGGGCTTGACCCGAATCCGCATCGACCTCCCGTTCTGCTCGTCAATCTCGAACGCATTCGTCTTGCGCACGAGGTCACTCAGCTTGCGGAAGCCGAACGTTCGCGGATCGAAATCGGACGCGAGATTGGCGAGCTGGCGGCCAACTTCCCCGAGCGTCACCCAGCCGTCCTCGCTCTCCATCTGGGTGATGACCTTCTTGATGATGGGGGTTGCGGCATCGAGCGGCTGAAGCGACGTCGATCTCGAGGCGGCGTCCTGGGTGTTCGCTGGGGCGGCAAGCAAGTTCTCCGTGTAGACGAACCTTCGACAGGCCTGCCGGAAGCTCTCCGGCGTCTTCTGTTCGCCGAACCCAAAGACGTCGATGCCCTGCTCCCGGATGCGGGCGGCCAGACGGGTGAAATCGCTGTCCGACGACACCAGGCAAAAGCCATCGAACCGGCCGCTGTGAAGCAGGTCCATTGCGTCGATGACCAGCGTGATGTCGGAGGCATTCTTCCCCGTCGTATAGGCGAACTGCTGCTGCGGGATGATGGCGTGTTTGGACAGGATGTCGGCCCAGCCCCTCGACCTGGCATTGGAGAAGTCGCCGTAGATGCGGCGAACGCTGGCCTCGCCGATCTTGGCAATCTCGTCGAACAGCCCATCGGCGATCTTTGCCGAAGCATTGTCTGCATCGATCAGGACAGCGAGACGGGGCGAACGGAGCTCTGACGGCATGACTTTTCCCACGAGATGAACGTAACATTAGAAGACGCTCGCGGCGGAATGGCTAGTCCTCGTTCGCCTTGAAGCGTCCCATCCCTTTCAGCACGAAGGGTGCCAGCAGCGCGATGAACGCCAGCGCAAGCAGCGTCGCCGAGATCGGGCTCTGGAGCAACGTCATGGGATCGCCGAGACTGATCGCGAGCGCGCGACGCAGCTGGCTCTCGGCGATCGGGCCGAGGATCAGGCCGACCACGACGGGCGCGATCGGAAAATCGAACCGCCGCATCAGAAAGCCGAGCACGCCGAAGCCGGCCAGCATCGACAGTTCGACCACCGACGGCTTTGCGGCGATGGTGCCCATGGTCGCGAACACGAGGATGCCGGCATAGAGCCACGGCTGCGGGATCGCCAGCAGCCGCACCCACAGGCCAACCAGCGGCAGATTGAGCACCAGCAGCATGCAATTGGCGATGAACAGGCTCGCGATCAGGCCCCACACGAGGTCGGGCCGCTCAGCGAACAGCAGCGGCCCCGGGTTGAGGCCGTATTGCTGGAAGCCCGCCAGCATCATCGCGGCCGTCGCCGAGGTCGGCAATCCCAGCGTCAAGAGCGGCACCAGCGTGCCGGCAGCCGAAGCGTTGTTGGCGGCCTCCGGTCCTGCGACACCTTCGATCGCGCCCTTGCCGAATTCTTCGGGGTATTTGGTCAGTCGCTTCTCGCAGGAATAGGACAGGAAAGTCGGGATCTCCGCGCCGCCGGCAGGCAGCGCACCGATTGGGAAGCCGAACATGGTGCCGCGCAACCACGGCTTCCACGATCGCTTCCAGTCTTCCTTGGTCATCCACAGCGAGCCGCGCACCGGCTCGAGCTTCTCTTCGGTGTGGTGGCGGCGCGATGCGACGTAGAGCGCCTCGCCCACCGCGAACAGGCCGACCGCGAGCGTCGTCACCTCGACGCCGTCGAGCAGCTCGGGCACCCCGAACGCAAGCCGCGCCTGACCGGTCAGCTTGTCTATACCGACGAGACCTAATGTCAGACCAATAAATAGGCTGGTCAGGCCGCGGATCGGAGAATCGCCGAAGGTCGCCGACACCGTGACGAAGGCGACGCACATCAGCGCGAAATAATCCTCCGGACCAAAGCGCACGGCGAAATCGACCAACCACGGCGCGAGAAAGGCAAGCCCGATGGTGGCAATGGTGCCCGCGACGAAGGAGCCGATCGCGGAGGTCGCGAGCGCCGGTCCGCCGCGGCCGGCCTTGGCCATCTTGTTGCCTTCGAGCGCCGTCGCCATCGAGGCGCTCTCGCCGGGCGTGTTGATCAAGATGGCCGTAGTCGATCCGCCATACATGCCGCCGTAATAGATGCCGGCAAACATGATCAGCGAACCGCCGGGATCGAGCTTGTACGTCACCGGCAGCAGCAGCGCGACCGTCAACGCCGGGCCGATGCCGGGCAGCACGCCCACGGCCGTGCCAAGGAACACGCCGATCAGGGCGTAGAGGAGATTCATCGGCTGGACGGCGACCGCCATGCCGTGGGCCAGCGCCGCGAAAGTTTCCATCACAGCAGTCGCTCCAGGGGGCCGGCCGGAAGGCTCAACGTCAACAGGCGGTCGAACGCGAGGTAAATGAGGGTCGACATCACGAGGGCGATGGCGGAATCGACGAGGACAGCCCGGCGCCCAAATGCCGCCGAGGTCGTGACGAACAGCGCCGACGTCGCCAGGATGAACCCGCCGCCGAAGCCGATGATGCCGATCAGCAGCGCAAGGCCGGCGAGGATCAAGACCACAGGCACGGGATCGGCGCTTTCGCGCTCTGGCAGATTGCCGCGCAGCGCGTCAACGAGATTGCCGATCGCGAGCAGCGCGAGGCCGGAGGCGATCACGACCGGCATGGCTTCCGGCCCCATCCCGTACATCGCGGTCGATTGCAGGCCGTGCGCATCCCAGACCAGCACCGCGGCAAGACCTGCGAGCAGCGCGGCGATGACGACGCCGGCGCGATCGATGCGCCGCGGTGGCTGGACGGGATCGCCTGTGGTCATGACTTGACCAGGCCGACTGATCTCAGCACGTCCGTCACACGCACCGTTTCTTTCTTCAGGAAATCGGCGAAGGCGTCACCGCCGAGATAGGCATCCTCCCAGCCCTTCTGCTTGAGGATGTCTTTCCAGGCGTCCGACTTCACCATCTTCTCGACCGCGTCGCTGAGCGTCTTGCGCTGCTCCGGCGTGATTCCGGGAGGCGCGACCACCGAGCGCCAGTTGGCGATCACGAGGTCGATGCCCTGCTCCTTGAAGGTCGGGATGTCGCTGCCTGGAATGCGCTTCTCCGAGGTCACGCCGATCGCGCGCAGCTTGCCCGACTTGATCTGCCCATCATATTCGCTGAGGCCGGAAATGCCGGCAGTGACCTTCGCGCCGAGAATGGCGGCGAGCGACTCGCCGCCGCCCGAGAACGGGATGTAGTTGATCTTCTTCGCGTCGGCGCCGACGGCACCAGCGAACAATGCCGCCATCACGTGATCGACGCCGCCGGCCGAGCCGCCGGCGAAGGTCACCTTGGCGATGTCGGCCTTCACCGCGGCGGCCAGATCCTGCGCGGTCTTGATCGGCGAATTGGCCGGCACCACGATCACCTGGATTTCCTCGGTGAGGCGCGCGATCGGCGTCACCTGCTCGAGCGTGACGGGTGATTTGTTCATGGCGAGCGCGCCCACCATGACGAAGCCGTTGACCATCAGCTGGTTGCCGTCGCCCTTGGCGCCGTTGACGAACTGCGCGATGCCGACACTGCCGCCTGCGCCGGGAACGTTGGTGACCTGCACGCTGCGTGCGACGCCGGCAGCGACCAGCGCCTGCTGCATCGAGCGCGCGGTCTGGTCCCAACCACCGCCCGGCGCCGCCGGTGCTATCAGCTTGAGCTCGAGCTGCTGGGCAAAGGCCGGCGTGGCTGCCGCAAGGGTCAGCGCGACGGCTGCGCCGACGAGGCGCGCGGGAAGTTGAAACATGGGACGTCTCCGGGCTCATGCGGACGTTTGCCGCATCGTGTCGTTTGGTCGCATATCAGCCAAAACGGCCGACACTGTCCAGTGACATACCCCCGGTTTCCGATTAGCGGGGCGTCGGAATTGCCCCGCCGAGCGCTGCCGTCAGTTCGGCGGCAACATCACGGACGATTTGCCCGATTTCCGGTAACCGCTGATCGGTCAGCCGGCTGGTCATGCCGGACACCGAAATCGCAGCAAGCGGCTCGGCGCAGGCGTTGTAGACCACCGCTGCAACGCAGCGCAGGCCCATGCAGGCCTCTTCATCATCCAGCGCGTAGCCTTGCTTGCGGATCTTTTCGAGCTCCTTGAACAGGTCGCTCGGCCGCACGATCGACTTCTCGGTCAGGCGTGGCATGCCGTGATGGCGGATGACGGCGCCGACGTCCTCGTCGGAATAGGTCGCGAGCACCGCCTTGCCGACGCCGGAGGTCACCATCGGAACGCGGCCGCCGACTTGGGTCAGCGAGCGCATGATCTCGCGGCTCTCCATCCGGGTCAGCACGATGATGAACTCGTCGTCGACCACGGCGAGATTGGCGGTCTCGCGGGTAAGATCACGCAGCTTGCGCAAGTAAGGAATGGCCTGGGCACTGAAATTGCGCCGCCGCGCAAAGCTCGCGCCCACCGTGAAGCTGCGCACGCCGACATGCCATTTGGATTCGGCGCGGTCGAACTGCACGAAGCGGCGGCTTTCCAGCGTCGCCAGCAGGCGATGCACGGTCGAGGCCGAGAGCCCGGTGCGGACGGCGAGATCGCTGAGGCGATAGCCTTCGTCGTCTTCGGACAATGTCTCGAGGATCGACAGCGCGCGATCGACGGACTGCACGCCGCCGTCGCGCGCGTCGTGATCGGCCGCCGCTGGCGATCGGGGCTCGATCGATTTGCGCCGGATCACGTTCCTGCCCATCGCGACCTGACTGTTCTCACCTCTCCCCGCGCGCGGGGAGAGGTGAAGCGGCATCGTCGGCTCAGAGCAGCCCTGCTCCGCGCGCCCATTTGTACTTGGCACCGAGGACCTCGACCGGCAGTTCGGTCGAGTAGGCATAGGCCGGAATGCCGTTCTGGTAGAGATATTCGGCGGCTTCCTCAACCTCGACGTCGCCGGCGAGCGAGGCGACGATCGGCTTCACGAAGCCCTTGGCCTCCATCTCCTTCTTCACCTCGACCATGTTGCGGGCGAACACCATCGGCGGCGTGACGATGGTGTGCCAGTAGCCGAGGATCAGCGAGTGGATGCGCTCGTCCGTCAGGCCGAGTTTTACGGTGTTGACGTAGGTGATCGGCGGCTCACCGCCGGTGATGTCCACGGGATTTCCGGCCGCGCCAAACGGCGGGATGAACTTGCGGAAGGCCGCATCCAGATCCGGCGGCATTGACATCAGCGACAAGCCGTTGTCGACGCAGGAGTCCGACAACAGCACGCCCGAACCGCCTGCACCGGTAATGATCAGCACGTTCTCGCCCTTCGGCGTCGGCAGCACCGGCACGCCCCGCGCGAATTCGAGCAGCTGCCGCAAGCTACGGGCGCGGATCACGCCGGACTGCGCCAGGACATCCTCGTAGATCTTGTCGTTGCCGGCGAGCGCGCCGGTGTGCGACGAGGCCGCCTTAGCACCGGCGGAGGTGCGGCCGGCCTTGAGCACGATGACCGGTTTTTTCTTGGAGACGCGTTTTGCGGCTTCCGCAAAGGCGCGGCCGTCCTTGAGGTCTTCGCAGTGCTGCGCGATCAGGTTCGTGTTCGGATCCTGCTCGAAGAAGGCGAGCAGATCGTCCTCGTCGATGTCGGACTTGTTGCCGAGGCCGACGATCGCCGACACGCCCATCTTGGCCGAACGGGAGAAGCCGATGATGGCCATGCCGATGCCGCCCGATTGCGAAGACAGTGCCGCGTGGCCCTTGACATCATAGGCGGTGCAGAAGGTCGCGCAGAGATTGGCAGGCGTATAATAGAAGCCGTAGATGTTCGGTCCCATCAGGCGGATGTCGTACTTCTTGCCGACTTCGACGATCTCGGCCTGGAGTTCCGGCGCGCCGGCTTCCGCGAAGCCCGACGGGATCAGAACCGCGCCGGGAATTTTCTTCTCGCCGCATTCGGTGAGCGCCGCGGCCACGAACTTCGCGGGAATTGCGAACACCGCGGTGTCGATCACACCGGGCACGTCCTTGACGCTCTTGTAGGCCTTGTAGCCGAGGATCTCGGCGGCCTTGGGATGGATCGGGTAGATGTCGCCCTTGTAGCCGCCGTTGATGAGGTTCTTCATCACGGAATTGCCGATCTTGCCGTCTTCGGCCGAAGCGCCGACCACGGCAACCGCCTTCGGCTGCATGATGCGGCTCATCGCCGCGACGATCTCTTCGGTCGGGCGCGGCTTCGGCTTGGGCACGTAAGCGAAGTCGACGACGATGCGGACGTCGGCCGCGATCGCGTCCTTGGCCGTCGCGAACACCGGGTTGAGATCGAGCTCGACGATCTCGGGGAAATCGGTGACGAGCTGCGAGACCTTGACGATGACATCGGCGAGCGCCGTGCGGTTCACCGGCTCGCCGCCGCGAACGCCCTTCAAAATTTCATGCGCCTGGATGCCGTCGAGCATCGACAGCGCATCTTGCTTTGTCGCGGGCGCGAGGCGGAAGGTGATGTCCTTCAGGACTTCGACCAGCACGCCGCCGAGACCGAAGGCAACCAGCTTGCCGAACGAGGCGTCGGTGATCGACCCGACGATCACTTCGGTGCCGCCGGCCAGCATCTGCTGCACCTGGACACCCTCGATCTTGGCATCAGACTTGTACTTCCTGGCGTTGCCGAGAATGGTCTCGTAGGCCTTCTCGGCGTCTTCTGCCGATTTGAGGCCAACGATGACGCCGCCGGCTTCGGTCTTGTGAAGAATGTCCGGCGAGACGATCTTCATCACCACCGGGAAGCCCATCGAGGCGGCCATCTTGCCGGCCTCGCCGGCCGATTTCGCCACCCCCTCCTTCGGCACCGCAATGCCGTAGGCGTCGCAGACCAGCTTGCCTTCCGGCGCGGTCAGGCTGGTGCGCTTGTCCGCCTTGACCTGGTCAAGCACCTTGCGGACGGCATCTTTGGAATTGGACATGTGGCTCTCCCTTGACCTTGGTTCTTGCGTTCTCAAAGCGCGCGCGCGTTGCGGCTGCCCGTGATGCTTTCCATTCGCCGCGCTCTGTTCCATGTCGCGGAACGGAGTGGCATAAAGCCGAGATTACTCCGCCGGCTTGGATCAAAAATGGCTGGCGATGGCATTTGGTATGCCAGAAGCCAACTTGTCAAGCTGCAGCGCACCTTAGAACGCTGCAAAAAATAGGCAGCTTGACATTCTGGTATTTGGTATGCCAAAAACTTTCCCGTTAATAATCCTGTAAAAGACGACTCCCACTGGAGGAGATTCGTCGTGTCACTGCGGAAACCAACCAAGGCGTTGCCGAACATGGCCGAGGCAGATATCGCAATCGTTCGTATTGCCCCGGAGTCGAGCTTCAAGAACAAGGCGTATGACGCCTTGAAGGAAGCCATCCTCAAGATGGACATCTACTCGACGCCCGAACCCGTCATGCTCGACGAGCGCGCGTTGTCCGAGCGCCTCGGCGTGAGCCGCACGCCGATCCGCGAAGCCATCGCGATGCTAGAGCAAGACGGTTTCGTGAAGACGGTTCCTCGCCGCGGCATCATGGTGGTCCGAAGGACCAAGAGCGAGATCGTCGACATGATCCGCGCCTGGGCGGCGCTGGAGAGCATGGCGGCTCGCCTCATCACCGCCACAGCGCGCAAGAAAGACATCACGGCGCTGCGCGACTACTTCAAGGAATTTGGCAAGGATCGCCTGCCCGAGGATCACGTCGAGGAATATTCGCGCGCCAACATCGCCTTCCACCAGGCGCTGATCTCGCTGTCGGAATCACCGGTGCTGGTCGATCTCACCAACGACTTGCTGCTGCATGTGCGTGGCTATCGGCAATTGACCATCGGACGCAAGGACCGCACCGCGACGTCGCTTCCCGAGCATCTCGGCATGATCGAAGCCCTGGAGGCGCGCGATACCGAGCTCGCCGAGAAGCGCGCCCGCGATCACACCCTTGGCCTTGCCGCTTACGTCGAAGCGCATGGTCAGGAACTCTTCTAGCCGGCAACGTTCACCAAAGGGCGAGGCATCGCCCCCAAAAGCCTGAAACGGCATCTTGAGACCAGGGAGACAAGGCCCATGCTGAATACCGCGACCAAGTCCGAAGCACCGGGCACCGAGCAGGAATTGACGGATGGTTTTCATCTCGTCATTGACGCGCTCAAGCTGAACGGCATCAACACCATCTATAATGTGCCGGGCATCCCGATCACGGATTTGGGCCGCATGGCGCAGGCGGCCGGTATTCGCATGATTTCGTTCCGCCACGAGCAGAACGCCGGTTATGCGGCGGGCATCGCCGGCTACCTCACCAAGAAGCCCGGCATCTGCCTCACCGTCTCCGCGCCCGGCTTCCTCAACGGTCTCACCGCGCTCGCCCACGCCACCACCAACTGCTACCCGATGATCCTGATCTCGGGCTCCTCCGAGCGCGAGATCGTCGACCTCCAGCAGGGCGACTATGAAGAGATGGACCAGCTCGCGATCGCCAAGCCGCTGTGCAAGGCAGCCTACCGTGTGCTGCACGCCCAGGACATCGGCATTGGTCTTGCCCGTGCCATCCGTGCCGCCGTCTCCGGCCGTCCGGGCGGCGTCTATCTCGACCTGCCGGCAAAGCTGTTCGGCCAGGTGATGAACGCCGATGCCGGCCAGAAGTCGCTGGTCAAGGTAATCGACGCGGCTCCCGCGCAGATCCCCTCGCCCGCTTCGATCAAGCGCGCGCTTGATGTTCTGAAGAGCGCAAAGCGCCCTCTCATCATCCTCGGCAAGGGCGCGGCCTACGCGCAGGCCGACGAGGAGATCAAAACCTTCGTCGAGAAGAGCGGCATTCCCTTCCTGCCGATGAGCATGGCCAAGGGCCTCCTCTCCGACACCCATCCGCAGTGCGCAGGCGCCGCCCGCTCGACGGTGCTGAAGGAATCCGACGTCGTGCTGCTGATCGGCGCCCGGCTGAACTGGCTGCTCTCGCACGGTAAGGGCAAGAACTGGGGCGAAGCGCCCAAGAAGTTCATCCAGGTCGACATCGAACCCAGGGAAATGGACTCCAACGTCGAGATCGTCGCGCCGGTCGTCGGCGACATCGGCTCGGTCGTCTCCGCCTTCAATCAGGCGATGGCTTCGGGCTGGACCGCCCCGCCCGCCGAATGGACCAAGGCGATTTCGACCAAGCGCGAAGAGAACGTCGCCAAGATGGCGCCGAAGCTCATGAACAACAAATCGCCGATGGACTATCACGGCGCGCTCGGCGTGCTGAAGAACGTCATCAAGGATCATCCCGAGGCGATCCTCGTCAACGAGGGCGCCAACACGCTCGACCTCGCCCGCGGTGTCATCGACATGTATCGCCCACGCAAGCGTCTCGACGTCGGCACCTGGGGCGTGATGGGCATCGGCATGGGCCAGGCAATCGCGGCGGCTCTCGAGACTGGCCATCCCGTGCTCGCGGTCGAAGGCGACTCGGCGTTCGGCTTCTCCGGCATGGAAGTGGAGACCATCTGCCGCTACAATTTGCCGATCTGCGTCGTCATCTTCAACAATGACGGCATCTATCGCGGCACCGACGTCAACGGCGCCAACGCCGATCCGGCGACGACGGTGTTCGTCAAGGGCGCCCGCTACGACAAGATGATGGAGGCCTTCGGCGGCGTCGGCGTCAACGCGACTTCGCCGGACGAGCTCAAGCGCGCCGTCAACGAAGCCATGGCTTCGGGCAAGCCGACGCTCATCAACGCCGTGATCGATCCGGCCGCCGGTTCCGAGAGCGGCCGCATCGGCAATCTCAATCCGCAGAGCGTTCTGCAGAAGAAGAAGTAAGCATCCCCTTCAACCCACAAGGTCCCTGCGGGTGCAGGGGTAGATCAGAGTACGGAGCAACACGATGACAAAAGCGCTCGAGGGCGTTCGCATTCTCGACTTCACCCACGTCCAGTCCGGGCCGACCTGCACGCAGTTGCTCGCATGGTTCGGCGCCGACGTGATCAAGGTGGAGCGCCCGGGCGTGGGTGACATCACCCGCGGCCAGCTGCAGGACATCCCGAATGTGGACAGCCTGTATTTCACCATGCTCAACCACAACAAGCGCTCGATCACGCTCGACACCAAGAACCCCAAGGGCAAGGAAGTCCTCACCGAGCTCATCAAGAAGTGCGACGTGCTGGTCGAGAATTTCGGCCCCGGCGTGCTCGACCGCATGGGCTTCCCCTGGGAGAAGATCCAGGCGATCAACCCGAAGATGATCGTCGCCTCTATTAAGGGCTTTGGTCCCGGACCATACGAGGACTGCAAGGTTTATGAGAACGTCGCCCAGTGCACCGGCGGCGCCGCCTCCACCACGGGCTTCCGCGACGGCTTGCCCCTCGTGACCGGCGCGCAGATCGGCGACAGCGGCACCGGTCTGCATCTGGCGCTCGGCATCGTCACCGCACTCTATCAGCGCACCCATTCCGGCAAGGGCCAGCGCGTCACCGCCGCGATGCAGGACGGCGTGCTCAATCTCGCGCGCGTCAAGCTGCGCGACCAGCAGCGCCTCGCCCATGGTCCGCTCAAGGAATACAGCCAGTTCGGCGAAGGCATTCCGTTCGGCGATGCCGTGCCGCGTGCCGGCAACGATTCCGGCGGCGGCCAGCCCGGCCGCATCCTGAAGTGCAAGGGCTGGGAGACCGATCCCAACGCCTATATCTACTTCATCACCCAGGCCCCGGTCTGGGAGAAGATCTGCGACGTGATCGGTGAGCCCTCCTGGAAGACCGATCCGAACTACGCCAAGCCGGCCGTCCGCCTGCCGCGCCTGAATGAGATCTTCGGCCGCATCGAACAATGGACGATGACGAAGACGAAGTTCGAGGCGATGGAAATCCTCAACAAGGACGACATTCCCTGCGGCCCGATCCTGTCGATGAAGGAGATCGCCGAGGACCAGTCGCTGCGCGCGACCGGCACCGTGGTCGAGGTCGACCACCCCACCCGCGGCAAGTACATCTCCGTCGGCAACCCGATCAAGCTGTCGGACTCCCCGAGCGAGGTGGAGCGATCCCCGCTGCTCGGCGAGCACACCGACGAGATCCTGCGCACCGTGCTGGGCTTCTCGGACCATCAGGTCGCCGATATCCACAAGTCCGGCGCGCTCGATCCGCCGCAGAAGCAGGCCGCCGAATAAGCGGGCTTATCTCACGACGCGAAAGGCCGCCGGCTTCGGCGGCCTTTTTGTTGGCGCGCAAAGGCTGCATCGCACGATCGGCGCGCTTGCCGCGCCGCCAAGGCTGGATTAAAGATTGGTTCGCGAGGAACAGATGCGGTGGCCGGCCGTTGCTCCCTCGACCGGTGTGCTCCCGGAAATGCGAGCATGCCGGAAATGCCAGCATGCCATCTCCACGGCGAGTGCAGCACGCCTCGCAAAGACCCTGCCCCACGCTGAAGAACTGGTCGCCTTCGCTTCCGAGGATGGCAAGTCGGCCTTTCAGTTCGGGCACGGGTGGCGTCGCGTCCGGCACTCGCCAGGACCACGCTCGTTGATCAAATTGAGGGCTTAAATGTCGAAAGATCAATCCTCTGATCGCGCCAAGCGTGAAGCCAACAAGGCGTTCAAGCCTGCGACAACGCAGAAGCCGATCAATGACTATGCGAAGGACCAGAACTCCTTCAACGAGAATCGCGAACGGCTGAAAGCGGAGCGATTGGCCCGGGAGGCGAAGCCGGGAAGCGGCTCCGAATAGGCACGACGATCCCAGACTCCGACCGCGAATTCCGCTAAAGGCGGGGCGCCGAAATCCGCCTGGTCTACAGCATCGAGAGCACGACGATTCCGTCTTCGACTGCACCAGAAGCGAGCTGCGCCCGCGCCATGCGCTCGAACTCGGTCCGGTTCTTGCGAAGATAACTGAAAGCCTGCTTCTGCATCAGGAACGTCGTCGCAAGACGGCACATCTGTCGTCCCGCGCCAAGCGCGAGAAAGAAGGTGATGGTGCCACCGCCATCCGACTTTATTCTAGGCACGACCCGCACTCTTTGGCATGTGATCGGCCCTCTCCAAATTGTCCTCGGCGCAATGGAAGCCAGTTATGGCGTCACCTTCTTCTTGCGCTTCGTCGGGACGGGCGGCGGCAGCGACGCCTGAAGGGCGGCGTCTGCCGCTTCCTTGGCCTGGCGCAGCTCTCGAAGCCGCGCCATGTTCTTGCGAACATCGACGGCTTGCTTTCCAACGTCCACCATCGCCCGCGCGCCTTCCTCAGCGGCCAAACGCTGACGGTTAGAACGCGCGATGCTTTCGGGTGACGGTTCGGCCGGTCTCTTGGCGCTCATTATTCACCCTGCTCTGCAACGGACAAAAACCCGCTCAATCCTGGGATCGAGCGGGTGGCATGGCCGTTTCAGTACATCCGTGAAACGGCACCAAGGCTTAGGCCAGCGAGAGATTCTCAGCGCTGACCTTGCCCCGCATCTTGTCGGTCTTGAGTTCGAAGTTGACCTTTTGGCCTTCAGCGAGACCTGCAAGACCAGCCCGCTCGACCGCGCTGATGTGAACGAACACATCGTTGCCGCCGTCGTTCGGCTGAATGAATCCAAAGCCCTTCTGGCCGTTAAACCACTTTACAGTACCTGTCGTCATTTTCTTCTCCAAAGCGCATACGCGCAGGCTCCGCGTGATCGTCACGCAGAACAAATTCTATCCGTCGATGTCTATGGAAAAGGAGCCCGCGGGCGCATTCAACAAGGCACAGCGGCTGAACGAACAGCCTCAACGTATACCTCATCCTCGCCATTTGCAAGGCTTGACGGAATTTAACGGCTCGGGAGCCCGGCGGTAGGTGCAGGACGCGCGCTATTCAGCGCTCATCTTTCGCCCCCCGGCGAGCTGCTCTCGAAGGCTGCCGAGCGCCCCATGCGTGGATCCATCAAAAAAAATCGAGACGCCGCGTCGGATCGGCAGCATCTCCTTCGTCATCTGGACATGAACGGGCAGTAGACGCCCACGTCGAGCCCGGCGATTCATGAGGAAGAATGATCATGCCCAGCACTGTCCGCCTGCACCGCGTTCTCACGACCAGCCCGGAGAAAGTCTATCGCGCCTTCCTGGAGGCGGATGCGTTGGCAAAATGGCTTCCGCCGAATGGCTTCACCTGCACCGTCCATCATTTCGAGCCGAAGGTCAGGGGCACGTTCAAGATGTCGTTCCGTAACTTCACGACGGGCAACAGCCACGCCTTCGGCGGCGAATATCTCGAGCTCGTCCCCGGCGAACGTCTCCGTTACACCGACAGGTTCGACGACCCCAATCTGCCGGGCGAGATCCAGGTCACCGTGATCCTGAAGAAAGTATCCGTAGGCACCGAGCTGGATATCACGCAGGCCGGCATCCCCGACGTCATCCCGCCGGAGGCTTGTTATCTCGGCTGGCAGGAATCGCTGCGCAATCTGGCGAAGCTCGTCGAGCCTGAGATCAAGCAATAGCGATCGGACGCGACTTAGGGGCGGCCGCGTGACCGTAGGCTACGCGCCCGCCCTCGACTGGAGCCCGCCGCTTGCGGTCCAGCGGTCCGGGTCCGGGCTGTGTCCGATCAAAGCAAGGCCGTACGCAATCGACTCGAACTGATCGCCCGACATCAGCCGTTCGTTGCCGAACCGCTCGGCGAACAGTTTTCGAACGGCCGGCACGAAAGACGTGCCGCCGGTCAAAAACACCTTCTCGACCTCGCGCGCGGTGATGCCGGCTTCGCCCAGCACCTTGTCGACGGTGGCCCCGAGCCTCGCGATGTCGTCGGCAATCCAGGCTTCGAAATTCTTCCGCGTGATAGTCGAGCCGATATCGACCCCGCCTCCTTTGAAGCGGAACTCCACCTGATCCTGGGCCGACAGCGCGACCTTGGCGTCGGACACCGCGCGGTACAGCGCAAAGCCGAGGTCGAGATCGACGATGGTGATGAAATCCTCGAGCAGAGCCGGCTTCACCGCGGTGCGCGCAAGCTCCCGGAGTTCGCGCAGGTCGCCGTTGCTCTTCATCATCGCGAGCTGATGCCAGCGCGCGAGATTAGTGTAGTGGCCGGTGGGGATCGGCAGCACCTTGTCGAACGAGCGGAAGCTCGAGCCCTTGCCCAGCCGCGGCGAGACGACGTGATCGACGATACGGTAGTCGAAGGTGTCGCCCGCAATCCCGATGCCGGCATGGCCGAGCGGCTCGGCGCGCAAGGCGCCGCCGGCACGCGAGAACCGCATCACCGAGAAATCGCTGGTGCCGCCACCGAAATCCGCGACCAGCACGGTCGCATCGCGCTCCAGCCGGCGGGCGAAGGAGAACGCCGCGCCCACGGGTTCGTAGACATAGCGGGCGTGGCCGGCGCCGAGGCGCTCGAACGCGGCCCGGTAGCGCTGCATCGCCAGCGCTTCGTCGGGATTGCCCCCGGCGAAGCGGACGGGGCGACCGACTGTAATGGTGGACGTCTCGAAGCCGAATTTATCGCCGCCATGCCGCGCCAGCGTCCGCAGGAACGCCGCCAAAATATCCTCGAACTTGTAGCGCTGCCGGAACACCTGGGTGGTGTTGAAGCTGGAGCTTGCGGCAAAGGTCTTGAACGACTGGAGGAAGCGGTAGACATGGCGTCCTTCCAGGAACTGCTCGATCGCCCACGGGCCGCCTTCAGCCTGGGCGCCGGCTCCCGGCCGGTCCTCCCAGAAGCACAGCGCTGACACGAAGACGCTGTGGCGCTGCTCACCATGGTCGAAGCGGATGGCCTCGACCCGGCGATCGTCCGCCGCAAGGGCCACGACCGTGTTGCTGGTCCCAAAATCGATGCCGATCGAGACGGCGGGCGAGGCGCTCGACATGAACCACTCTGACAGATGATTGGAGGGGGCAGACCACTAACGGCTTCATGTGCCGCTGCCAAGGCTCCGTTTTTGGATATCGACGGTCAAATGGTTCAGTTTCGGCCGGCTTTGGGCATATCCCGCTCAAATCGGCCCATTTAACTGATTATTATGCTGCAATGCGAAGAGCTAAATGCTGCTATGCAATGGCATGCATAGACATTGGCATCTGGTATACATAAATTCCCTTTCGAAATGAGACAGCACTACTGACCGTCTCTCGAGAAAGGGATTTCCGATGTCCAAGACCGCTTCCGTCGCTCTCGCGCCCTCCTCCACGCTGTTCGCCCGCCTGATGGCAACGATCGACCGCCTCCTGATGGCGAGCGCCGAGATCTCGAATCACAACGGCGACCTCCCGCGCTTTGGCCTGTAGGCCGGACAGCCGCCCGCGCCTGCGCGCGCAGCGGGAGACGGTTTTAGATCAGTCCGCATACTACTTTTGATGAATGGCCCCGGATCACGGGGCCATTTCTACTTGTGCTGTCCTGAGTCACAGCCGCAACCGGGCAAGGTCCTGCGGCATTTGCGCACGGTGACCGGACCAGCGCTTGAAGCTTGGCATAATGCATACAAGAATGCCGTTCCAGCGCTCGCAGAAAAATGAGAGGCGCCACGGGAGGCTTTATGACGGACATGGTGCAAGCAACCGCCCCGACAGCCGCGCGCGTTAGCGACACGTATCGCTGGACGCAATTGGCAGTTGGCGTCGCGGCGATGGTAATGATCGCCAATTATCAATACGGCTGGACGTTCTTCGTCCCCGACATCCAGAAGAAGTTCGGCTGGGATCGTGCGTCGATCCAATGGGCCTTTACGCTGTTCGTGCTGTTCGAGACCTGGCTCGTGCCGATCGAAGGATGGTTCGTCGACAAATACGGTCCGCGCATCGTGGTGCTGGTCGGCGGCGTGCTCTGTGCCGCCGGCTGGGCGATCAACGCGGAGGCGACCACGCTCAACGGCTACTATCTCGGCATGATCATCGCAGGCATCGGCGCCGGCGGCGTCTACGGCACCTGCGTCGGTAACGCGCTGAAGTGGTTTCCGGACAAGCGCGGTCTTGCCGCGGGCATCACGGCCGCTGGTTTCGGTGCGGGCTCCGCGCTGACCGTCGCGCCGATCCAGGCCATGATCAAGGACAGCGGTTTCCAGACCACCTTCCTTTATTTCGGCCTCGGACAAGGCATTATCATCTGCATCCTGGCCTTCTTCCTGCTCGCGCCGAAAGCAGGTCAGGTGCCGAACGCGGTCGTGAACGCCAATCTGCAGCAGACCCGGCGCAACTACCAGCCGACCGAGGTGCTGCGTCAGCCGATCTTCTGGCTGATGTACTTCATGTTCGTGATTGTCGGCGCTGGCGGCCTGATGGTGACGGCGAACCTGAAGCCGATCGCGGCGGACTGGAAGATCGACAACGTGCCGGTCACGCTGATGGCGGTGACGATGACCGCGGTGACCTTCGCGGCCACGATCGACCGCGTGCTCAACGGCCTGACGCGTCCGTTCTTCGGCTGGATCTCCGACATGATCGGCCGCGAGAACACGATGTTCATCGCCTTCGGCATGGAAGGTATCGGCATCTGGATGCTCTACCTCTGGGGCCACGATCCGCTCTGGTTCGTGCTGCTCTCGGGCTTCGTGTTCTTCGCTTGGGGTGAGATCTACTCGCTGTTCCCCTCGACCTGCACCGACACGTTCGGCGCCAAGTTCGCGACCACCAATGCCGGCCTGCTCTACACCGCGAAGGGTACGGCCGCGCTGCTGGTCCCGATCGGCAACTACATGCAGCAGTCGTCGGGCAGTTGGGACAACGTGTTTATCATCGCAGCCGGCGCCAACATCCTGGCCTCGGCGCTGGCGATCGCGGTGCTCAAGCCCTGGCGCAAGGTCGTGGTCGCGCAATCGACCGTCTGACGCGCTCCAAAAGCGCTTCTCGCGCAAAACGCCCGGCCTCGCGGCCGGGCGTTTTCGTTGTGCGCGACGTTTTCGTGAACCCGCCGTCCCTAAAGGAACTCCGCAAATTTTCAGGCGCGCGCCAAGATAGGGCTTGCAATCTGGAATATGGTATACCAAGGTCGCCACCGCGCTTG
Source organism: Bradyrhizobium sp. 17 (assembly GCF_023073515.1). Taxonomy (NCBI): domain Bacteria; kingdom Pseudomonadati; phylum Pseudomonadota; class Alphaproteobacteria; order Hyphomicrobiales; family Nitrobacteraceae; genus Bradyrhizobium; species Bradyrhizobium sp. 17. The sequence goes on along the minus strand of NZ_JADPJQ010000105.1, from coordinate 168,337 downwards.
CGACGATAAGCCACAATATTGCGACATCAGGTCATCTTGCGACCGGTGTCGAACCAGACAGGCGCTTGGGAGGTTCTTGATGATTTCCAGCACCGATGGCGCTGTCACGGCCGCGCCTCTCCGCACAGGTTTCCGCTGGCTCCAGCTGGTCATGGGCATCGTCTGCATGGCGATGATCGCCAACCTGCAATATGGCTGGACCCTGTTCGTCGATCCGATCGATCACGCGCACCATTGGGGACGCGCCGCGATCCAGCTCGCCTTCACCATCTTCGTCGTCACCGAAACCTGGCTGGTGCCGATCGAGGCCTGGTTCGTCGACAAATACGGCCCGCGCATCGTCATCATGTTCGGCGGCGTCATGATCGCGCTGTCGTGGATTCTCAACTCCTATGCCGATAGCCTCACCTTGCTCTACGCGGCCGCGATCATCGGCGGCATGGGCGCGGGCGCCGTGTACGGCACCTGCGTCGGCAACGCGCTGAAATGGTTTCCCGATCGCCGGGGCCTTGCCGCCGGTGCGACTGCCGCCGGCTTCGGCGCAGGCGCTGCACTCACCGTCGTGCCGATCGCAGCCATGATCGCAACGAGCGGCTATCAGCACGCGTTCCTCACCTTCGGCATCGGCCAGGGCGTGATCGTCTTCGTGCTCGCCTTCTTCATTCAGCCGCCGCGGATCTCGATCCCGCCGAAGAAGAAGCAGCTCAATCTGCCGCAGACCAAGATCGACTTCACCCCGCCCCAGGTGCTGCGCACCCCTATTTTCTGGGTCATGTATCTCGTGTTCGTCATGGTCGCCTCCGGCGGCCTGATGACCGCGGCGCAGATCGCCCCGATCGCACACGACTTCAAGATCGCCGACACGCCGGTCACGCTCGCCGGATTCCAGATGGCGGCATTGACGTTCGCGATCTCGCTCGACCGCATCTTCGACGGTTTCGGACGGCCGTTCTTCGGCTTCGTCTCCGACACGATCGGCCGCGAGCACACCATGTTCATCGCCTTCGGCACTGCCGCGCTGATGCTGCTGACGCTGTCGGCCTATGGCCACGTCCCTGTCGTCTTCGTGCTCGCCACCGCGGTCTATTTCGGCGTGTTCGGCGAGATCTACTCGCTGTTCCCGGCGACCTGCGGCGACACCTTCGGCTCGAAGTTCGCAACCACCAACAACGGCATGCTCTACACGGCGAAGGGGACCGCGTCCCTGCTCGTTCCGCTCGCCAGCGTGATCTCGGCCACGTATGGCTGGAAGGCCGTGTTCGTGGTCGCAGTCGCGCTGAACGCGACGGCGGCCCTGACGGCGCTGTTCGTGATCAAGCCGATGCGCCGCTCCTTCATCCTCGGCAAGGAAGCCGAGAGCGCCAACGCCGCGACGGGGAACGCCAAGACCGAGACGGCATAACGAACACTCCTTGCACGGTGAGACAGGGGGCGCAGCGATGCGCCTCTTTCTTTTTGGCTCACGGCAAACGTCAGCATTGTTGCCTCAAGATTTTTCGGAACAGCCAAATCGAGTGCTTGACGATTGGCATTATGTATACCACACTTGCCGCATCATTCACCCAGGGAGGTTGCAATGCTGGTCGGAGACATTCTGCGCAAGAAGACACCGCGCGTTGTCACGGTGCGAATGAACGAAACGGTGGGTATCGCCGCCAAGCTGATGCGCGCCAACAATATCAGCGCACTTGTGGTGAAGGACGTGGTCCGCTCCGAGGGTAACACCGCGGTCGGCATGTTCACCGAGCGCGACGTCGTGCGCGCCGTCGCCGAGCACGGCGCCAATGCCGTCAACGTCAAGGTTTCGCAGCTCGTCTCGGTGCAGCAGCTCGTATCCTGCACCTCAAACGACACGATCGAGCACGTCCGCCATCTGATGAACCGGAATCACATCCGGCACCTGCCTGTCATCGACGATTACAGCCTCGTCTCGGTCATCAGCATGCGTGACATCGCCTCCTTCGTGGACGAAGCGATCAACGGCACGCCGCAAGCAGCTTAAAGCGTCTCACTTCCCCCTGCGACTACCATCCCCGGCTCGGACCTTCCGAGCCGGACCGGATCTTTCGTCCCGAAATCCGGCTTCCGCTGCTTCGCGAGGATTCCATGAAGATCTGCATCTACGGCGCCGGCGCAATCGGCGGATATCTCGGGGTTCAGCTCGCGCGCGCGGGCGCCGACGTCAGCCTCGTCGCACGCGGCGCGCACCTTGCCGCGATGCGCGAGCGCGGCCTGACGCTGCTCGCGGGCGAGGAGAAGCACACCGTGCATCCGCGCTGCACCGACGATCCCGCCGAGCTCGGTGTGCAGGACTACATCATCATCACGCTGAAGGCGCACTCGATCACCGGCGTGATCGAGACAATGCAGCCGCTGCTCGGACCCCACACTCGCATCGTCACCGCCGTCAACGGCATCCCCTATTGGTACTTCTACAAGCACGGCGGCCAATACGAGAATTCGACGCTGGAGAGCATCGACCCCGGAGGACGGCAGTGGCGCGAAATTGGCGCCGAGCGCGCCATCGGTTGCATCGTCTATCCCGCCACCGAGATCGAGGCGCCCGGCGTGATCCGTCACGTCTACGGCAACAACTTTCCGCTCGGCGAGCCCTCCGGCGAGATTACCCCGGACGTGCAACGCCTCGCCGATCTCTTCATCGCAGCCGGGCTGAAGGCGCCGGTGCTCGACCGCATCCGCGACGAGATCTGGCTCAAGCTGTGGGGCAATGTCTGCTTCAACCCGATCAGCGCACTCACCCATGCAACGCTCGACGTGATCTGCACCGATCCGGCCACTCGCGCGCTGTCGCGCGCGATCATGATGGAGACGCAAGGCATCGCCGAAACGTTCGGCGTCAAATTCCGCGTCGACGTCGAGCGCCGCATCGAAGGTGCGCGCAAGGTCGGCGCGCACAAGACCTCGATGCTCCAGGATCTCGAGCGCGGCCGCCCGATGGAGATCGACCCGCTCGTCACCGTCGTGCAGGAGATGGGCCGCCTCACCGGCGTCGCCACCCCCGCCCTCGATTCAGTGCTGGCGATGGTGACCCAGCGCGCCCGCATTGCCGGTCTCTACGACGGCATCCCGACCCCATCGGATCCGCGCGCACTGGCGGTGGCGTGATGGCTGGCGAGATCAAACAATGGCTCCGCTTCCGGAATAGCGGTGCGACCGGCTTCGGCACGCTAACGTCGTCGGGTATCAGCGTCCATGAGGGCGAGATGTTTGGCCGCCATGCAGCCACCGGCAAGACGCTGGCGCTGTCGGAGGTCGAACTGCTCGCGCCCTGCGTGCCCAGCAAGATCGTCGCGCTCTGGAACAATTTTCATGCACTCGCGGCCAAGCTCAACCAGCCCGAGCCACCGGAGCCGCTCTACCTCCTGAAGGCCACCACCAGCATTACGACGCCAGGCGCGGTGATCCGCCGTCCCTCTTATTACGACGGCAAGACCACGTATGAAGGCGAGCTCGGCATCGTCATCGGCAAGACCTGTGCCCGGGTGTCGCCGGCGGAAGCGGACAGCTTCATCTTCGGCTACACCTGCGTCAACGACATCACCGCCAACGACATCCTGACCAGCGACCCGACCTTCCCGCAATGGGCACGGGCCAAAGGCATCGACGATTACGGCCCGTTCGGCCCCGTCATCGCGACCGGTCTCGATCCGGTCAGGCTGGTGGTCCGCACCATCCTCAACGGTGCGGAGCGACAGAACTATCCGATATCGGACATGATCTTCACCGCGCAGGAGCTGGTCAGCAGGATCTCCCACGACATGACCCTGCTCCCCGGCGACCTCATTGCCGTCGGCACCTCGGTCGGCGTCGGCGTGATGAAAGAGCCGGTGAACATTGTGACCGTCGCGATCGACGGCATCGGCGAGCTGACCAACGAGTTTCGGCTGTAGCTTCTCTCTCCGTCATGGCCGGGCTTGTCCCGGCCATCCACGTTCTGTTGGCGCGGAGGCGCGTGGATGCCTGGGACAAGCCCGGGCATGACCAGCGCGCTGAACGTCTGCCCCCAACACGGGAAACGCCCCTCTCCCCCTCCACCGATCGGCTGACGCATTCAGCCGTGGATCGTGAGGCCGGACCTATCCAGCAAGCTCCCGCCGCCCTTGATCTCGGTTCCGCTCTCCAATAGCAATTATGGCGATAATGTGCCGGCGTGAGGAAGTCACGATGTGGCTGTTTTTCCTGGTTGCCTGGTTTGTTCTGCTCACTGCCATCGCGATCTTCGCCCAGCAGGCGCTCGGTTACGATGTCGGCCACCTGCCTGCCTGGTTCGGAGGCCTGCCCGTCCCGCAGCGTGTTGCGACCGGCGCGATCCTGGCCTTGGCGTTGGCACTGATCGGCGCCTCCGCCTGGCGGCTCTCGCGCCAGGACCGGCGCCTCGACACATTGCGCGACCGCCTCAAGAAGACCCGCGAGGACGTGGTCGTCGCCCACGCCCTGCAGAACCACCTCGACGCCACCGTCCAGCACCTGATCGAGAGCGATCCCCGGGAGGCCGTTTCCGCCCTGCACGACAAGCTGGGCGAGACCGAGCAGCGCGCCCTGCTGCAGCGGGGCCGCAACGAATCCACCGACATGCACGACCAGCTCGCCGAAATCCGCCGCCGCCAGCAGGAATTGCGCGATATGGTCGGCAAGATCGCCGAGCAGCGCCGCGCGGTCGAGCCGGTTTTCACTGAGATCCGCGACCGCCAGAACCAGCTCGAACGCTCGCTGCACGACCTCGAGACCGACGACCGCAAGAACAACCTCGCCGACCGGCTCAAGGACATCGCGGGCGACGTATCGACGCTGCTGTCCCGGGTCGGCGCGGTCCAGGACACCTTTGCGACCCTGAACCAGTACAAGGACGATCTAGCGAAGTCCCACGCTGAGCTGGTGCCGCTGCGCGCGTCGGACGCTGGCCTCAATGCGTTGATCGGCGAGCTGAGCCTCAGCCATGAGCGCCTCGCCAAGAGCGTCGACGAGCTCGAAACCGGCGGCGAAGCACCGCTCGGCGCCCGCGTCGAGACGCTGTCGAAGAACAAGATCGAGATCGAGCAGCGCCTGGCCCGCATCGACGACAGCTTCCACATCCTGAAAGGCATCGGGCTCGACTTCGAAGAGCTCGGCGAGCGCCGGGCCCAGCTCGAACGCTCGCTCGCCCGTGTCGAGATCGACGCCGAGGGCAAGACGCTTGCCGACCGCCAGAATGCGTTGAACGATTTTGTTCTCCAGTCGCGCCAGCGCCTCGGTGCGTTACAGGAAACGCTGGCGACGCTGAACGCCTTCAAGACAGAGCTGTCGAAGTCGCAGGCTGACCTCGTCCCGCTGAAGGCGCCCGTGTTCGGAATCGAGGCCATGATCGCGGACGTCGGCACGACGCACGACCTCCTCGCCAAAACCGTCGGCGAGATCGAGGCAAACGGCGACGTCACCCTCGCCTCGCGCGTCGACGCGCTGACCAAGAGCAAACGCGAGGTCGAAGACCGCCTCGCCCGCATCTTCGACAGTTTCAACGCGCTCGACGGTTTGCGAAAAGACATCGGCGGCATCTTCTCGACGATCAGGAACAGCCTGAACCGGATCGGGTGAGGCCGAGTCGCGTAGGCTGGGCAGAGCGCGCCGAAACATTCAGACACATCACATCTCCGCGCGGCCGGCAGATGCCGCCAACATGTCGCGCCGATGCCGCACTGTGGACGCATTCGGCCGCCCTTCTGTGAGGCGTGTCTGGGGGCACGGCGGTGCCGTGTTTGGACCAAACCTTCTAGGGGTATGACTGTGAAGAAGATTGTATTTGTCGTGGGTGCTACGCTTGCTCTGGTAACGGTCGCGAATGCCGCGGATCTGCCGCGCCGCCAGCCCGTTCCCGTCTATTCGGAGCAGGCGCCGATCGGCAAGATGCCGATTGGCAAGAGCCCGGTTGGAAAGGCCCCGATCGGCAAGGCGCCCGGCCCCGTCGCAGCGCGCTACTGACGCGTTAGCGAAATACCCGCAGAAGCAAGCGTAGACTCTGCGTGAGTGGCCGACAGTCGAGGGGCACAGCGTGACGAACAATCCTGATCGATCGGGACCCTGCATCCTTGCGGGATTCGCGCTCGCGGCCATGCTCGCGTGTACGACACCTTCGGCCTCGGCCCACGAAGCGAACAAGCGCGTTGCTGACGCAAACGCGCTTGCCACGACCGACACCGTATCACGGCCGGCGCCATCGACCCGGCGCCCGGTCGCGCGCGCGGAAAAAGGTCCGTACTACGTCGATTTCCGCGCCCGCACGGCGGCGAGCTGGGGCCACGCCTTCGTCTGGTACGGCAAGACCAGCGAGCGCGCCGTCGAAGTGGCAGGGCTCACGCCCGCCGGCGACACCTGGGCCTATGTGCTTGGTCACCTCACCTGGGTGCCGGCGGAGACCGGCGCGAGCTACGGCGATCTCGACCCGGAGTATCTGACCGCGAACTACCGCGTCTATCTGAACGAAGCCGACGCCAAGCGCGTGTTTGCCTATATCAAGAAATTGCAGGCGAGCTCGCCGGTCTGGAACGCCGAGACCACCAATTGCACCGGCTTCATCGGCGACATCGCCGAGTACATGGGATTGAAGGTCCCCTACCGCTGGCAGCGCCCCGAAAACTTTGTCAACAGCCTCAAGGAAATGAACGGCGGCCGCCAGATGGTGCGGCTGTCGACGGAATAGCCCGGCAGGGTTCGCCCGTCGGGCAAAACAGCCGCACAAATTTCGCGCGCCGCCTGTCAATCCCCGTCTGCCAAAATATTCCACTTTACCGAAATTCGGATTTGGCGTACCTACGACACACCCTGACCCGGGACAAGGGGCGGATCGCGATCGTCACGGACCGCGGGTTGGGCAGCGATAGACGCGACGGCGTCGGGCGCGGCGAGCCTTGCAGGGCGGGAAACCGTGAGCACAGGCTTCGCGCCTACGACACGGCGCCGACAGCGTCTTCGCATGGCTTCGGGTGCGAGCACACGCCAGCTCCCGAAGACCCAGCGAGGACGTGCGCGGACGGCGAAGTCGTGTGGTCCTGACGCCCGGGGTCTGTGCGTCAAGTCCTGTGGTGATGCGTGCTGCCCGACCGGGCGCTTGCATCAGCCATCTGCGGGGCGACGGGGGCAATAGTGCATCGCTCCCCGGGGAGAGCACGAAGTAAGCCGTAAACCACCGCGCAGGGAAGGCCGGGCGATTGGCTGACCTGTGGTCCACCCCGTGTGCATTCTTCTGGCGCACGGACTTGCGGGTGCCAGCCGGCGCCCGGCCTTCCCTGCGCCCTTGTCATGACGAGGGCGATGCGATCAGGCAAAGCTCGGGCGAAATGCGCCGCGAGGATGCGAAGATGCGTCTGCTGTTTGCAAGTCGGATCGAGATTGATCGGAAGATTGTGCGTCCGTGCCCCGGACGCAGCGCAGCATCCCCCGGCAGAGCGAAGCATCGTCCGGTTCGACGGTGCGCTGCAGAGCCGGCGCCCATCTTTCAGAGCGCTCGCTGGGCATGGGTCGCGGCTCTGCGCGGCAACGCGAAGAGGCGTTGCAGCGCGTCCGGGACACGAGCCCGCGTCAATTATCCGCCTCACGGAATCCCCCCACTCCCCGCATGATCGCCCCGCCTCCACCGCACGCCCTCGCAATAGACTTTTCCCGACCCGGGCGGCATCCTGCCGGCATCGACCGATAAAAGAGCGCCACGCAAGCGGGGAAACAGATCATGCTGCAGACACGGTTCACCAAGCTCGTCGGAGTCGAGCACCCGATCGTCCAGGGCGGCATGCAGTGGGTCGGGCGCGCCGAGCTGGTCGCCGCCGTCGCCAATGCCGGCGCGCTCGGCTTCATCACGGCGCTGACCCAGCCGACACCGGAGGACCTCAGGAAGGAGATCGCCCGCTGCCGCGATCTCACCGACAAGCCGTTTGGCGTCAACCTCACCATCCTGCCCGCAATCAAGCCGCCGCCTTATGCCGAATATCGCGCCGCCATCATCGAGAGCGGCATCAAGGTGGTCGAAACCGCCGGCAACAAGCCGCAGGAGCATGTCGACGAGTTCAAGAAGCACGGCGTCAAGGTCGTGCACAAATGCACCAGCGTCCGTCACGGGCTCTCGGCCGAGCGCATGGGCGTCGACGCCATCTCGATCGACGGGTTCGAATGCGCCGGCCATCCCGGCGAGGACGACACCCCCGGCCTGATCCTGATCCCAGCCGCCGCCAACAAGATCAAGATCCCGATGATCGCCTCCGGCGGCTTTGCCGACGCCCGCGGCCTCGTCGCCGCACTGGCGCTCGGCGCCGAAGGCATCAACATGGGCACCCGCTTCATGGCTACCAAAGAGAGCCCCATTCATCAGCTCATCAAGGAGAAGATCGTGGCCAATGACGAGCGCGAGACCGAGCTGATCTTCCGCACCATGCGCAACACCTCCCGCGTCGCCAGGAACGAGATCTCGACCAAGGTCGTCGCGATGGAGAAGGAAGGCGCCAAGTTCGAGGACATCCGCGAACTCGTCGCGGGCGCCCGCGGCAAGATGGTCTACGCGACCGGCAACTCGGACGAAGGCATCTGGTCGGCGGGCCAGGTCCAGGGCCTGATCCAGGACATCCCGACCTGCGTCGAACTGATCTCCCGCATCGTGCGCGAAGCGGAGGCCATCATCCGCAGCCGGCTCGAAGGCATGATCGTTCATCCGACAGCGCAGGCTGCGGAATAATCACTGCAAGAAGTGAGAGCAATTCATGAAGGCTTATGTCTACGGCCCTGGTGGCGCTACGATTTCCGACGTCGCTCAACCAAAGCCTGAAGGCACGCAGGTGCTGGTCCGGGTCCGCGCCTGTGGCCTCAATCGCGCCGACACCGGCATGCGCAAGGGCCACGCCCATGGCGCGGCCGGCGGCGCCGGCACCGTGCTCGGCATGGAATGGGCCGGCGAGGTCGCCGCGCTCGGACCGGATGCCAAGGGCCTCAAGGTCGGCGACCGCATCATGGGCTCGGGCGGCGCGGCGTTTGCCGAATACACGCTGGCCGATCACGGCCGGCTTTTCCACACGCCCTCGAACATGAACTTCGAGGAAGCCGCCACCCTGCCCGTGGCACTCGCGACCATGCACAACGCCGTCGTCACCATCGGCGGCGTGCAGCCCGGGCAAGCCGTGCTGATCCAGGGCGCCAGCTCCGGCGTCGGCCTGATGGCGATGCAGATTGCGAAGCTCAAGGGCGCCAGGCTCGTGATCGGCTCCTCGACCGATGCTTACCGCCGCGGCCGGCTGAAGGAGTATGGCGCCGACTTCGCGGTCAATTCCTCCGACCCCACATGGGTCGACGAGGTGCTGAAGGCGACGAACGGCGAAGGTGTCGACCTCATCGTCGACCAGGTCTCGGGCAAGGTCGCGAGCCAGAACCTCGCGGCGACCAGGGTCAAGGGTCGCATCGTCAATGTCGGCCGGCTCGGCGGCACCCATGCCGATTTCAATTTCGACCTGCACGCGGCCCGCCGCATCGACTATGTCGGCGTCACCTTCCGCACCCGCACCATCGAGGAGATCCGTGAGATCTTCGACGAGGTCAAGAAGGACATTTGGGGCGCGGTCGAGTCGCGAAGACTGCAGCTGCCGATCGACAAGGTGTTTGCCTTCGACGACATCGACAAGGCGTTCGAGCACATGGAGGCCAACAAGCACCTCGGCAAGATCGTCGTGACGGTCTAGCGGTGAATTGCATGGGGGTGCTCAGGCTCGCGATCGCGATGCTGCTGCTCGTTGCCGCCTGCGAGACGCAGGCGGCCGGCATCAGACGGATCAGGATCGAGGCGAACGCAGCCGGACCGTTTATCGCCGGTGCGGTTTGGTACCCCTGCGTTACAGCCGTGCAAGACGCAGGCGAGGGCAGCGTCGCGCTGTCGGGCGTGAAGGACTGTCCCATCGCCGGCGACAGGCTCCCTCTCATCGTGGTCTCGCACGGCCGGACCGGATGGTTCGGCGGCCATCACAATGTCGCAGCCGCCCTGGCTGATGCCGGCTTCGTGGTCGCCGCCATCGATCATCCCAACGACAATGAACGTTATCACACCGGAACAGACAGCCTCGAGGTATTCGCAGGTCGTTCCGGGATATCAAACGGCTCGTCGATTTCATGCTGGCGGACTGGCCGGACGCCGGCCGGATCGACAGCGGGCGCATCGGCCTATTCGGCTTTTCGGTCGGCGGCTATACCGGCCTCGTCGTCATTGGTGGCAATCCCGATTTCCGCAAAGGCCATCCTCGCTGCGCGCGAACCGATCTGCGTGCCCTGCCCGTCTGCTCGCAGCTCGAGAACGGCGAGCTTCCGCGCGAAGCCCCCGCACATGATCCACGCATCAAGGCAGCAGTCATCATCGATCCCTGGCCGGCATTCCTGCTGCCTGCCGATCATCTCTCGGCCGTGACCATACCCATTCAACTGTGGAGCTCGGACCCGATGCATCAGTCCGACGGCGTATCCGGCTGTTGCGCAGCCACGATCAAGGACGAACTGGCATCCAAGCCCGAATGGCATTTCGTCGCGAATGCGAACCACTTCGCATTTCTCGCGGTCTGCTCCCAGAAACTGGCGCTGGACGCCCCCAGGATTTGCGCCGAGCCGCCGGGCTTCGATCGCACGGCCTTCCACAAGGCATTCGAACCCGAGATGATCGCTTTCTTCCGCAGGACCCTAAACCAGTGACACGACCAATCATCTTCGAAACTCGGAAGCATTCGCAACAGCGCGCTCCTGCAACTCACTAGCGTCTACGCCTGTGGATCGTCGCTTGATGTTCACTCGTGGCCTGCTAAATCCCCCGCCATGACAGTCCAACACAACAAGACCTCGGTCGCAGCGATCTCGATCTTCGCGAGCGGCGGCATGGCGGCGGCCAAGTTCGCGGTCGGGATCGCGATCGGCTCGCTGGCGCTGATTTCCGAGGCGCTGCATTCCTCGATCGACCTGGTCGCGACCATCATCACCTGGGCGGTGGTACGGGTGTCCGACAAGCCGGCGGACGAGGAGCATCATTACGGCCACGGCAAGCTCGAAAGCGTCTCGGCACTGGGCGTTACCGCCCTGCTCTACGTGCTCGCCGGCGGCATTCTGGTCGAGTCCTACAGCCGGCTGCGCGAGGGAACCGCGCCACCGACCATTTCGGCCGTGCCGTTCGTGGTGCTGGTGATCGACATCGTCGTCAATCTCTGGCGCGCCCGTGCCCTCCACCGTGCCGCGCGGGAGACCAGGAGCCAGGCGCTCGCCGCCGATGCGCTGCATTTCGCCTCCGACGTGATGGGCTCGTTCGCCGTGATCGTGGGCCTGATCCTCGCCGGCCTCGGCTTCTGGTGGGGTGACGCGGCTGCCGCCGCCGCGGTGGCCGTGATGATCGCCCTGCTCGGCCTGCGCATGGCCGGCTCGACGGTGCAGACACTGGTCGACCGCGCCCCGGAAGGCGCGCATGAGACGGCCACGGCCGCGATCCGCAGCGTGCCGGGTGTGATCGACGTCGAGCGGCTCCGCGTGCGCATGGTCGGAGCAACCACGTTTATCGACACGATCGCAAAGGTGCCGCGGACTTATCCCATCGACCGGGTCGAGGACATCAAGCGCAACGCGCAAGCAGCCGTCGAGAAGGCCTTCGGCGACACCGACCTCACCTTCACCGCAGTCCCTGTGGCGCGCGACAACGAGACCGTGCGCGACCGCATCATGGTCATCGCCCACAATTCGGGCCTCGCCATCCACCACGTCACGGTGCACGATCTCGGCGCCAAGCTGATCGTCAGCATCGACCTCGAGGTCGACGCCGGGATGCAGCTCGACGCCGCCCATGACGTCGCCAACACGCTGGAACGCAACATCCAGGAAGAATTCGGCGCGGACGTCGAGGTCGACGTCCACATCGAGCCGCTGGAACCGGAACTGCCGTTCGGGGTCGATGCGGAGTCGGAACGGGTGCGGGCCATTGCCGCCGCCCTGACTGAATATGCCGCCGGCGGCGAGATCCACGACATCCATAATGTCCGCGTCCGCAACACCGACGCCGGCGAGATCGTCAACTTCCACTGCCGCGCCGAGCCGTCGATGAGCGTCATCAGGGTGCACGAGCATGTCGATGCGATCGAGCGCGCGTTGCGGCGCGCGTTCCCGAGCGTGAAGCGCGTCATCAGTCACGCCGAACCGCCGCGTGCGTGACAGAGAATGTGCGAGGAGTCACACGTTCTCGTTTCGGACTCGCCGCGCACGTAAGTTTGCGGACGCACGACGCACAAACTGCGCGTTGGATAAGAATAAATTCGCGTTAACGATTCGTTGACTCTCGACAGCCCGCGAAATCTGGATTCAAATCGAGCATGATTCGGAAGCGATGTGGGGCTGCTTCCGAACTCAAGTTGCAAGCAGGTTTCCAGGGGGCTTTAGGCATGTCGCGTGCAGACGCCGCGAACGCGTGCGTCCAATCCGATTCGATCAAAGGATTGGCGCAATCGATCGCGAAACCTGCCTATCATCGGCTCCTGATAGCGGAGCCTGCGCTGCGCCGCGCCGTGCCGACGCTCATCATCGCATTCCTGATCACGATCTGCCTCGGCGCGTTCGTGCAGGTCGTCGACCAGACGCGCCAGAAGCGGCTGGTGATCCGCCACGACATCTCGGCGCTCGCCGACCTGCTCGCCGAGCGTATCGACCGCCTCACCTCCGGGCGACAGGAGCGGCTGAAGAACATCGAGAGCCTCCCGGCGTTGCTGCCCGACCTCATTCCAACCTGGGGCACCGCCTCGGGCCGCCACGTCATCGTCACCTCGGCTGGAATCGACCGCCGCATCCTCGCTCGCATCCCGATCGACAGCGATCCCTCGGGCAACGACCGCCTGCTCGACGCAATCACGACGGCGCAACTGCTGGCGGCACCGCCGCGCGACGACAACATCTCCGACATGACGCTGCCGAACGGCAACGCCGCAATGGCGACCGCGCGGCAGATCAAATCGTTGCCCGGCTTCGTGACCGTGATCCAGGAGCGCAACGAGCCGATCTGGGGCTCGGACGCCGCGCTATCGGTGACGCTGTCGGCCACCACCGGCTTCGTGGTCCTGATCCTCGGCTTCGCCTTCCACTGGCAGTCCACCCGTGCCCGCGAGGGCGACCTGATCAACGACGCCGTGCGCGGCCGGATCGACACCGCGCTCAACCGCGGCCGCTGCGGGCTGTGGGACTGGGACCTGTCGCGCGGCCGCATCTTCTGGTCGCAGTCAATGTTTTCAATGCTCGGCCTCGACGGCCGCAACGAGCTCCTCACCTTCGGCGAGGTCAACGCGCTGGTGAAGTCCGACGACATCGACCTGTTCGAGATCGCCGACCAGCTCATCTCCGAGAAGATCGACCACATCGACCAGACCTTCCGCATGCAGCATGTCGACGGCCACTGGATCTGGCTCCGCGTCCGCTGCGAGAAGACCAGCGGCGCGACCGATTCCAGCGTTCACCTGATCGGGATCGCGGTCGACATCACCGAGCAGAAGAGCCTCGCCGAGCGGACCGTGGAAGCCGATTTGCGCCTGCGCGACGCGATCGAGACCATTCCCGAAGCCTTCGTCCTGTGGGACGCGAGCGACCGCCTGGTGCTCTGCAATTCACACTTCCAGCGCCTGCACAAGCTGCCCGACAGCGCCGTCATCCCCGGCACCTCCTACGAGACCGTGCTGGAGGTCGGCCGCATGCCGGAGGTTCGCACCCGGCACAACGAGACTGCGAGCCAGGGCCCCGGCGCGCGGACCTTCGAGGCGCAGCTCGACGACGGCAGCTGGCTGCACATCAGCGAGCGCCGCACCAAGGACGGCGGCTACGTCTCGGTCGGCACCGACATCACCCGCATCAAGGAGCACGAGCAGAAGCTGGTCGACAACGATCTACGCCTGCGCGCCACCGTCATCGACCTTAAGCGCTCGCAGGCAGCCCTGGAGCGCCAGGCGGGCGAACTCGCCGATCTCGCCGAGAAATACCAGCGCGAGAAGACCCGCGCCGAGGAAGCCAACCAGACCAAGTCGAAATTCCTCGCCAATATGAGCCACGAGCTGCGCACGCCGCTGAACGCGATCATCGGCTTTTCCGAAATCATGGGCTCGGGCATGTTCGGCGAGCTCGGCTCGGAGAAGTACCAGGAATACTGCCACGACATCCTGACCAGCGGGCATTACCTGCTCGAAGTCATCAACGACATCCTCGACATGTCCAAGATCGAGGCCGGCCGCATGAAGCTCGACATGGAAGAGCTCGACCTGGCGCAGACGCTGGCGGAATCCCTGCGGGTCGTCACCGGCCGCGCGCAGGACAAGCACCTGACGCTCGACGCCGACATCGCAAAGTCCATCTCCGTCGTCGCCGACCGTCGCGCCACCAAGCAGATCATCGTCAATTTGCTCTCCAACGCCGTGAAGTTCACGCCCGACGGCGGACGCATCGTGGTGCGCAGCCGGCAGCTCGACGACAGGATCGTGCTGATGATCGCCGACACCGGCATCGGCATCGCGCCGCATTCGCTGGCGCGGCTCGGCCGCCCCTTCGAGCAAGTCGAGAGCCAGCTCACCAAGACCTATCACGGCTCGGGACTGGGGTTGGCGATCGCCCGCTCGCTGGCGCAGCTTCATGGCGGCTCGATGCGGCTGCGCTCCAAACTCGAGGTCGGCACCGTCGTGCGCGTCACCCTGCCCCGCAACGCGATCAAGTCGGCGTCCGGAATATCGGCCGCGGCCTGAATTCTACGATTGCAGCGACGGCGCGACTTCTCGCGCGACATTGACCAGCGCCGCGATCAGCGGCGTCATCGGATCACGCTGCGGGATCACCATGCCGATGCTGTAATTGACATCGGGATCGATGATCGGGATCGAGCGCACCGTATCGGACAGGCCGAGCGTCTCGGCGAGCTTGGCCGGCATCACGCTGGCCCAGCGCCCCGTCTTCACATGCGTGAACAGCACCAGCAGCGAATTCGAGGTCAAGGTCGGCGTCGCCTCGGCGCCGACCGAACGTAACGCGCGGTCGATGATGCGGCGGTTCTGCATGTCGGGCGTCAGCAGGCACAGCGGCACCTGTCCGACCTCCCGCCACGTCACCGTCTCGCGATCACCGAACATTCCATCCGGCGCGGTGAGCAGACGATAGCTCTCGCTGTAGAGCGGAATGGTGCGCACCTTGCCGATCGGCTCGTTCTCGATATAGGTCAGGCCTGCATCCACCTCGAGATTCTCGAGCAACCCCAGCACCTCGGATGAGGTGGTGGACTGGATGCGGAAACGCACCTCGGGATGCCTGGCGCGGAACGGCGTCGTCAGCGCAGCGACCATACCGAGCACGGTCGGGATTGCCGCAATTCGGATCTCGCCGGAGAGCTGATGCTTCAGCCCGTTGATCTCGTCACGCATCGCGCGGGCATCGCCCACGATCCGCCGCGCCCAATCCAGCGCCCGCTCGCCTTCCGGCGTAAAACCCTGGAAGCGGGAGCCGCGCTGGACCAGCATCACGCCGAGGATCTCCTCGAGCTGCTTCAGCCCGGTCGACATCGTCGGTTGCGTCACGCCGCACATTTCGGCGGCCCGGCCGAAATGCCGTTCCTTCGCCAGCGCCAGCAATAGTTCAAGCTTGTCGAGCAACCGTTCGTTCCCTCGGATCGTATGGTGGCATGCAAGCTAGCATGCCCTACCCCTTGCGACACGCAAAAACCGCCACGAATGCCTAGCGCTGCATCCAGCGCGTCGCCGCGACGCCCGCGGCGCGGGCTTGGAGCCGAACGTGCGGGAGGCGCTCACCTCGCTGAAGCCGACGACGACGTCCCTTCCAGCAGCGCCCTGAAGACACGGCGCACCTCGCTCTGCGTCTCCTTCACGCGCGCCTCCAGCGAGGAGAAATGCGGCGCATCGCCGGCGCGTGCCATCACGCGCAGAAGGTCGGTGCCGGCGGTCTCCGGCTTGAACCGGTCGCTGACGCAGAGCCGCAGGATCTGCGTCAGGTCGTGATACATCCGCGCCGCGGCCCGCAATATCTCGGTCTCCGATTGCGCGAGCACGCCAAGCCTACATGCATTTTCCAGCACCTGCATGGTGCCGGCGTCGAGAATCTCCGGCTTCTCGTGCGCATGCACGAGCTGGAGATATTGCGCGATGAAATCGATGTCGACCATGCCGCCGGCGGCATATTTGAGATCCCAGCAATCGGCCTCGCCCTTCTCCTGGGCGATCGCGCGCCGCATGTCGGCAACATCGTTGGCGATGATTCCGGGATCGCGGCGGCGGGTCAGGACATCGCGGATGACGCGCTCGATCCGTTCCCGGAATTCGGGCGAAGCGGACACGACGCGCGCGCGCGTCAGCGCCATGTGCTCCCAGGTCCAGGCCTCGTTGGCCTGGTAGTCCGCGAACGAGACGAGGCTCGAGGCCACAGGGCCGGCACGCCCCGAAGGGCGCAGCCGCATGTCGATCTCGTAGAGCACTCCGTAATTGGTGCGCGTCGTGAACGCGCTGATCAGGCGTTGGGTGAAACGCGCGAAGTAATGTGCACCTTGCAGCGACTTCGCACCGTCGGAGTCCGGACTGTCGCCGTCGAAATCGTAAAGCAGGATCAGGTCGAGATCGGACGA
This sequence comes from Bradyrhizobium sp. 17, assembly GCF_023073515.1. Lineage (NCBI taxonomy): Bacteria > Pseudomonadati > Pseudomonadota > Alphaproteobacteria > Hyphomicrobiales > Nitrobacteraceae > Bradyrhizobium > Bradyrhizobium sp. 17. Next base: position 151,701 of record NZ_JADPJQ010000105.1, on the reverse strand, counting down.
CGCGGTCATCTCGCGGCTGCCGAGCCGGCCCATCGCGATGATCGCGGTCTCCTGCCCCTTGATCCGGCCATGCTGGGCGGCGAAGCGGTCGGCGACGAGGCCATGCACGGTATGGACGATGCCCTCGGCGACGTCAGCAAAGGCCGTGCTCGCTTGCTGCGCCGAGACCGTGCCCGAGAGAATGCGCGTGCCGATCAGGAACAGGCTCTCCTGCCCGAACAGGCGCAGGCGGTCGAGGAACTCTTCGTAAGAGCCGGCATCCTGCACCGTGCTCGCAAGCCGCCCCGACAATTCCTGCCTGTCGGGCATGGCACCGAAGAAGCGCGGATCGATCAGGCCGTCCATGAGCTGCGGCTGCCGCGCCAGCATCTCGCCGAGTCGGGGCGCCGCGCCCAGCACCAGGGCGACCAGTGCGACGAGATCGCGGTTCTGCCCGAGCAGCGTGATCAGCCGGCCGCCGCGCTGAAGCGCTCCAAGGAAATGGTCGAACGCCACGACGGCCCGATCCGGCTCCTCGGCATGAGCGAGACCGTCGATGAGAGCCGGCACGAATTCGACGAATGCGTTGCGCGTCGCTTCGACGCGGAACACGCGGTACTCGCCGGTGATCCAGTCACGCACGGTCTGCGCGACGGCGGCAGGCTTCTTGAAGCCGAGCGTGGCCAGATACTGAAGCAGCCGCGGATCGTCGGGACCCGCACTGTAGTCGAGCGCCGGCAGCTTGGCCGTGCCGGTCGGATCGTCGCCTTCGAACAGTTTTTCGTAGTGGCCCTGGACGATCTCGAGCTGCCGCAGAAGGTCGCGGGCAAAGGCCTCGCGATCCGGATAGCCGAAGAACCAGGCGAAACGCTCGACCGCCTCCTTGTCCTCGGGCAGCGTGTGGGTCTGCTCGTCTGCGATCATCTGGAGGCGATGCTCGACCCGGCGCAGGAATTGGTAGGCCGTGGTCAGCTCGTCACGCGCCGAAACCGTGATCCAGTTGCTGGAAGCAAGCACGCCGAGCGCGGCGAGCGTCGGCCGCACACGCAGTTCGGGATGTCGCCCCCCGGCGATCAATTGCTGGGTCTGGGCGAAGAACTCGATCTCGCGGATTCCGCCGCGCCCGACCTTCACGTTGTGCCCTTCGACCGCAACCTCGCTCTGGCCGCGATAGGTCTGCATCTGCCGCTTCATGTCGTGAACGTCGGCAAGCGCGGCAAAGTCGAGATGCTTGCGCCAGACGAAGGGCGCGATCTCCGCGAGCAGCGCCGCGCCCGCCCTGGGATCGCCGGCGCAGGCTCGCGCCTTGATCATCGCGGCGCGCTCCCAGGTACGCCCTTCCCGCTCGTAATAGTTCAGCGCGGCGTCGCGCGAAATCGCCACCTGCGTCGAGGATGGATCGGGACGCAGGCGCAGATCGACGCGGAAGACGTAGCCGTCATAAGTGCGCTGCTGGAGAATGCGCGCCATCCCCTGCGTCACCCTCACGAAGAACGGCTGGGGTTCGATATCGGCGGCGAGCGTCGTATTGTCGGGATCGAAGAACACGATGAGATCGATGTCGCTGGAATAGTTCAGCTCGCCTGCGCCCATCTTGCCCATCGCAAGCACGATCAGCCCGCAGCCCTCCTCCGGCGCCTCGGGATTGGGCGGCGAGAGCTTGCCACGTGCGGCTTCCTGCCGCAGGAGGTACTGAAGCGCCGCCCGCACCGAGGACACCGCGACATTGGTGAGCGCTGCGGTCACCCGCATCACCGGCCAGACCCCGCCGATGTCGCACAATGCGATCAGGAGCGCGGCCTCCGCCTTCATGCGGCGAAGCAGCCGCATCACCTCGGCTTCATCGGATGCCGCGAGCACGGCGCCGTTCGCCTCCGCGATCAGCGTGGCGAGATGCGCATCCGGATCGCATTCCAGCAGCCGGATCAGGCGCTGCGGATCAGCGCGCACCAGTTCGAACAGATAAAGCGAAAATTCCGCGATGCCAGCCAGCGTGTCCCGCGCGAAGGGATGAGCCAGCAGCGTTTCAAGACGGGTGAATTGCGCTGGCTCGAGCTCGGCCAGCCAGCTTTCAAAACGTCCTTGGTCGGTGACGGAAGCGGCAATATGGGGAGCCTCCGCGAAGCGTGCGGCAAGTCTCTCACCATGCTTGTCCGCGTTTCCCGGCGCGGAGTGGTTCATGCCACCTTCTGTGGCACATCCGGCATTGGCGGAGCAACCCTGTCGCCCGCGCGCGCCGGCAGCACCAGCGTGGCGACAAGACCGGGCTGGGCGTCACCCAACCTTAACTCACCGCCATGCAATGTCGCGACCGCGGAGGCGAGACTGAGACCGAGGCCGGATCCAGGCAGCGTGCGGCTCGCTTCCAGCCGCACGAATCGTTCCACCACATGCTTGCGGTCGCCTTCGGGGATTCCGGGACCGCGATCGGTGACGCTGAGCAGCACCTGATCGCCCTCGCGCCTCGATTCGATCGTGATCTGCCTGCCCTCCATGCTGACCACGGTTCCCGCGGATTGCGCGACCGGCTTGCCGTATTTGATCGCATTCTCGACAAGATTGGCGAGGGCTTGGCTGATCAACTCGCGGTTGGCGTGAACCGGCGTCGGCTCGCACCTGACCTTCAAAGTCATGCCGTCGTCTTCGGCCAGCGGCTCGTAGAGTTCGTGAATGCCGTTGGCGACATCGGCCGCGTCGAAATCATCCATGTTGCCGCGCGCCTGCCCGGACTCGGCGCGCGCGATCATCAGAAGCGCGTTGAAGGTACGGATCAGCCCGTCGGATTCCTCGATGGTCCGCTCCAGCGCGGCGCGGTAATCGGCCTCGCCGCCGGATTTCGCCAGCGCCTCCTCGGCGCGGTTGCGCAGGCGCGTCAGCGGCGTCTTGAGATCGTGGGCGATGTTGTCGGAGACCTCCTTCAGCCCCGCCATCAGCGCCTCGATCCGCTCCAGCATGGCGTTGAGATTTTCGGCGAGACGGTCGAGCTCGTCGCCGCTGCGCCCTACCGGCAGGCGTTCGCTGAGATCGCCAGTCATGATCCGATGGGCGGTGCCGCTCATCGCATCGATGCGCCTCAAAACCCTGCGCGCCACAAAGATGCCGCCGCCCAGGCCGAGCACAACGACGATCAGGATCGACCATTGCGCGGCCTTCGCCACGATGCCGAACAGCCGTCGCCGCTCGGCCAGATCGCGTCCGATCAGAAGCCGGAAGCCGTTTTCCAGTTCGGTGACGCGGACGAGCGCAAGGTGGTCGCGATCGTCGGCGTCCTCGATACGCCGGTAGGCGGTCTCGGACCAGCCGCGCTTCGCCATCACGCCGGGCGCCAGCGAGCCGACATTACCGGCGATCGCCTGCCCGGTCGGCGTCGTCACGAGATAGAGGTTGGCACCCGGACGCAGCGCCCGGTACTCGATCGCGAGCACGAGAGCGCGCAAGCCGCGGCGGCCGTAGATCTCGCTGATCTCCGAGGTCTCGGCATTGACTGTCTGCGTGATCTCCTCGGTGATCAGCCGCCGCGTATTCCAGGCGAAATAGGCCAGCAGCGAGGCCGCGAACATCGCGAACAACAGCAAATAGACCAGCGTCAGCCGGAATGCCGTGGTGCGGACGAGTTTACCGAATGCCGTCACGGATCATGTATCCCGCGCCGCGGATCGTGTGCAGCAGCGGCCGCTCAAAACCCTTGTCGATCTTGGAGCGCAGCCGCGAAATGTGCACGTCGATGACGTTGGTCTGCGGATCGAAATGATAGTCCCAGACGTTCTCCAGCAGCATGGTGCGGGTCACCACCTGGCCCGCATGCTTCATGAGGTATTCGAGCAGGCGGAATTCGCGCGGCTGGAGCGTCAGCTCGTCCTTGCCGCGCGCGACGCGATGGGAGAGCCGGTCGAGCTCGAGATCGCCGACGCGGTACAGCGTGTCCTCGGCCGGACCGCCGCGGCGGCGCGACAGCACCTCGACCCGGGCCAACAGCTCGGCGAAGGAATAGGGTTTCGGCAGATAATCGTCGCCGCCAGCGCGCAGGCCCTTGATGCGGTCGTCGACCTGGCCGAGCGCGGAGAGAATCAGCACTGGCGTCGAATCGTCCTTGTCGCGGAGCGCGCCGATCACCGACAGGCCGTCGCGCTTGGGCAGCATGCGGTCGACCACCAGCACGTCGTAATCGCCGTTCTCGGCCATGGCAAGGCCTTCCTCGCCGTCGGCGGCGTGGTCGGCAATGTGCCCGACCTCACGAAAAGCCTTCACGAGGTAGTCGGCGGATTCGCGGTCGTCTTCGATGATGAGGAGGCGCATCGTGCGTTCGGCAACGGTCAAGGGAGTGAACCTTCTCTAAACATGGCGCGAGCGGCAATCGCATGCAAGCCGAGTGAGAGACTCTGGCATCGAGAAAAAGGCGGGCGGTGAAGCTGGGGGGACTTCACCGCCCTAGGCCTTCCGACGGAGGGGGGCGTATTCCACCGGAAGGTAGATAGGGGAAGCAAACGTTGCGCTGCTCCCCCGAAGGGCGCCGTCGGCGGGGGCGACTGATGCCGGCGACACCCTTCATCTCGGAGGCCTCCTGAGGCCGAGCCCTTGGTTAGCCCTTCGCGATGGGCACGGCGACGAAGCGCGACTGACCGCCGCTCTTCACCCGCATCAGGACGCTGTTCTTGTTGTCAGTCCGCGCCGTGTTGATGGCGTCGCGAACTTCGCCGGCGGTGCTCACGCTCTTGCCGCCGACTTCGAGAATCACGTCACCTTCCTTGAAGCCGCGTTCGGCTGCGGCGCTCTTCGGATCGACTTCGGTGACCACGACGCCTTCCTTGCCGGCGCCGGCCACGGAATCGGCGGGCGCGACGGTCATGCCGAGCTTGGGCACGTCGGTGCCGCGGCTCGCGCCCTTGCCGCTGTCCTTGTCGATGTCGGCCTTGGCTTCGATCGTGTTCGGCAGCTGGCCGAGGGTGAGGTTCACCACCTTGTCCTGGCCCTTGTGCAGCACGTTGAGCTTCACGGTCGCGCCGGGCGCCAGGCCGCCAATGGTGCGGGCGAGCTCGCGCGCGTCCTTGACCGATTCGCCGTTGACCGACGTGATCACGTCACCGGACTCGATGCCGGCCTTGGCCGCCGGACCATTCGCCTGCGGCTCCGCAACCAGCGCACCTTCGGCCTTCTTCATGCCGAGGCTGTCTGCGATGTCGGGTGTCACCGGCTGGATCTGCACGCCGATCCAGCCGCGGCTGACCGAGCCCTTGTCCTTGAGCTGCGCCACCACGCTCTTCACGGTGCTGGCGGGGATCGAGAACGCGATGCCGACGCTGCCGCCGGAAGGCGAGTAGATCGCGGTGTTGACGCCCATCACCTCACCATTGGTGTCGAACGCGGGACCGCCGGAATTGCCCTTGTTCACGGGGGCGTCGATCTGGATGAAATCGTCGTAGGGGCCGTTGCCGATGTCGCGGCCGCTGGCCGAAACGATGCCGGCAGTCACGGTGCCGCCGAGGCCGAACGGGTTGCCCACCGCGAGCACCCAGTCGCCGATCCGCGGCTTGCCGTCGGCAAGCTTCGCGAACGGGAAGTTCGAGCTGCCCTCGACCTTGATCAAGGCAAGGTCGGTGCGCTGGTCGGTACCGATCACCTTGGCGGTGTAGGTCTTGCCGTCGTCGGTGGTGACCTCGACCTTGTCGGCGCCGTCGACCACGTGGTTGTTGGTCACGGCAAAGCCGTCAGCCGAGATGAAGAAGCCGGAGCCCTGGCCCTGCACGACGCGGCCACGACCGCCACCACCCTTTAGGCCAGGGATACCATCCGGACCGCCGAAGCGGCGGAAGAACCGCTCCATCGGCGAGCCCGGCTGGAACGGCGAGGAGGAATCATCGCCGTCATCGTTGCTCGCGGTCTTCTCCTTCATGTTGACCTTCACCGAGATGACCGACGGTTTCACGCGCTCGACAATGTCGGCAAAGCCGATCGGGCGTTCGACCTTGCGGACCTCGTTGTTGACCTGTGCATGTGCCGGGCTCGAGAACAGGTCGGCGGGCGAGGTTGACGTGCCGAAGCCGTAGACGGCGGCGCCGAGGCCGGCGACGACCGAGGCCATCAGCGCGATCTTGCGGGCCGAGAAAACGGGCCGGCGGGGCTGCCGGTAGGACGGAAGGTTCGAGAGGTCGGAACGGTCGGTCATGCAGAGATCTCCAGGGCCTTGAAATCCATTTGGCGCCTGACGGCGGCACCTTACGGACCTGAAGATGGGGGCTGTCGCCTTACCGTGCGCTGGCGGCGGGGTTAAACTTTTGTAATGAACCGGACATGCGGATGCGGCAGTTTATCGCGGCCAAAACTAGTGAACCTGCAGGAACTTAACCAAGTTCCAGGACCCCCCGCGCAGTGCCGGCTTGATGCGCGCAGCAACGTAGCTAGCTGGATTTGGCTTCATCCGCCATCAATGCGGCGAGCCGCGCTTCCTCGTCGGGCGTGAGCGGCGGAGCCGGTAGGTCTGCACCATTTCGCGCGCGCCGGCGGATTTGCAGCCATAGCGCCAGGCTGCCGCCAATCAGCAGCAACGGCGCGAGCAGCCACAGCAGCATGTTCTGGCGCTCGAAGCGCGGCTTGAGCAGCACGAACTCGCCGTAGCGCGCGACCAGGAAATCGAGCACTTGCGAATTGCTGTCGCCGGCCGCGATACGCTCGCGCACCAGGAGCCGCAAATCGCGCGCCAGCGGCGCATCGGAATCGTCGATCGACTGGTTCTGGCAGACCATGCAGCGCAGCTCACGCGACAGATCGCGTGCACGCGACTCCTTCACCGGATCCGACATGATCTCGTCCGGCTGCACGGCATGCGCCGCAGGCAAGGCCAGCAGCATCAGCGCGATGAACGCGACCATCATTCGGCGCATCAGATCACTCCGCCGGCTGCAGGCGCTGCTTGGCACGCGCCGGTTTCGGCGCGCCGACTCGCAGGCGCCGGTCCGACAGCGATAGCACGCCGCCGAACGCCATCAGCACCGGTCCCCACCAGATCAGCAGCACCAGCGGCTTGTGATAGATGCGCACGGCAATGGCGCCTTCGGCAGTGGCGTCGCCGAGCGAGATGTAGAGCTGGCTGGCGCCGCGCGTCAGCAGCGCGGCCTCGGTGGTCGAGGAGCCGCGGGTGGTGAAGCTGCGCTTGGACGGCGTCATCACGCTGAGCATCTCGCCGTCGTGGCTGACGTTGAATTCGGCGATCATCTCGTGGAAGTTCGGTCCCTGGCGCTGAAACAGGCCGTCCAGCTTGACGTCATAGCCGGCGACATGGGCGACGTCGTTCTGCTTCATCGTCGCGATATATTCGCTGTTCCAGGTGGTCTCGCAGACGATTCCGATCAGCGCAACGCCGAGGCCGGCATGCGCAAATACCGAGCCCCAGGCCGAGCGCGGCAGACCGCGGGCACGATGCAGCGTCGTCGCGAACGGCAGCCGGAACAAGCCGGTTCGTTCGGCCAGATCCGTGACGGCGCCGGCAATGACGAAGACGCCAAGTCCGATTGCCAATGGCGCGAGCGCGCTGCCGCCGCGCACCCAGCCCCAGACCATCGCGACGGCGATAAGCCCGGCAACGCCGGCCGCCAGCAGGCGTTGGGTGACGCCTAGCAGATCGCCGCGTTTCCACGCCAGCATCGGCCCGAACGGCACGGCGAGCAGCAATAGCGTGAACAGCGGAGCGAAGGTGAGATTGTAGAACGGCGCGCCGACCGACATCTTGAAATCGGCGAGCATCTCCATCGCCAGCGGATAGAGCGTGCCGAACAGCACCACCGCGCAGGCCACAGTGAGCAGCAGATTGTTCAGCACCAGCGCACCCTCGCGCGAGATCGGTGCAAACAGGCCGCCCTGCTTCAACGACGTCGCGCGCCCCGCGAACAGCGACAGGCTGCCCCCGATGAACAGGCAGAGAATCAGGAGAATGAACACCCCGCGGGTTGGATCGGTCGCGAAGGCATGCACCGAGGTGATGACCCCCGAGCGCACCAGGAAGGTCCCAAGCAGCGATAGCGAGAAGGTCAAGATCGACAAGAGGATGGTCCAGACCTTCAGCGCGTTGCGCTTCTCCATCACCAGAGCCGAATGAAGCAGCGCGGTGCCGGCAAGCCAAGGCATCAGCGAGGCGTTCTCGACCGGGTCCCAGAACCACCAGCCGCCCCAACCCAGTTCGTAATAGGCCCAGTACGAGCCCATGGCGATACCGAGCGTCAGGAAGATCCAGGCGACCAGCGTCCACGGCCGCACCCAACGCGCCCAGGCGGCATCGATCCGCCCCTCCAGCAACGCCGCGATCGCGAAGGAAAACGAAATTGAGAAGCCGACATAGCCGAGATAGAGCATCGGCGGATGCACGGCGAGACCGATGTCCTGAAGCACCGGATTGAGATCGCGTCCCTCGATCGGCGGGTTGGTGATGCGCAGGAACGGGTTGGAGGTCACCAGGATGAAGAGATAGAAGGCGCTGGCGATCCACGCCTGTACGGCCAGCACGTGCGCGCGCAGCGACAGCGGCAGATTGTTGCCGAAGGCCGCGAGCAATCCGCCGAACAGCGCGAGGATCGACACCCACAAGAGCATCGAGCCTTCATGGTTTCCCCACACGCCAGTGATCTTGTAGAGCAGCGGCTTCATGGAGTGGGAATTCTCGTAGACGTTGACGACGGAGAAGTCCGACTCCACGTGCAGCATCACAAGCGCGATGAACGACGCACCGACGAACAGAAGCTGCGCCAGCGCAGTGGAGCGCGCCACATTCATCAGCGCGTCATCGCGCAGCCGCGCGCCGATCAGGGGCACGATGGACTGGATCAGTGCCAGTCCGAGCGCCAGCACCAGCGCGTAATGTCCTGACTCCGCGATCACCGAACTGCTCCCTGCGGATTGCCCTGCGCGGTCGTGGCCGCGGGCTTGACGCCGTCGGAAGCTTTGGCGCCGTAATCATCCTTCCAGTGCCCCTGCTTCTTCAGGGCATCGGCGACGTCCTTTGGCATGTAGGTCTCGTCGTGCTTGGCGAGCACGGTGTCGGCCTTGAACACGCCGTCAGCATCGAGCGCGCCTTCGGCGACGACGCCCTGCCCTTCGCGGAACAGATCGGGCAAAATGCCCTTGAAGGCGACCGGAAGCTTTGCGCCGCCGTCGGCGACCTCGAAGGTCACAGCGAGATTGTCGCCGCGCTGGAGCGAGCCGGGCTGCACCAGGCCGCCGAGGCGAAACCGCTTGCCGGGCGCAACGTGCTTCTCGGCGACCATGGTCGGCGTCGAGAAGAACACGATGGAATCGCGCAGAGCGTTGAGCACCAGCGCGGCCGCGAGGGCGAGCACGGCAAGCGAGCCGCCGATGATGGTCATACGTCGCTGCTTGCGCGTCATGGCGTATCCATTCCCTGCCCGTCTCGTCCTGACATCATCATCCGTCGAGCCCGAGTGTCTTGAGGCCTTCATCAAGCTGGCGCAACCGTGCTGCATCGTTGGCAACCGCCTGGCGGGCATCGGTCGATGCCCCCACCGCCTTGTCGCGATCACCCATGACGAGATAGGCGCGCACCAGGCGCAGCCAACCCTCGACGTCGTCGCCGTTCTGCTTGAGGCGCGTGGCGAGCCGTTCGACCATGCCGCGAACCATCGCGTTGCGATCGACCTCTTTCATGTCCTTGGAAGCTGCGAGGGTCTCATCCGACAGCGCCGGCATCGTCGCGCCACCGCCACCGACCCGCGCGAGCGAGGTCTGCACCAGAGGTCGCCACGGCGCATCCGCCGGCGCTTTCGCCAGCAGCGCGCGCCAGATATTGGCGGCATCGGCCTTGCGGCCGTCCTGCTCGGCGGCGAGACCGAGAAAATAGTTCGCCTTGGGGTCGTCGGCGCTGAGCGCGCGCGCGCGCTCGAACTCGGTCTTGGCTTCGGCGGTCACGACGCCGCCGGCGGCGGCCGAGATCGCTTCGCCGAGATCGGACCGGCGCTCCGCGCTCTCGCCATTGTAGGTGAGCGAGTTGCGATAGGCGCGCACGGCGTCGTCGAAGCGACCGAGCCGTTCCAGCACGGGCGCGATCACGTTCCAGCCGCGCCCGTCGGTCGGATTCTTTTCCAGATGTTGCTCGACCTGTACGACCAGATTCTCGAGCGACTGCGCCATGCCGGACCCGGATCCGCGCTCCCGCTGCGCCAGTGGAAAGTCCTGAAGCCTGGGCGAGCCGAGCGGCACATAGACACCAATCGCAACCAGCGGCAGGCCGGCAAGCGCCAGCACGGCCGCCGCGCGGCGCCATTTGAGGCTGGATTTCGGTGCCGTTGCGGGCTCGCTGCCGGCCGCGGCAAGCAGCCTGCGGCTGACCTCGACGCGCGCGGCCTCGGCTTCGGGCGCGGCGATCAGCCCTGCGGCAAGATCACGCTCGATCTCGGCGAGTTGGTCCTTGTAGACCGCGACCTCGCTGCCCTGATTTTGCGCGCGTCCGCTACGGCCGAGCGGCAAAAGCACGGCGAAGATCGCCGCGACCGTCATCAGCGCGAACACGAACCATAGCATCATCTGGCAAGCTTCCGGCAGCGCGCAAGCCGCGCCCACAGGTCGCTTTACACCACGGCCGGACGATGCGGCAATTGACAATTGTCAATTCGGCGCGACCGCGCACAGTCCCGAAATGGTGAAAATCCAACGGCTTAGCCGATCTCGAAGTCCGCGCTTTGAGCGGCGTCCTCGCCATGCCCGTTGAAGGCCTTCAGGAAATATGTTCCCGGCTCGATAGCGTCGGGCAATCTGATGCGCAACGCCCCGACGGGAACGGGTGATGCAACCCTGGTGACGGTCTCAGGAAGCTGCCGACCGCTTGCCTTCTCGACCAGCACCACCTTCGCGCCGACCATCAGCCTTTGATATTTGGCAACAACGACGCGATTCTCGATTTCGATGGAACTGATAACGGATTTCATGCGCCCACGGATAGAAATATAAAAAACCTGCACGGCGACCGTAGGGCCAGCCACCGACACCGTCAACCTGAAATTGTGACTGCTGAAATATGCGCCTGGATCAGCTAGCGCGCGACGATTTGCGCTCGCCCGTGGCCGCGTTCTCCGCGGCGCGGCTCATCAGCGAGGCATAATCATCGCCGAACAGCACCTGGCAGAAGCGGATCGCGGCCTGCACCTGCTGCTGCCGATAGGTGCGGACCTTGTGATCGGCGCCGCGCAGCGACTGCACCAGCTGCTCAGTCGAACGCTCGACATATTGCTGGAGGTCGGAATAGGTGCGCAGTGTCACCTCGTTGATCGCAAGCTCGCTCGCATAATTGCGGCAGGTGGCGACGAAATCGATCAGCGCGACGGTTTCCTCGACCTCGGTGCTGTCGATCCGCGCGCCCGGCGGAATGTCCTTCTCGGCGCGCTGGCGCAGGATGCGGCGGACGCGGCCGGGAACACTGTCGATCTCGGATTGCAGCGCGTTAGAGATGTCGGCCCGGATCGAGGTCAACTGCTTGCCCCAGGCAGAATCGTTGCGCAGGTCGAGCTCGGTACGCAGGCCTCGCACGCCGTCGTGCAGCGTCTTGAGATTGGCGGCGACATTGTCGAAATGGCCGCGCTTGATGTCCATGCGCAGGATGGCCGCCACGCAGGACAGATCATGCAGCGCGATCGTGACGGCGACGCCATAGGGCGTTGCCGCAACACGGATCTCGTCGTCGGATGCGGCAATCTTGATGGCGAGGCGGATGATCTGCCACGGCGCGGTCATCCGCTGCACGACGATGGAGAGCGCGAAGGGCAGCATCTGCGGGGTCTGGAGGACGGGAATGTTGAGCGCTGCAGTCACCGATGCGATCTGGGCATCGCCGAAGGCGCGCAAAGAGCGCGGCAGCTTCTCGTTCAAGGTGGCAATGGCGTCGCGGACCGCGAGCACCGCCCCGCTCGAATAGAAGTCCTCGATCACGTTGGGCGGACCAACGCGGGCGAGCGCACGCGACTTGTCGCCCCCGCCCGGCCCCGTCAGCTCGAAGATGGCATCCGCAGCGACCGCCTGGAGCTTCGAGGTCAGCGCTTCGACCTGGCCTGCGCTGTCGGCCGGCGTGCGCGCCAGCGCCGCCTCGAGTTCCTTCAGCTTGTCCGGAGCACCGTCGCGGCCGAGCCATTGCCAGATCGGAGCCAGCGAGGAGCGGCGGACCTGCCCGACCCGGATCGGAGCGCCTGCTTCGACGAGGAATGGTTCCAGCACCTGGAACAGCAGCCGCGACAGATCGTCCGTACGCGGCGGTGCGGCCTCGTCGGCTTCCGTCTTGCGGACAATCTTGCGCAGCTGGTCGAGCACGAGGGTTGCCACGGCCGTGTCCTGGCCGCGCTCGAGCGCACGCTCGAACTCTCGCATCAGCAGCGCCTGCGCCTGCGGCGGGAGCTGCGCGAGATAGTCCCTCAGCCGCTCGATCGATGTCTGGCTCATGCGCCCGGGTAATGAACGGTAAATGGCGGACGTGGGATCCGTCCTCCTCGATCATAGGTGGGGCCACTTAAGAAGCCGTTTAGGAAGTCGCTCCGAATACCCCTGGTTTCGTCCGGATCGGGGTGCCGCAAGCCAAATAGTCGCGTCGGAACAAGGGATTATATTCCGGGGAGGACCAGCTCCGCCCGCAGGCCCCCCGTCGGTGCGCGGCCGAGGGAGAGGCTGCCGCCATAGAGCGCAGCGAGCTCGGTCACGATCGACAGTCCCAGGCCCGATCCGGGCTTGGACTCGTCGAGCCGCTGGCCGCGCCGTGAGACCTGGGTGCGCTCGGCCTCCGACAGGCCGCGGCCGTCATCGTCGACGATGATATGCAGCCGCGGACCGATGCTCGCCTGCTGCGGCGCTTCCGCCAGAACTTCGATGAAGACCCGCGACGCCGCCCATTTGCAGGCGTTGTCGACGAGGTTGCCGACCATCTCCTCCAGATCCTGCCGCTCGCCGCGAAATTTCGCCGACGGATCGGCCTCGGCCTCGACCACGATGCCGCGGCCGCGGTGGATCTTCTCCATGGTCCGCCGCAGTGCCTCGATGGCCGGTGCCACCTCCGTCACCGTCGCAACGACCGAGACCCGCGCCGCGATGCGCGCGCGCTCGAGATGATGGGCGACCTGGTCGCGCATCACGTCGGCCTGCTCCATCACCTTGGCCGCGAACGGATCGGTGGCATGCGCGCCGGCCTCGTTCACGATGACCGAGAGCGGCGTCTTGATGGCGTGGGCGAGATTGCCGACATGGGTGCGCGCGCGCTCCACGATCTCGCGATTGGCGTCGATCAGCGCGTTGGTCTCGCGCGCCAGCGGTGCGATCTCGACCGGGAACTCGCCCTCGAGCCGCTCCGCCCGCCCGGACCGGATGTCGGCGATGGATTCGGAGATGCGCTTGAGCGGCGCGAGACCGAAGCGGACCTGAAACACGGTGGTCAGCAGCAACACGATACCGAGCGCGGTGAAGGTGCCGCCGAGGTAGTAATCGAAACTGCGCGTCTCGTCGAAAATCTCGGTGTCGTCACCGGCGACACTGACGAGAAATTTGCCGTCCGCGCCGAGATCGACCGGCCGCTCCACCATGCGCAGGTTCTGTCCCTCTGGACCGTCGACATAAGCGATCCGGATGCCCGCGGCTGTGAGCTCGGTGCCCTGCTCTTCAAGCTTTGGCAGCTTCTTGTCCCAGAGCGAGCGCGAGGAGCGCACCTCCGGCTTTTCGGTGTCGGTCCGCGTGATCTGCCAGTACCAGCCGGACAACGGCAATTCGAACAAGGGCTCGCCGAGCGACTGGAACTGGCGGTCCGGCGGCTCGTCGGGGGTGGCGACCTCGGCGATCAGCGTGCGGAGATAGAGATTGAGCCGGCGGTCGAAGGCGCGCTCGGTGGCGTTCTTGTAGACCGACGACAGCACCACGCCGGTGATGGCCAGGATCACGACGAGCCACGCGGTCGCCGACAGAAACAGGCGGTTCGCAAGCGAGCTGGCGGGCATCGGAATGATCCCGGAGGCGCGGGGTGGCATGGCGTCGGAACTCATGACCCGAACAAGGCCCCTGCTGCGCCGCCCGTCAAGCCAAGATACGTCTAGACGAGATAGTTCGAGACACCGCGCTTCAAGCGCCGGGGGCCGGCGGGGTCAGGAGATAGCCGAGGCCACGGACAGTCTGGATGATGTCGACGTCGAGCTTCTTGCGGATGCGGCCGACGAAGACCTCGATCGTGTTGGAGTCGCGGTCGAAGTCCTGGTCGTAGAGATGCTCGACCAGCTCGGTACGGGACACGACGCGCCCCGAATGGTGCATCAAGTAGGCCAGAAGCCGATATTCGTGCGACGTCATCTTGATGGGATTACCCGACACGCTGACCCGGCCGGTCCTGGTGTCGAGCGTGACGGGGCCGCAGGTCAGCTCGCTCTGGGCGTGGCCGGTGGAGCGGCGCAGCAGCGCGCGGATCCGCGCCAGCACCTCCTCCAGGTGGAACGGCTTTGCGACATAGTCGTCGGCACCGGCATCGAAGCCCTGGACCTTGTCGCTCCAGCGGTCGCGCGCGGTGAGGATCAGGACCGGCATGGTGCGGCCGTTGCGCCGCCAGGCCTCCAGCACCGAGATGCCGTCCTTCTTCGGCAGGCCGATGTCGAGCACCACGGCATCGTAGGGCTCGTTGTCACCGAGAAAATGCCCCTCCTCCCCGTCGAAGGCGCGATCGACGACATAGCCGGCGTCGGTCAGCGCCTTGGTAAGCTGGCGATTGAGATCGGGGTCGTCCTCAACGACGAGCAGGCGCACGCTTCTCTCCAGAATTGGGCCGCATGAACACCTGCACAGATGAGCAATTCCGGCGTGAACTGAATATGAACACCGGGGAACCGGCCGCGTTACTTTTTGGTCATATCCGACCAGTTCGCAGTCAACGCACTGCGCCCGCCATGCCACCGGACGAACCGACGGCATGGCGGGCGCAATGTGCCGCGTTACGCGGCGAGTCGGAAGGTGCAAACCGTCCGGTCGATCTGCCGATCAGGTCCGGAAGAACACGAACCAGATGACCGCGAGGATCAGGATCGCGAGCCCGGTTGATATGGCGAGCAGCGCCGCCACCGACGGCCCAGGCTCGCCCTGGCGCGCCTCCGTCGGAGTTTCCACGATCTGACGTTGGTCTCGCGTGGTTGCCATGGTGACCTCAATTTCTGGCCGTCGCATCGGATGGCCGCGACTCCTCGCGGCGGATGTCCAGTGGCAACGCATGATCGGATATGATGTTCCGGTTTTTGCAGCCGGATCGGGCTGCAACCGCGCGCCGGGCGGCCGATTAACGCAGTTGCAAGATTCAGCGATCCGCCTTGCTATGATTCGGTGTTCCCCGATGGTATCTTCGTCTTCTGTCCCCGTTGCGTTTGGAGTAGCCCATGGCCCCCCGCGCCAATTGGAAGGGTTTTCTGCGTTTGTCGCTCGTGACCTGCCCGGTCGCGCTCTATCCGGCCACTTCGGATACCGAGAAAGTCTCGTTCAACCAGATAAACCGCAAGACCGGCCACCGGATCAAGTACCTCAAGGTCGACGCCGAGACCGGTGACGAGGTGACTTCGGAGGACATCGTCAAGGGCTACAAGGTCGACACCGACACCTATATCGAGGTCACCAAGGACGAGCTCGACGACATCGCGCTGGAGTCCACCCACACGATCGAGATCGACGAGTTCGTACCGAAGACCGACATCGACAGCCGCTATCTGATCCGCCCCTACTATCTCGTGCCCGACGGCAAGGTCGGCCACGACGCATTTGCGGTGATCCGCGAGACGATCCGGAGCATGGACAAGGTCGCGATCGGCCGCGTGGTGCTGACCAACCGCGAGCACATCATCGCGCTGGAGCCGCTCGGGAGCGGCCTGATGGGGACGCTGCTGCGCTACCCCTACGAGGTGCGCGGCGAGAAGGACTATTTCGACGACATCCAGGACGTGAAGCTGACCAAGGACATGCTCGACCTTGCAAAGCACATCGTCGAGAAGAAGTCCGGCGCGTTCGAGCCTGAGCTGTTCGAGGACCATTACGAGACCGCACTGATCGACCTCATCAACAACAAGCGCAGCGGCGCGCCCATCGCAGCAAAGGCCGCGCCCAAGACCAGCGGCAACGTTATCAACCTCATGGACGCGCTGAAGAAGAGCATCGCGAACGAGAAGGACGCAGGCCCCGCGGCGAAGGTGGCCAAGGACGTGACCAAGGACGCCGTCAAGGGCAAGAAGCCGAAGAAGCGCGTCGAAGGCCAGCGTGAGATGCTGCTGCCGATCACCGGCAAGGGCGGCAAGGACACTGCTGCGAAAGCCGCTCCCAAAAAGGCGGACAAGCCGGTGCGCGCGCCGGCCCGGGCGAAGAAGGCCGGCTAGCGGCATCGCACAGCGCCGACGCCGTGATGCTGCCCCTCGTCGATCGGCCGACCTGACATGCCCTGGTCGACCGCGTTCGACGAACCCATCTCGTTACGTGGCGGGCGCAAGCTGCGGACGCTGCAAGAAGCTGCCGATCACATCATGCGACTGCCCGAGGATACGCAGGATGCGAGCCACTGGCAGACCGCGATCGAAACCCTGATCAACGCGGCCGAGACCGGCGGCGGCTGGATGATGTTCGCCCGCATCGCGGTGTTGCGGGCGCTGAATGCGGACGGTCGGCGCGAGTGAGCCGGGCGCCCGCTCGAGAACAGGCTCAACAATCCGTTAAGTCAAGCCGCGCTTTCAGCGTCTGCCTGCGGCCGGAGGGCACGTAATCCTACGGAAGACAAAATTAACCGACGCTTCCCGCTCAGCGCAGCATCGTCGCCCCTCGATTGAACTCGGGGTTGCAGGCTCGTGAAGCAGCAGGACGCCAGAAAGAATTACATCGGCATCGTCAACGACGCGGCCGAGGAAGAAAGCCTGGCCGGCAGCTCCGCGCGAGCGCAGCCGTCCGTGGTCAGCTATCTGGTCGGACGTCTGGCGATAGTGCTGAAACGCTCCAGCAAGGCCGCACCGGAACGCCAGATCTCGTCCTGAGACGGGATGACGACATCGCCAAATGCGTCCGAATTGGGTGACGAAACCTTAAGTCAATCGATGTCACCATATCAAACGGCAGGTGAGGACCATCCGCCCTGCGTTTTGGCGCGCTCACGAAAACTTAGTGAATCAATTTACCATTCCGAAAACGGCACCAGCCTAGGTTGGACGGATGAACAGGAGTTGACGATGACTTTGCTCAAGTCATTTCTTGCCGACGAAAATGGTGCCACCGCCATCGAGTATTGTCTGATCGCCACCGGCATCGCGTTCGCGATCATCACGGCCGTGAACAACACGGGCAGCGCACTCCTGAGCAGCAAATTCAACTCGATCAGCGCGGCGATGAAGTAGCTGGCATAGCCGGCGCGCCGCAATCGCATCAGCACGAATCCGCGTGCAGCGCGCCGGATGATAGGCTCCTCCTTCCGATGCGGCGGCGACCCCAGTTTGATTTTCGCGAAGTTCACATTATTGGCGTTGTGTCGCGCGGTTGCGCCGTCGTAGAGCGTAAGCTCAAACTCTAGCGGCCCTATGACATGATTCCTTCCGACAAGCCGACCTCGACAATCTGGGCTCGTCTTGGCTCGGACCGATCGACGCCGATCAGCGTCCTTGCTGTCCTGGCGGCCCTGTCGTTTCTTCCGGTGCTGCTGACCCCTATCCCCGCGATGGTCGACTATCCCAATCATCTCGCCCGGATGTACATTCTGAGCCAGAACGGCACTCCCAATGCCAATCCGTATTACGAAGTGGCCTGGGCATTCTATCCCAACCTTGGAATGGATCTGCTGGTCCCGCGAATGGCGCGGCTGATCAACGTCGAGAACGCCACGCGCCTGTTTCTGCTCCTGAGCCAATTGCTGATCGTCGGAGGCGCGCTTTTGCTCGAATGGGCCCGGAAGGGACGGGTCCATCTCGCCGGCTTTGCGGCGCTCGCTTTCCTTTACTGTCTGCCGTTCAGCTGGGGCTTCGTGAATTTCGAGTTCGGACTGGGCCTCGCTCTTTGCGGCATCGCCGTCTATCTGATGCTCGCGGAGCGCCCATGGCCACTGCGTTTCGTCGTCAACATGGTCTTCGTCGCTGCGCTGTTTGCGGCGCATTTCTTCTCCCTCGGCGTCTATGGCGCGACGCTCGGCGTCTACGAGCTCTCGCGCATCCGCCATGGGCGAAGGTCGTACGGGGTCGCCGCCGCGCGGCTCGGCGCGTTGGCCATACCGGCGCTTGCCCTCTTTGGGATCATGCGCATGACCGCGGGATCGATCGGAAGCGAAGGAACGAGCTGGTTCATCGGATTCAAGCCGATCTGGCCGTTGCGCATCATGAACGGTTACAATCTGACGATCGCAGCGGCGACGGGGCTTACGCTGATGGTCTCGCTGTTCTTCGCCGCAAGACGCGGCGTCCTCAAGCTCGAAACAGCCGGGACCTGGCTCGCGATCGGCTTCGCGCTGCTCTACGTCGTCATTCCCTCGAAGCTGTTCGGAACCTCGTTCGTCGACCTGCGCGTCATTCCCGCTGCGGCTCTGATCCTGCCGGCCTTCTGCTCGCTGACGCTGCCCAGCCGGGCGTGGAGAATGGCAGCGCTCGCCGCGATCAGTGGCGTCATACTGATCAATCTCGCCGTCGTGCTCACGGTGTGGCTGCCTTACCGCACCGACTATGCGGCCATCGTCGAGTCGTTCCACAAGATCGATCGCGGCTCGCGCATCCTCGTCGCCAGCACGGACGACAATGGAGACCCGCCCTTCGCCGACCTCACCTCATATCCGATGTACTATGCACCTACGCTGGCCGTGCACTATGCCAACGCGTTCGTGCCCAATCTATTCACGGAAGCGGGCAAGCAGCCCGTGCGGCCACGCGAGGACGTGCGCCGTCTTGCCATTCCCTACGGGGGGCCGGTGCCGCTGGGCGTGCTTACCGCGATTGCGGCAAGCCGGCCGCCGGCAGGCGTTCCGCCGTTCGTCCGCACCTGGCATCAGGACTTCGACTATCTCTATGTCCTCGGGCCGCGAGCCGCAAACCCGCTGCCGGATCTGCTGGAAGCGCTGGACACCTCTGAGCGATTTGTTCTCTACAAGATCCGCCGCAAGTCCTAGACCGCAAGTCCTAGGCCGAAGCCGCGGCTGCCCAGCGTGGTTAATCGGGCATCACCATCTGCACCCGCCTTTTGGAAGCCACCGCGGTGCCCCATATCCTTAATGGTTGTGGCAAGGCGACCTTAACCACCGCCGGCATAGACTTCCGCTCCTGCAACGAGTTGGACTCTCTCGCATGGCGGCCAATTTCCAGTCGATCCGCTACAGCCTCGTCATCCCCGTGTTCAACGAGGAAGCCGTGCTGCCGGTGCTGCTGCGCAGGCTCGACCTGGTCTTGTCCCGGCTCGACGGGCCGGCAGAGGCGATCTTCGTTGACGACGGCAGCAGCGATTCCAGTTCGATCGTGCTACAGGCGCTCGCCACGCGCGACCCGCGCTTTCGCTATATCGGCCTGTCGCGAAATTTCGGGCATCAGATCGCCATCACCGCCGGCATGGACGCCGCGCAAGGTGAAGCGATCATCGTCATGGATGCCGATTTGCAGGATCCGCCCGAAGTGATCGAGCAATTGATCGCAAAATGGCAGGAAGGCAACGACATCGTCCACGCCCGCCGCCTGTCGCGCGACGGCGAAAGCCGATTCAAGCGCGCGACCGCGCATCTGTTCTACCGGCTTCTCGGCAGGATGTCCTCGGTCGGCATCCCCGCCGACGTCGGCGACTTCCGCCTGATCGATCGCAAGGTGCTCGACGCGCTTCGGCAGATGCCGGAGCAGGACCGCTTCGTACGCGGCATGATCGCCTGGCTCGGCTTCCGGCAGGCGGAGGTCACCTTCCACCGCCTCGAGCGAGCAGCGGGCGAGACCAAATATCCGCTGTTCAAGATGCTGCGGCTCGCGATGAACGCCGCGCTCGGCTTTTCCGATCTGCCCTTGCGCCTGGCAATCTGGTGCGGATTGACGGTCTCAGGTCTGGCACTGCTCTATGGCGGCTGGGTGATCCTGTTGTGGCTCAGCAACGATAGTCATCTCGTGACCGGCTGGTCCTCGACGATGGTCGTCGTGTCCCTGCTGTGTGGAATGAACATGCTGATGACGGGTATCGTGGGGCTTTACGTCGGCCGCATCCATGCCGAGGTGAAACGTCGACCGCTCTACGTGGTGCAGACCCGCGCTGGCTTCGACCGCAACGAGGCGGCAGCCGCACCCGCGATCCACGCCGTCAACGAGTGACACAGCGCATGACCGAGCTCTTCGACGGCTATCACGACAACTACCGTGACGTGGTCCAATCCTCGATCGACTTCTCCGGCTTGCCGCATCATTTCTTCATGCGCGCCAAGGCCGATCTGCTGGGCAACCTGATCGCGCAGCGGCTCGACACGGAGAGGCCCGACATGCTGGACGTCGGCTGCGGCGTAGGCAGCCTTCATCCACTGCTGCACGGCATGGTCGGCCGCTTGAGCGGCATCGACGTCTCGTCGGCCAGCCTGGCGCAGGCGCGCGCTGACAACGGCAGGGTCGACTACCGTGAGTTCGACGGCCGCACCTTTCCTTTCGACGATGCCAGCTTCGATCTGGTCACGGCCGTCTGCGTGATGCACCATCTCGTGCCAACGGAATGGGCGCAATTCATCGCGGAGATGCGGCGCGTGACGCGCCCCGGTGGACTCGTCTGCGTCATCGAGCACAATCCGTACAACCCGCTGACCCGTCTTGCCGTCGCGCGTTGTGAGTTCGACCGGGACGCCGTCTTGCTCGGGGCCGGCACAACCCGAAAATTGATGGCTGCCGGCGGCTTGCGCGAGATCGGTGCGCGCCATTTCCTGCTGCTGCCCTGGGACACCAAGCCGTCGCGGCGTCTCGAAGCGACCCTGAGCGGCGTGCCGCTCGGCGGCCAATACGCCGCCTACGGGACCGCTTGATCTATCTTTGCGGTATATCTCGCCGCTTGTGCACGACCGCCACGTCGTCGCTGTAGACGCGCTGCCATTGGGGCAGCCGGTCCAGCATCGCTATAGCCGGCGTCCCCGGCGCGAGCAACGTCGCGCCGATGCTGTATTCGTCGAGCAATCTGAGAAAGTCGCCGAGATCGACGAGCGCCAGGGCGCGATTGTAGCGGTTGATGAACGCTCCCCCGTACAGTTCACCGCGACCGTCGATAAAGGTGGGAATGCCGGCAGAGATCAAATAGCCACCGAAGGTATAATCGTTGAGCACGTGCCCCGCTGCGGCGAGGTTGGCTTCAGCGATGGCAGCCTGAGGGGTAATGGCCGGAGCCGGCCGTATATCCCGGGCCAGCGTCGCCCCGCTTACCACGATCAGCACACCGAGCACGGCGAGGTTCAGGCCGCGTGACGAGCCGGCGTCTTCCCCAATCGGTCCGCCGAACTTCCGCCCCAGCGGAGCCGCCAGATAGAGCGGCGCCAGCATGGCCAGCAGATCCGCATTGCGGATCTGGACCAGCGCGAAATGCAGCAAGCCGATCACGACCAAGGCCCGCACGACCGGCAGCGTCACGCCACGCGAGAGCGCGAAGATGCCGGCCAGCAGCAGCAACTCGAAGAAACCTATGTGGCTGAAATCCTGCGGCCGCCATTCCGCGATCCACCCGAGCGCCGGGCCGAGGCCGAGTGTGGTCAGCGGCATCAGCAGCGGTTCCGGCCCGTAGGGCGTCAGGCAGGAGGCCGCGACCGCGAGCGCGGTGAACGGTAGCCATCGCAGGAATACGCGTGGCCATTCGCTGCGCTTCTCGCGCAGCAGCGCCTCGAGCCCCGCAGGCCCGATCAGTCCAAGTGCCAGCACCACACTGCCGTGCAGATTGGCCCACACGACCAGCAGCGGAAGGGCCCAGTACGGCGGAGGCCCTTCACGATCCATGCAGCGTACCAGGGCAGCCGCCCAGGTCACCATCAGCGGCAGCACCAGCACATGTGGCCGCGCCAGCATATGCGGCGCCAACAGGATGACGGCCGCGATCACCATGAGCAATGTCTGGGTCGGCGAAAGCTCGCGCAGCAGGAAGAACGTGAACAGGCCAAAGGCGAGCGCTATCGCCGCGGCGGCGACGACGAGGACGCCCTGCCAGCCGGCAAGCGCGTAGGCTCCGGCGTAGATGACCTCCGAGAGCCATTCGAAGGTGATCCAGGGGGCGCCGTGCCTCGAAAAAGAAAATGGGTCGGTCGCCGGCAGCGTGCCGTGCGCAATGATCCAGCGCCCGACCTCGATGTGGGAATAGCTGTCGGGATCATTGAGCAGCCGCGGTCCAAGGATCAGCAGCAGGCCATAGACGCCAAGGCTCACCAGCCCGGGAAGCGCCGCACGCGCCGAAAACGGTTGAACCTCGCTGTGGACGACCTGGTCACTCATGGCGAGCGCAAGTTAGGGCGCAAGCGTTAAATTCCTCTTTGACTTGACAGGGCCTGGCTTGGTGCGCGGCGGGCCGGTCACGCTTTGTGAACCATATTCCCGGTAGCGAAATCCGGGCTGCGGCGCTTTGACGACCATGCGGGTCCTGATACGCTTCACACTGTCAATCGACGAACCACGGCGGTCTGAAGGATGCGGATGAGAAGCGTGATGCTCTTGGCTTTCAGCCTCATCTTTGTTGGCGTCTGGTCGCAGGACAGCGCGAGAGGGCAGACTTCGGCCGCGCCGCCGGTTTCGCTTTCTCCGCCCAATGCATCGCCGCCGCATGCGGGCGCCAAAACTTCCAGACCTCCGCCGGCAGCATCCATCAGAGAAGCTTCGCCGCCGGTGATCGGCGGGCTTCCATCGGCGCCGAACCCAGCTGCCGACTACGATGGCTTCAGCGTAGGTATCGGCGACGGCAACGACACCTCGAGCCAGGTAGTCCCGCCTGTGAGGTCACGCAATGCGAAGGGCTCCAGGGCCGATCCGGGTGCGAAAGGCGCCGCTGAGCAATTGATCGATCAAGAAGACGAGTCGCTGAAACGCAAGCTGATGATCTGCCAAAGCTGCAAGTAGCGGTCGTAGTCCGGATGGAGCGCAGCGAAATTCGTCACTGGTCTATCCGGTGGAACGGCCCCGGATTGCGCTGCGCTCCATCCGGGCT
Source organism: Bradyrhizobium sp. 17 (assembly GCF_023073515.1). Taxonomy (NCBI): domain Bacteria; kingdom Pseudomonadati; phylum Pseudomonadota; class Alphaproteobacteria; order Hyphomicrobiales; family Nitrobacteraceae; genus Bradyrhizobium; species Bradyrhizobium sp. 17. Next base: position 128,601 of record NZ_JADPJQ010000105.1, on the reverse strand, counting down.
ACGGCAGCTCGCTGCATAGCTGACCTACCGCGACTCTCATCGTCCGCGCTTTACCCTCCCCGGATTTCCTGATCCTCTCTCCCCTAATCGGCCGGAGCAACCGGCCTACGCCAGGGAGAGAGACGCCATGAAGCTCGGCACCGCGATTGCGGAAATCATGAAGCGCGAGGGGATCGGGATCCTCTGCGGCTATCCGGTCAACCATCTGATCGAGCATGCGGCCAAGGCCGATATCCGGCCGGTGATGGTGCGGCAGGAGCGCGTCGGCATCCACATGGCGGATGCGATCTCGCGGGTGACATCGGGACGCTCGATCGGCGCGTTCTGCATGCAGCATGGCCCCGGTGCGGAGAATGCGATGGGCGGCGTTGCGCAATGCTACGGCGAATCCGTTCCCGTACTGGTGCTGCCAATGGGCTATCAGCGCAGGCTTGCGCATATCGAGCCGAACTTCAATTCCAGCGAGGCGATGAAGGCGTTTTCGAAATCGTCGGAGCCGATCATCCTGGCCGCGGAAGTCGCCAACATTTTTCGCCGCGCCTTTACCAAGCTGAAGAACGGCCGCGGCGGCCCTGTGATCGTCGAGATCCCTGCGGACATGTGGAACGAGGAGGTGCCGGAGCCGCTGAACTACACGCCTGTGCTGCGCACCCGCTACGGCGCGGATCCCATTCATATGAAGGAGGCGGCCGACCTGCTCGTCAACGCCAAGCGCGCGGTGATCTATGCCGGCCAGGGCGTGCATTACGCCCAGGCGTGGCCACAACTGAAGCGGCTGGCCGAACGGCTCGCCATTCCCGTCACGACCAGCCTTGGGGGCAAATCGTCCTTCCCGGAAACGCATCCGCTCTCGCTCGGCTCCGGCGGCCTTGCGGTGCCGCGCGCCGTGCCGAAGTTTCTGGCTGAGGCCGACCTCATTTTCGGCATCGGCTGCTCCTTCACTGAAACAAGCTTCGGCATCGCGATGCCCAAAGACAAAACCATCATCCACTCCACACTCGATCCGAACCATCTCAACAAGGACGTGGAAGCCAGGATTGGCCTCGTCGGCGATGCCGGGCTTGTGCTCGACGCGCTGCTGGAGGAGATCGGCAAGACCGTCAGTGCGGATCGCGACGCGTCGGCGGTGGCAGCCGAGATCGCGGCTTCGCACAAGGAGTGGCTGGCGAAATGGATGCCGAAGCTCACCAGCAATGATGCGCCCTTGAGCCCCTATCGCGTGCTGTGGGACCTGCAACATACCGTCGACATCCGCGACACCATCATCACCCACGATGCCGGCAGCCCCCGCGACCAGCTTTCGCCGTTCTGGAAGTCGGTCGAGCCCCTCACCTATCTCGGCTGGGGCAAGACGACGCAACTCGGCTACGGCCTTGGGCTGGCCATGGGCGCAAAGCTCGCAAAGCCTGACAAGCTCTGCATCAATGTCTGGGGCGACGCCGCGATCGGCTTCACCGGCATGGATTTCGAGACCGCGGTGCGCGAGCGCATCCCGATCATGTCGATCCTGCTGAACAATTTTTCAATGGCGATCGAATTGAAGGTGATGCCGGTCTCGACCGAGAAATATCGCTCGACCGACATTTCCGGAGACTACGCCGCGATGGCGCGCGCCTTCGGCGGCTATGGAGAGCGGGTGACGAGACCTGAGGACATCACCCCCGCGATCAGGCGCGGCATCCAGAAGACGCAGGAAGGCGTTCCCGTGCTGCTGGAGTTCATCACCAGCAAGGAGACCGAGGTGTCGCGGCCGGGCACGTGAAGCGGGCCGGATTCCGGCAGCAAAACTCGCTGTCGCGGAGGCTGGCTCCGGCCGCAGGAGATGTGATAATCCGCCTCGGTGCCGCGCTTGTCGCGGCATCAAGCCGGATTGCGAATGACCGCCCCTTCCAACGACATCGCGGAATTTGAACGCCTGTTGCAGGCGGCCACAGCCGAGAACGCGCAGCTTCGCAGCGAGCTCGCGATTGCGCGCGATCGTCAGAACGCCAGCGCCGGGATTCTGCGCACCATCGCGGCCTCTCCGTCCGATGCCCGGCCGGTCTTCGAGGCGATCGCGTCCAGCTCCCGGCGCTTGCTCGGCGGCTTCTCCGCCACCGTGCTTCAGTTTATCGAGGACGAGCTCCACCTCGTGGCGTTTACACCAACGAGCCCCGAGGCGGACGAAGGGCTCAAGGCGTCGTTCCCGCGCAAGATTGCCGACTTTCCGACCTTTGCGCTGGTGCGTGGCGGCGAGACGATCCAGTTTCCCGATAGCGAAGCCGCGGAGGTCCCGGAGCTGAATCGGAACCTTGCGCGGCTGCGCGGCTTCCGCAGCGTGCTGTTCATGCCCCTGATGAATCGGGGGACGCCAGTCGGCATGATCAGCGTCACGCGCGCCGAGCCCGGCGCGTTCGCAGCCGACCACGTCCAGCTGCTCCAGACCTTCGCCGATCAGGCAGTGATCGCGATCGAGAATGCGCGCCTGTTCAACGAGACACGCGAGACGCTGGAGCGTCAGACCGCCACCGCCGACATTCTGAAAGTGATGGCCGCCTCGCCGTCCGACGTACAGCCGGTGTTCGACGCCATCGCGGCCAATGCCAACCGGCTGATCGGCGGCTTCTCCACCGCGGTGCTGCGCTACATTGGGGGCGCGGCGCACCTTGCGGCGTTCACGCCGACCGATCCGGCCGGCGATCGCGTGCTGCAGGCCTCGTTCCCGGTGCCATTCGCGCAGTTCCCGCCCTACCGGCTCGTGGCCAATGGTGTGGCGGCGCAATTGCCCGACACCGAAGTCGAACCCGCAGCCCGCGACATCGCGCGCGCCCGGGGCTACCGCAGCATGCTGTTCGCGCCCTTGATGAGCGACGGCGCGGCGATCGGCGTCATCATCGCCACGCGGCGCGCGACCGGCGCGTTCGGCGAGCATCACGTGCGGCTATTGCAAACCTTCGCTGACCAGGCGGTGATTGCGATCAAGAATGTCAGCCTGTTCAACACCACGAGGGAAGCGCTGGAACGGCAAACCGCGACCGCCGACATCCTCAAGGTGATCGCGGCCTCGCCCGCGGATGTGACGCCGGTGTTCCAGGCGATCTCCGACAGCGCCAAGTCCCTGGTCGGCGGACATTCCTCCACCGTCACGCGCGTCATCGACGACCTGCTGCACCTGGCCGCCTTCAGCACCGACAACGAAGCCGGCAATGAAGAGCTGCTCAATTCGTTCCCGGTGCCGCTGTCGGCATCCGGCATTCACAGCCGGGTGGCAAGAAGCGGAGAGTTCGCATTCCGCAGCGACATGCAGAACGAGCCCGACCTCACGGACGCCATGAGAGAGCTGGCGCGGACGCGAGGCTATCGCAGCATCCTCGTGATCCCGATGCTACGCGACGGCGTCGCGATCGGCACCATCGGCGTGACGCGGCCGGAGGCCGGTCCTTTCCCGGACAAGGCGATCGCCCTGCTCAAGACCTTTGCAGACCAGGCCGTGATCGCCATCGAGAACACGCGCCTGTTCAACGAGGTGCAGGACCGCACCCGGGACCTCGCCAAATCGCTCGACGATTTGCGCGCTGCCCAGGACCGGCTGGTCCAGACCGAGAAGCTGGCTTCGCTCGGCCAGCTCACCGCCGGCATCGCGCACGAGATCAAGAACCCGCTCAACTTCGTCAACAATTTTGCATCGCTCTCCGCCGAGCTGACGGACGAGCTGAACGCGGCGCTCGCGCCTGTCCCGCTCGCGGACGACGTCCGCAGCGAGGTCGACGAGTTGACCGGACTGTTGAAGGACAATCTCGCGAAGATCGTGCAGCATGGCAGGCGCGCCGACTCCATCGTCAAGAACATGCTGCTGCATTCCCGCGAGGGCGGCGGCGAGCATCGGCTGAGCGACATCAACGCACTGGTCGAGGAGAGCCTCAACCTCGCCTATCACGGCGTCCGCGCCGAGAAGCCACAGTTCGACGTGACGCTGAAGCGCGAGCTCGATCCGGCGGCCGGACAAGCGGAAGTGTTTCCGCAGGAGATCACCCGGGTGCTGCTGAACCTAATCTCGAATGGCTTCCACGCGGTCGCCAAGCGCAAGTCGGATGACGGCGCCGCCGATTACGAGCCGGTGGTGATCGCCGCGACACGCGACCGGGGCGACAGTATCGAGATCCGCATCCGCGACAATGGCACCGGCATTCCGCACGAGGTGAAGGAAAAGATGTTCGATCCGTTCTTCACCACCAAGCCGGCCGGCGAAGGCACCGGCCTCGGATTGTCGATGAGCCACGATATCGTGGTGAAGCAGCACGGCGGCACAATCGACGTCGCGACGGAGCCCGGCGCGTTCACCGAGTTCACGATTCGATTGCCGCGAAGCAGCAGCTTTCCGGACGGACGCCGCGGCTAGCGGTTCTTATTCCGCCATCTCGACGGGTTGCGTCGTGGACGGACCGGCCAGCGGCCGCTCCTCCATCATGATCAGGCAGAGCGCGGCGCCAGCCATCAGCGCGGTGGCGGCGCCGAAGACGTAGCGGAACGCATGCCGCATGTCGTCCGCGGGGATCGCATTGACGGCGCCGTGATGCTCGCCGGCGAGCGGAACGTCGGCACCGAGTGCGATGAGCAGGATGGCCGCGAACGCCGCAACCGTGAACGAGGACATAAGCGAGCGGAAGAAGTTCAACGCGCCCGTGATGGTGCCGACCTGCGGACGGGCGACCGAATTCTGCACCGAGACGACGCAGACCGGAAAGGTGGTGCCGAGGCCAAGCGCAAACGCAGCCATCAGCGTCAGCAGCGCCCAGAGCGGCAACGTCGTCAACGTGAGGCCGAGGCCGCACAGCGCTGCCCAGGACGTTCCTACGATGGCGACCCGCTTGTAGTGCTTGGCCCGCGCCATGGTGCGACCAGCGATGGCCGCGCCGCAGGTCGAGACCGCCGCGAGCGGAATCAGCGCGAGGCCCGCTTCGCTGGCGCTGAGGTGATAGACCGCCTCGTAATAGAGCGGCAGCTGCACCGTGAGGCCCGTGATCGCACCGAGCGCGCAACCGCCGGCCGTCAGCCCGAACGGCACAACCGATCCTCCGAGCAGCGGCAGCGGCAGGAACGGCTCTTCCGCCCGGCGCGCGTGCCACACGAAGGTGACCGCGAGCGCTACAGCGCCGCCCACCATCGCAAGCACGGTGGGCGAGAGCCACGGGAAGCGCGTGCCCCCCCAGGTCAGCACCAGCATGAAGACGACGGCAGAGGCCATCAGCAGCACGCCGCCGATCCAGTCGACCTTGCGCTTGCGGTGGAACACCGGAATCTTCTTCATCCTGGGCAGCAGCAACGCGATCGCCGCCGCCGCGAGCGGCACATTGATCCAGAAGATCATCGACCAGTGCAGATGCTCGGCGAACACGCCGCCGATGACCGGGCCGAGAATGCCGCCGACCATCCAGACGCTGGAGAAATAGGCTTGATACTGGCCGCGCTCGCGTGGGCTCACGACGTCGGAGATCACGGTCTGCACCACCGGCATGATGCCGCCGCCACCCAGTCCCTGGAGACCGCGTGCAAGAATCAGCATCGGCAGGTTCGGAGCGATCGCGCACAGCACCGAGCCCGCGACGAACAGGCTGAGCGAGATGATGATCATCACACGGCGCCCGTAGATGTCGCTGAGCGTGCCGAAAACCGGCGCGACCGCGGTCGAGGCGAGCAGATAGGCGGTGATGACCCAGGAGAGATTGGAGACGTCGTGGAACTGGCGTCCGATGGTCGGCAGCGCGGTGGCGACGATGGTCTGGTCCAGTGCGGCCAGGAACATCGTCAACATCAGGCTGATGACGATGGTGCGGACCTCGTCCTGCGACAGCGGCGCCGGCGGCGCGAGCGAAGGAGCGTCATCGACGCTCAAGACCTCGCTCGGAAGGCGCGACAATTCCTCGGCGATGTCGTCGGGCAATGTCTGGGTGTCGGCAGAACTGCTCTGCCGCTCGAACTTGTTCATCTCGACCGGAAGCCATGAGGCGGCGCAACACCGCGAAGGATTCGTTCTATGCAGTCAATGTAGACAGCAAAGTTCTTCTCAGGCAGGCACCGCGGCGCATGGGAGCATCCCACCCCACGGCCATCGCGAGGACGTGATCTACCTGGTGCGGCGGATCAGTCCTTCGGACGTCGCTTCAGGCGCGCCCGTTTTGGCAGCTGCGCCGGCCACTGCACGATGTGGTTCTCGAGCTCATCGTCCGGAATCTCGACCTCGCTGCCTTCGACCCGTCCGCGTACGGAGACGCCCGCGTCATGCACGGTGTCGGGATCGCCTGACACCAGGGGATGCCACCAATAGAGGTCGCGGCCTTCCGCAACAAGCTTGTAGCCGCAGCTCGGCGGCAGCCAGTTCAGGGTGCGGACATTGGCCGGGGTCAGGCGGACGCAGTCCGGAACCTTGTCGGAACGATTCGCGTAGTCCTTGCAGCCGCAGGTCACCCCATCGAGCAGCTTGCAGCCGACATGGGTGAAATAGATGTCGCCGGTGCCATCTTCCTCGAGCTTGTTCAGGCAGCAGCGGCCGCAGCCGTCGCACAGGCTCTCCCATTCGGGCCCCGACATCTCTTCCAACGTCTTGGTTTTCCAGAAGAATCCTTCCTGGCCTGAAGGTCGTTTGGGAGCTGCGGTCATGCGCCTCAACAAAAGTTCGAAAGAGCTACGGTTGGTGCCATCTAGGGCGTGCGGCCGTGGGGCTGCAAGCAACGCCCGCGTGAGGCCCGTAATGAACCGGGGTCAATTAGGCCTGTTGTTCAAAATCGCAAGCGTGACCATTGGTTTATAGGCCCTGCTCGGCTAGAAGGAACAGCAAGTCCCCACCGTCGCTGGCCGGGCGCCTTGGGTTTGCCGCAACACTCCCGCAAGACGTCTCGATGCCGCCCCCGGCCGGGTGCTTGAACGCTTTCGAACCAAGCCGCAAGGGTTCTAGGTGCGCCAGATCATACCACCGCATTGGAAGGCCCGGATCCGGAATTTCTTCCTGGACCTCGATGCGCGCATCGACTCCTCGCTGTTCTCCTCGGCCAAGGGCATCCGCGAGCTCTACGAGCGCTACTCGACCTTCATGGACCGCTTCTATGTCGGGCGTTGGAAGCGCTGGGTGTTCATCGAGCCGCTGTCGGAGGCCGCGACCCTCGGCCTCGGCGGCCTGGTGGTGATGCTGACCCTCGCCATTCCCGCCTTCCGCGAGACCGCGGACGAGGACTGGCTGAAGAAGTCCGACCTCGCGGTGACCTTCCTCGACCGCTACGGCAACCCGATCGGCAGCCGCGGCATCAAGCACAACGATTCGATCCCGTTGGAAGATTTTCCGGACGTGCTGATCAAGGCGACGCTCGCGACCGAGGACCGCCGCTTCTACGAGCATTTCGGCATCGACATCGCCGGCACCGCGCGCGCGCTCGTCACCAACGCCCAGGCCGGCGGCGTCCGCCAAGGCGGCTCTTCGATCACCCAGCAGCTCGCCAAGAACCTGTTCCTGAGCAACGAGCGCACCATCGAGCGCAAGGTCAACGAAGCCTTCCTCGCGGTCTGGCTGGAATGGCGCCTGACCAAGAACGAGATCCTCAAGCTGTATCTCGACCGCGCCTATATGGGCGGCGGCACCTTCGGCGTCGACGGCGCCGCGCATTTCTACTTCAACAAGTCGGCACGTGACGTGACGCTCGCCGAAGCCGCGATGCTCGCCGGCCTGTTCAAGGCGCCGACCAAATACGCGCCCCACATCAACCTGCCCGCCGCCCGCGCCCGCGCCAATGTCGTTCTCGACAATCTCGTCGACGCCGGCTTCATGACCGAGGGCCAGGTGTTCGGCGCCCGCCGCAACCCCGCCTTCGCGGTCGACCGCCGCTACGAGGCGTCGCCGAATTATTATCTCGACTACGCCTTCGACGAGATGCGCAAGCTGGTCGACACCTTCCCGAAATCCTACACTGAGCGCGTCTTCGTGGTCCGGCTCGCGATCGACACCAACGTGCAGAAGGCGGCGGAGGACGCGGTCGAGAACCAGCTGCGCCAGTTCGGCCGCGACTATCACGCGACGCAGGCCGCGACCGTCGTCTCCGATCTCGACGGCGGCATCCGCGCCATGGTCGGCGGCCGCGACTACGGCGCCAGCCAATTCAACCGCGCCACCGACGCCTACCGCCAGCCGGGCTCGTCGTTCAAGCCTTACGTCTACACCACCGCGCTCCTCAACGGCTTCACGCCGAATTCGATCGTGGTCGACGGCCCGGTCTGCATCGGCAATTGGTGCCCGCAGAACTATGGTCATTCCTATTCCGGCGCGGTGACACTGACGCAGGCGATCACGCGCTCGATCAACGTTGTACCCGTCAAGCTGTCGATCGCGATCGGCCAGAAGGAGCAGCCGAAGGCGCCGAACCCGGCCAAGATCGGCCGCGCCAAGATCGTCGAGGTCGCGCGCCGCTTCGGCCTCAAGGCACCGCTGCCCGACACGCCGTCGCTGCCGATCGGCTCGGACGAAGTCACCGTGCTCGAGCACGCGGTGGCGTACGCGACTTTCCCCAACCGCGGCAAGGCAGTGACGCCGCATTCCGTGCTGGAAGTGCGCACCGGCGCGGGCGATCCGGTCTGGCGCTGGGACCGCGACGGGCCGAAGCCGCGCCAGGCGATTCCCGCCTCCGTAGCCGCCGACATGGCTGGCATGATGAGCCACGTCGTCAGCGAAGGCACCGCGCGCCGCGCAGCGCTCGACGGCATTCCGACTGCGGGCAAGACCGGCACCACCAATGCCTATCGCGACGCCTGGTTCGTCGGCTACACCGGCAATTTCACCTGCGCGGTCTGGTACGGCAATGACGACTATTCGCCGACTAACCGCATGACCGGCGGCTCGCTGCCGGCGCAGACCTGGCACGACATCATGCTCGCGGCGCATCAGGGCGTCGAGGTCCGGGAGATCGCCGGTATCGGCATGGGCCAGAAGCTGCCGCCCGAGCGGATCACCAACGCACAGGCCAATGCGGCGCCGAAGGTGCTGGAGACCAAGCCCGGTCCGCCGCCCGTATTGACCAAGCGCGGCGCCGACGTTTTGGTGCGCGTCGAGAAGCTGCTGGATGACGCGGCCAGGACCGCGGCCAAAGCGGCCGCCACCGACCCCAAGCAAGCCAAACCGGCATCGTCCACGAGCGCGCTCGCCTTCCCGCAGAACTATGCGGAAGAGAATGCGAACGCATCCGCCCCGCGCAAGAACTGACCGAACAAGTGCGGCTGATCCTGATCACATTGACGGCCCTTCTGCTCGCAACCGTGGTGGGCGTCGGCGCGACCTGGATGACGACGACGCGCGGCACCGAGATCGGCGCGCTGACCATCGGCCCCTGGACCGCGCGTCCGCGCACCGGCACCGCCGACGTCGATCCCTATTCGCGCGCCACCATCGTGCGCAACGGCGAGCTGCCTATCGGCACCGGCGACGGCGTCGCCTTCACCGCCACCGCCGACGACAAGAAGAAGGTGCTCGACGGCCGCTGCGACGTCGTGGTCTCCGGCGTGACACCGCCGGCACGGTTCTGGACGCTGACGCTTTATGACCGCAAGGGTCATCTCGTTCCCAATTCGCTGCAGCGCTACGGCTTCACCAGCCAGGAGATCGTGCGGCAGTCCGACGGCTCGTTCGAGATCCGCATCGCCTCGCGCTCGCGCGCCGGCAACTGGCTGCCGACCGGCGGCATCGAACGCTACGCGCTGATGCTGCGGCTCTACGACACCCCGGTCGGCGTTGCCACGCGCACCCAGCGCGACGCGCCGATGCCCACGATCACGACGGCGGGCTGCTCATGATCCGGCTGTTGTTCACCATCGTTGCCGGCGTGGTGCTGGGCCTCGTGGTCCATCTCGTCAGCGTGCTGGCGTTGCCGCGGATCGCGACCCAGGACGCCTATTCGCGGCTGACGCCGATGACCAAGCTCAACGCGGTCACGCAGCTTCCGCTCGCCGATCCGCAGACCTCGCCGATGCCGTTCATGGACCCGGCCTTTGCGCTCGCGATCTGCCGCTACGATCTGTCGAACGGGCCGATCAAGCTGACGGTCCCCGTCAGCCAAGCCTATACCTCGGTGTCGTTCTACACTCGCAACGAGATCGCCTACTACGCCATCAACGACCGCTCGGCGGGCAAGAAGGTGATCGAGCTCGACCTGATGACCGAGCCGCAGCACAACGAGCTGCCCGAAGACGAAGAGATCACCGCCGCCGACCGCCTGATCATCGATTCCCCCAGCACCACCGGCCTGATCGTGATGAAGGCGCTCGCCCCCGAGCCCGGCCTGATGCCGCAAGCGCAGTCAACCCTCGCTGCCGCGAGCTGCGGACCGCAGACCGAGCCGCCGGCCAAGGCGGAAGCACCGCGCGGACGGCGCTGAGGCGCGGCTTCGGCGGCGCAAAAACAAAAAAATCGAAAAACAACCCCATGCACAGTAGCGGGGGTATTGAAATCATTAGCCATTTTGATTGCACCAACTAGGCGTTTGCCGAACCGATACATCCCTGCCCGTCGTGCTGTTCAGCTTTGACACGTCGGGCAAAACACTGGCAGAATGGCATCATCGAAAGTTCACCCGCGCGGAGCAATCCGCCGCGGGTTTTTTCATGCCGGAGCGCAGGTGCCATGATCGAGAAACACTATTGTCCCCCGTGCGGGCGGGACTAGCGACGCTGATGTCCCGAGCCCCGGTCTGTTACTTCAAGATCCTTGCTGATTCCAAATCCTCAATTCCGCTCGGTTTGGCGTCAACTGTTCCCGGTCACGGACGGCCGGTCACCAAGTGCTAAACGCGGAGATTGAGCAATGCCAAAGCATGACGAAACATCGAAGCAGCGAGAGAAGCGGGAACTCGACGAGGAATTGGACCGGCAATTGCAGCAAACCTTTCCGGCCAGCGATCCGCTGAAGATCACGCGGGGCTCAACTAAACCACAAGCAGCAAAGCCGGCTGCGCGCGACAGCGAACGACGGCGCCGCTAGTCTATCGATCATCCGGACAGAGCGGGAGCCGTGGTCTCGCGGAAAGAAGGGTTCGCCGGCGAGCGATGAGCCGCGGTACGCGTCACGCCTTTGGGTCGGTGCCGATCAGCGGATTTGACATTGTGCGTTCAGAGCCCGCGGGAGGAACAACGAGAACGTCCACACTCAACGAACGCAGGACTTCTTCCGTTACGCTCCCGATCAAGGCCCGAACCAATCCAGATCGCCCGTGCGTCCCCATCACCAGCATGTCAGGCTGCCTCTCCGAAACAGCACGGGTGATGACCTGCATGGGCTCGCCCTCGCCGACCTGGAGAGACCATCGTTGCGTGCCGAGCTTGTTCGCCACCAGAAACTTCGTCAGCTCCTCCGTTGCCTTCAGACGCTCGCTATCGACATATCTGCTGATGACGGCCGCGCTCGCACCGGAGCGGACCAATCGCGCTTTCGTCATCGGCGAGAAGGCGTGAAGGATCGTTGTTGCGCCCTGTGTCAAGAGTCCGGTGGACAGCCCCACGCGGATTGCATCGGCGGATGTATCCGACATATCGACCGGCACCAGAGCGCGTTCATAGCGCCGCTGCGCCTCGTTGTTCACCATCAGAACCGGATACCTTCCTCCGCGAATTACACGCTCGATTGTGGTGCCTGTGAAGATGTCGCGCAGAAACTGCTTGCGATGGGCTCCCATTACAACGAGATCCGCGTCGGCTGCTGCAGCCGCTCGCAATATCCCGACAAAGGGATGGCCCTTGACCACGATCGGGTAGCACTGAACGTTTTGCAGCTCCGGCATGGATGCGATCTGCTCAACCAGCACCCGCTGTGCCTCACGCTCTTCGATGCGGATCAGCTCGGCTGGCTGATCCTCGTCGACGACATGAACAAGGTGCAGAGTTGCATCAGGGGAGCGCGCCAGGAGGCCGGCCTGCCGCAAAGCGCGATTGGACCGCGTCGAGAAATCTGTCGCAGCGACGATATTCATGTCAGAATCCTTACAATTGCGAACGGCCGCCGGCCCGATGGCCTGCCAAGCTCGACCAGCGCGGCAATTCGGTTGCCTTGCGGAGGGCCTATGACGCTGTTGCCTGCCAGCTTCGTTCGTCCAGGTTGGCCTGGACCGACGATCTGGAGCCGAGAAGCAACCAAGCATCGCGCCCCGCGAACATGCGGCGCACGATATCTTTCTCGCTCATAAGCAACTGTTGTACGCGGTGACGGAGGTGAACCTCCCAACGTCACCTTTTAGGATCGTGAGGAATTGGCGCTCGGCGGCGAGCGAATGCCTCGCGGAAGCCATCGGGATCTGAAATCCAGATGAACATGCCCATGAGGTCAGGACGAGCAGCGCGAAGAACACCGACATGAGAAACTCCCGGCTTTGGTTGCAGAAATGTTGAGGTACCATCCCGGACGATCTGAATCGTCCGGGTTACCGGCGGATCTGCAGCTGGGTCCTATAAATCCGGCGTCGTAGCGTTGTAGTCATCACTGCCTCTGTTTGCGGTGCGGCTCGCTTGCGAGCGGCATGTGCATTGCTCTGCTCTGCCGGGCACCGAGCTTCCAGCCCTCGCGAACGCGGCATGGACTGAGTTCGGGGCTGATTGCCTCCGATCAGGCGGCCAACATGCAAAGACTTCGGCGAACTCGCCTACTACTCAGCGTCATGCATCATGTACTTAGAGGTGGGCATGCGATGCAGGAAATCAAATGCGACATTTGGCCTGGATTGGCCGACTGGCCGATCAAGGAACCTGCCGCAAAAAATCGCGCGTCTCGCGCTAATTGCCCTCTGGTCCGCGAACTTGCGCACTCTTTTCGGCGGTATCGCGAAATCGCGCTGCGCCCACCAATACGGTCAGCGCAATAGGCGTGGTTACCACGCCAAGCCCGATGATCAGGAGTTCGTGCAGCACGGGCCTGCTCTGAAGTACCGAAAAGCAAACGATTGAAGCAGCTGCAATGAATACGGTGCCCAGCGTTGTCCCGAGCGTCGGCGCGTGGACGCGCTCGTAGAATGTGCCGAACCGCAAAAGGCCCAGCGAACCGACCAGTGTGGCGGCGGCGCCGACAAGAAGGAGAAATGCCGTGAGAGCCGCAGCCCAGGGCGGCAGGTGTTCGATGCTGTTCATTCCATCACCTCGCCGCGCAGCAGAAACTTCGCTAGCGCAACCGTACCAACAAAACCGAAGAGGGCCATGGCCAGAGCCGCCTCGAAATAGAGCGTTTCGCCGGATCGAATCCCGAACGTCAGAAGCAACAACATCGCGTTCACGGACACCGTGTCGAAGCCCAGAACGCGATCCTGTGCTCGCGGCCCCCGAAAGATGCGAACCGCGCCACAGCCGATAGCCAACACCAGAAGTACCTGCGCGGCGACAAGCGCGTAGATCAGCAAGAGCTGGCTCATTCGAATATCTCCAGCAGATGGCGTTCGTAGCGCTGCTTGATCGTGCGGATCCACTCGGCTTCATCGACCAGGTCGAGAACATGGATCATCAACAAGCCCTTCTGGGCATCGAAATTCACCCACAACGTTCCGGGCGTCGAGGTGATGATGCAAGCCAACATGGCCAGTCCGTAGGGATTGCGCATATCGAGCGGAATGTTCACGAACCCGGATTTTCGCTGCCGGCGCCCAAAGCCGAGAATGATCTGGCCAACCGCCAAGTTGGAGCGGATGATATCAATCGCTACCAATCCCAACAGGCGGAGAAGGACGCCGGGTCGCCTGACGTGCGTGCTTGGCAGCTCCAGCACGGTGAGGATCCGCCCGCCGACGAGCGCGATCACACAACCGAGGAGGACATGTCCGACCGTGACTGCTTGATTGAGCAGCAGCCACAATGCGAGAAGACAGAAGCTCACCCGCGGAAAGGGCAGGAATCGCGTCATTCGCCACCCGCCTTTCGGCTGCCTTGGACGCTGATCTCCAGGACGTCGCTGACGTAGCCCGCCGGGGCGTGCAGCGATTGCGCCGTTGCCTGCATGAAACGCATCACCGGACCGGCGAGCACTGTCTGGGTCGCGCAAATGATCAACAGGAACATGATGGGCGCCATTTCGATCAGGCGCACACGCGGCACGGTGCGATCTGGCGAGGCCCAGAAGGAGCGGATACCTGCTCGGGTCAGCGCGACCAACGCCGCAAAACTGGACACGAGGAGCGCCAACAGGAGCGCCCATCCACTGCCGGGAACGGCACCGCCCGGATGCATGTCTGAAGGATGAAGCGCCGCCGTCAGCAGCGCGAATTTGGCTATGAACCCCGACAGCGGCGGAAGCCCGGCGATGACCAGGGCGCATCCGATAAAGGCGACGCCGAGCAATCCCATCGTGGCCACAATGGCCATGCCGACTTCCTCTTCGGTATCGTCCGCACCGTGGTCTTCTCCGTAAGCTTCTCGCGTGACGGCGATCACGTCAGCTCCGGGTTCGCGGCCGCGCTCGATGAGTTCGGCCAGAAGGAAGAACGCGCTGATGCCGAGAGTCGAGCTGACCAGGTAAAACAGTGCTCCGCCGGCGACACTGACTTGCCCGGTCCCGGTGGCTGCCAGCACGGTTCCGGAGGATACGAGCACCGAAAAGCCGCCGAGACGGGCGGTGTCCTGGGATGCCAATGTGCCGATTGCTCCGAAGGCGATCGTCGCCACCCCGCCCCACAACAGCCAGTCACTGCCGAAGCCCGCTGACGCGCCGCTGCCCTCACCGAAAAGCAACAGCGATAGACGCAGGATGATATATACGCCGACCTTGGTCATGATCGCAAAGATCGACGCCACCGGTGGACTCGCAGATGCGTAGGCCGTCGGCAGCCAGAAACACAGAGGCCACATGCCGGCCTTGAGCAGGAAGGCCACGGCCAGCATGCCGGCGCCTGCTTCGAGCAAACCGCGGCTCTCCGCAGCGATTGCAGGTATCCGCGCCGAGAGGTCCGCCATATTGAGCGTCCCGGTGACGCCATAGATCAGGCTGACCCCGATCAGGAACAATAGAGACGCGACCAGATTCACGACGATGTAGTGCAACCCGGCCTTCACCCGTGCAAGACCGGAACCATGCAGCAGAAGTCCGTACGAAGCGGCCAGCAACAACTCGAAGAAGACAAACAGGTTGAAGAGATCGCCGGTCAGGAAGGCACCATTGAGGCCCATCAACAGAAATTGAAAGAGCGGATGAAAATGCGCGCCTGTCCGGTGCCAACGGGCAAGAGAGAACACAACCGACGCCAACGCCAGGATGCTGGTCAGGAGCAGCATGAGCGCGGAGAGCCGATCGAGAACGAGGACAATTCCGAACGGAGCAGGCCAATCGCCCAGGCGATAGACTTCCCTGATTCCGGGGTGACCCGAATCAGACATTCCGAGCAAGATCACCGCGACGCAAACGAGTGCAACCGTTGCGGCGACATTGACCGCAGCCACGATGTTGCGGTGCCGCTCTCCATTCAAGAGCAGCATGCCTGCGCCGGCAAGCAGGGGCAGGACGATAGGCGCAACGACGAGATTTGCGATTCCGCTCACGCCTCGGGCTCCTGACCATCGACGTGATCGGTGCGAGCCAGGCCGCGCGACGCGAGGAGAACGACAAGGAACAACGCCGTCGTCGCAAAACTGATGACGATTGCAGTCAGTACGAGCGCCTGTGGTAGCGGGTCAGCATGTTTCGTTGCATCCCCGATCTCCTTTGCGATCAGCACCGGCGCTCCCGTCCGCACCCGTCCCATGGCCACGATGAAGAGATTGACGGCGTAAGAGAGCAACGAAAGCCCGATGATGACTTGAAACGTGCGCGGCCTGAGGATCAGCCACACTCCGGACGCCGTAAGCGCACCTATGCCGATGGCCAGGCTAAGCTCCATTACACCAACTCCTCTTTCGCTCGCTCATCGTGCGCGCGTTGCCCCGCCTGGAGCGGCACGCCATAGCGACGCAGCGATTGATGCGCGATTGCGATGAGCATCAATACCGTGGCGCCGACGACGAGCGAGAACACACCGATATCGAAGAGAAGAGCGCTGGCCGTGGGGACGCGACCGAGCAGAGGCAGTTCGGCATATGCAAAGTACGAGGTCAGGAAGGGGTGTCCGAAAACGCAGGCGGCAGCTCCCGCACACCCTGCCAGCAAGAGGCCGAAACCCATCCAACGCACCGGCATGACGTGAAGACGAGCTTCCACCCACACCGTGCCGCGAGCCATATACTGCAGGATGAATGCTGTTGCCATGGCGATGCCGGCGATGAAGCCGCCGCCCGGAAGGTCGTGCCCGCGCAAGAGAAGGAAAATGGCCACGACGCCGATCACGGGAAACAGCAGCCCCATCATCAATGCCGCGGTAGCAAGCGTGTCTTTGGCAGTGTCGCCCTTCTGTCGATCGGGATGAGCCTCGTCGTGGGCATCCTGGGCATGCTGCTGTTCGGGAACGGGAATGCTTTCGGGGGCCGGACGGAAACGGCGCAAAAGCGCAAAGACGGTCAGTGCGACGACCGCAAGCACGGTGATCTCGCCGAGCGTATCGAACCCGCGAAAATCCACCAGGATGACGTTCACCACGTTGGTTCCGCCCCCCTTCGTGTAGGCGTTTTCCACGAAGTATCGCGAAATGCTGTGGTTGTCCGGGAGCTGCATGGCCGCCAGCGCAAGCGTGCCCAAACCGAGCCCGGCGAGGAGCGCGATGGAGAAATCGCGAACGCGGTGCCACCGAATGCTGTCGGGCGCCTCTGCCGGGCCTGGTCGCGCGATGCGTTTCGGCAGCCACCGCAAGCCGAGCAACAGGAGAACCGTCGTAACCGTCTCAACGACGATCTGCGTCAGCGCGACATCGGGAGCGGATAACCAGACGAAGCTGACGCAGGTGACGAGACCCGCGGTCCCGAGCAGTATCAGCGCCACCACCCGATGAAATTTGGCCTGGACCGCGGCCGCCACCGCGCAGCCAACGCCCACCACCCAGAGTAGTCCAAAGACGAGGTCGAATTCCCTCCTTGACGGTCCCGTCAGCGAGAGGCCGCGGGCGTAGAGGGGCAGCAGGGCAGCGACGAACGCCACGCCAGCCAACAGTCTCAATTGTGGTTGGAGACGCCTCGTGCCGAGATTGGTGGCGAGCCATCGCGCAAACCGCCAGGACAATGTCACCAACACCCAGTCAAAGATCCGCTTGCCATTGATGCGACCGAGCAAGGGCGGTCCCTCATGCGCGAGCAGGTAGGAGCGCAGCATGACGTAGACGCCCAACCCACCGGCCATCGCTACGATGCTCATCAGAAGTTCAGGCGTAATTCCGTGCCAGAGACGAAGGCTGTACTCCGGCATCGCGGAGCCGAGAACCGCCCGGGCAGCCGTATCGAGGATCGGCGCCACTGTGAGAGCCGGCGCGACACCGACGATGAGGCATGCCAGCACGAGCAGTTCGGCCGGAAGTCGCATCAACAGGGGCGGCTCATGTGGAACGCGTGGCAAGCCGGTTGGAGCCGGGCCGAAGAACACGTCGCGAATGAAGCGCAGCGAATAGGCAACCGTGAACGTGCTGGCGAGAGTGACGATGTACGGCAGCGCCTGATCGACGAGGGAATTGTCATGGACCTCGATCGTCTCGGCAAAAAACATTTCCTTCGACAGAAAACCATTCAGCAACGGCACTCCCGCCATTGCCGCGGCAGCCACCATGGCCAGCGTCGCCGTAATCGGCATGAAGGCCCATAGCCCGCTAAGGCGGCGGATGTCGCGCGTGCCGGTTTCGTGATCGATGATGCCGGCCGCCATGAACAGCGATGCCTTGAAGGTCGCGTGGTTCATGATATGGAAAATCGCCGCGATCTGTCCGAATGGGGTATCGAGTCCGGTCAAAAGCGTGATCAATCCGAGATGGCTGATCGTCGAGTAGGCCAATAGCCCCTTCAGATCCTGCTGGAACACGGCGAGAAAGGCGCCCAGAAAAAACGTGATCAGGCCGATCGAGCCCACCAGCCACAGCCATTCATTCGTTCCACCCATTGCCGGCCAGAGCCGCACTAGAAGGAACACTCCGGCCTTCACCATTGTTGCCGAATGGAGATAAGCTGAAACGGGAGTTGGAGCGGCCATCGCGTGCGGCAGCCAGAAATGAAACGGGAACTGGGCGCTTTTTGTGAGAGCGCCGAGAAGGATCAGAACGAGTGCGGGGACATAAAGCGCGTGCGAACGGATCGCGTTTCCGGAAGCCAGCACCTGCTCCAGGTCATAGCTGCCGACGATGTGCCCGATGAGCAGCACGCCGGCGAAGAGGCAAAGCCCACCCGTCGACGTGATCACCAGCGCCATCCGCGCGCCGTCTCTCGCCGCCGCGTTGTGGTGCCAGTAACTGATCAGCAGGAATGAAAAGAGACTGGTCAGCTCCCAGAAAAAAACCAGTTGGAGCAGGTTGCCGGAGAGCACGATTCCCAGCATTGCTCCCATGAAGGCGAGCAGCAGGGAGAAGAACCGCGGAACGGGATCACTGGGTGACATGTAGTACCGGGCATACAGCACCACCAGAAAACCGATGCCGGTGATCAGCATGGCGAAGGCCCATGCGAACCCGTCAAGCCTCAGCACAAATGCGAGTCCAAGTTCAGCGACCCAGTCCGTTCGCCACCCGACAACGCCACCATTCGTCACGTTCGGATAAGCCGCGCCGATGAGGCAAAAAGCTGTAAGTGCGACCGCTCCAGCGAGCCATGCCTCAGCGTTGCGTGCATTGACCCGCAAGAGTGCCGCAATAAAGCTTCCCGCGAAAGGAAGGACGAGAACGGCAAGCAGGAACATTTGCGTTCATTGCCCCAGGCTGCGAGGTGGAGAGATGCTTTCGCCGATCCTCAATTGCTTAGCCGAGGCGGATCGATATCTCCACTGCTAGATTTTAGCGCCATTGTGATGGTTTGGCCGGAAACCGCCATTCCCGCGGACACTGGCTCCGCGATCGAGCGGTTCAGATCCAGTGTGGAAGGGTGCCAGTCGCGGCGGCAACGACGGCGGCGAGAGCGCCCAGCAACGCGTAGAATCCGCAGAGCGCGATCCCCCGCCAGCCACTCATCTCGACCGGCTCGGTGTCCTCAGCTGGGCTGACCTCGAAGCGGTATCGCATGTCATGGCGCCCGTTCAGTGTTCCATCGCCAGGTGCAAGCGATCGATGCCGACTATAATAATGGTTCTGTAGAACTACGGCTCACATTCACGTCAAACCGCCGCCCGGGGCCTACCGGTGCGACAAGAGCGTTCGCCTGCAGCAACGTCAGCCTGTCCATCCCACGCGATGTAATCTTCGACGCACGTTCTTGCGCAGCTGGGTAGACCCGCGTGATTGTTCGATGTCTCACTTCAATGACGCTCCTTGTCTCCTCTCGATACTTCGCGTGTACAGGTGCTGTGCGGTTTCGTCGCAATGTTTCCAGGGAAATGAACCACTATAGTCAGAGCAACATGGCTTATGACATCGACATTGATGCGCGCACCGCGCGTTTTGCTCTTCACGCCGGCCGCCTCCAAGCAGGCGGTTAGCCGGACGGTGTTCGCGCCGTCCGGGCTCTTTTCCAGCTTTCGTGACCTCCACTCGAGAGGTCGTCTTGAAGCAGAAGGAGTGCGCCGTGCTGCCTCTTCCGAAAATCGCACTGACCTCATCAGACTATCCGCGGCTCGAACAGCTCGCCCGCCTCGCCGTCCAAAAAGGAGATTTGGACGGGATATTCCTCATGGGCGAAATCAACCGCGCCGATATCGTCGCGGACGAAACGGACAACGTCCGTCCTTTCGTGACGATCGGATCATGGGTCACCCATTGCACGAATTGGGGCGTTCCGCGTCGCACCGTGCAACTGGTCTGGCCCGAGGAGTGCTGGTCGGATCCCGCCTGCATTTCGGTGTTGACCCCGCTGGGTACAGCTTTGATCGGACTGCGGGTCGGCGATCAGATGCCGTACTTCGTCGCCGGATGTCTGAATGTCGTCAGGGTCCAAAGCCTGACCCCATCGGATTCAAAGGTCGTCCCATTCTTCCGGAGAGGGCCGACGCGGTCAGGCAACCCGTTCGATGACGACCCCGGACCAACTGCAGCATAGGAGCGACCAATGCGCAATTTCGAAGCTGAGAGCCGGCGAGAACAGTCGGCGTTGCCGCCGATCAAGATTACTGAGGACGAATCACGGCGCCTCAGTTCCTTGGCCAATTCGAGCATGGATCTGTTTCCGCGAGTGGCCCATTTTCTGGCTCGAGAGATGGAACGTGCCACGGTGACGGACGAGAACAACTTGCGAGGCGTGATCAGGATGGGATCGAAAGTGACCTATCGCGATGACGAGACGGGTGCGAGCCGAGAGATCGTGCTGGTCTATCCGCATGAGGCAAACATCGAGCTCAGTCGGATTTCGGTCCTGACGCCTGTTGGAGCGGCTTTGATCGGCCTATCGCCGGGGCAGCGGATCGACTTCGAGACGCCCCACAAGCGCACCAGGGGCCTGACCGTTCTCGCTGTGTCCGAATAAGGCACGTACGTTAAGTCAGACCGAGCATCGCCGTCTTGCGATGTGGGCGCGTAGTCCCGGGGGCGTCGCGCCCGGATCTGGCCCTTTCGTATGAATTCGACAGCGCACACGCCTTGGTTTCGTAGCGCTGTGGATCACCGCGCCTCTCACTATTGCAGGACTGGTCGCCCAACGACTCTGCGCGGCTTCGATCCATCATAGCGAGTTTGCAACGCGGTGTGTCCCCGGAGGACCGGGGCTCAGGGGGTCATGAAGTCCTTCACGAGGACGTCTCAAGTCGCGGCCGTGCGGTTGATCTACACACTCGCTCTTTGGAAAAGACAGGAACATTCCTGCGATTGCCAAGTTTTCCCGATGCCCTTCCCCAAGGGCGACCCCGAGTGGCCCCCAGCTCCATGCCCCCCAATAGCCCCGCGAGCTGGGGCCCGTTTTTTTCTCGAAATTTGGGCTGATAACCGGGAACCAAGAACCACCTCTTTAGTTGGGCATCATTCGGAACCGCGCTCCAATAACGTGGTGCCGACACACGAAGGACCTCAGCTGGCCCAGCCCCGAGCTGAAGCCCTTCTTGTGTCGTGCGCGCATTTTTAAGCCGAATTCGGAACGAATATTCGACCCTTGAATCATTCCACGTCGGCTAAGTGTCGGATGTCCAACCGTGTCGCGCTTAAATCAGTTCGCCCGTGAGGCCGCAGCGGCATTGCTGCGCATGGCAAAAACAACAAAAAATCCCACGGTCGCTGCTGGCTTGGTCCAGCGTGCGGCAGACCTGAAAGACCGCACTGGCGAGCTTCCTGCCATTGATGTCGAGGCCATGGCCGAAGAGCCGCCCAAGCCCTTGACGAAGAACTAAGGCTGCCTCGGTCGGAGAAGGCTTCGTCCACTCCCCTCAGGACTGAGCGGGCGGAGTTCCGGTATTCAGAAGTTGAGCTACGGCGGTCACGATTTGCGCAGGTGCAAATGGCTTGGTCAGCAAGATGCTGTTGGGCACGCCGTGGGCGGGCCATTGATCGGCCGCCGCGCCTGTCATGTAAATCACAGAGATGTCCGGATTTAGCTCCCTGGCGCGATGGCCGACTTGCCAGCCATCGAGCTTTCCGAACAAATTTATATCGGTAACGAGTGCGCGATACTTGGTTTGGTTGCCCTGCAGAAGACTAACTGCATCCTCCCCGCTGACGGCGACTTCGGCTTCAAAGCCGCCATCTGACAATGCGTCGGCCACCATGTCGCGGATAAGCTGTTCGTCTTTGACGACGAGGATAGTAACTCCCGTCCCTTGCATGCTGGCCCCCTGCGCACCCCGCTGTGCGATCGGGAAGGAACTCGCGATAAAGAGTTATGTTCCATTTTGAACACAGGGAGCAAGGGTCCCCCGCCCAACGGATGTCAGCTCGACTTCAGGAGTGCAGCTTCTTGCGCAACTTCCCGATCAATTCGCGAAAGCCCGCGACATACTCTTGGAGGATGCGCCACCGGGCCTCGTCGCCCTCGCTGACCAGCCGCACGGCCGCAGGCGGCCCTGATCCAGATCGATCTTTTAACTCTCTCAGGGCTGCGGCGGGTCTTCTGGCGGGCTTGGTGGCGGCAGTCCGTATTCCAAGGCGCGCTTTGCCGCCAGCTTTCTGTAAGCCGCCGCCTGGTTCAACAGCTGAGTTTTGAAGGTCGAATCCTGCTCGCCCGCCGCCAATTTCTCCAGACTGACGGCACGCTCCAGGTATTCGTTCAACAGTTTCATCGCCGCCCCCGGCTTTTTTCGGACCCTTAAAAATCTCACGGCGCGAAAAAAGGTCAAGCGGGGAAGTCCGGCTACCGATCCACTCCCTCAGGATGAGCGCAGTATGGGAATCCTGGTGCCCGTTGAGGCACCAGGCAGTCAGGGAAGGGATAACGGCTAAGGCCCAGAGAACGGACGGGTGCTACGGTGGCCGCCGCCGGCCAGCGGTCAGGATAGTACCGCTGGTCAGACCCTGGTCATTCAAACTGATCCAGAATCTCTCGCACCTTCAGCGCCAGTTTTGCTTGCGAGATTGGCTTCTCCAGCAGGTTGACACCTTCATCAAGCCTTCCCTGATGGACCACGGCATTACGCGAATAGCCCGTCATGTACAGGATCTTCAGTCCCGGTCTAATTTGATGCGCGCGCCTGCCGAGCTCGCGACCATTGATCCCCGGCATGACCACGTCAGTGAGAAGAAGGTCCACCTTCGAATCGTCTTGCAGGAGAATGGTCAGAGCGGCCTGAGCGCTGCGGGCCGAGAGGACGCGATAGTTGAGATCCCGCAGGACGTCAGAAATATAGACGCGCAGATCCTCATCGTCCTCGACGACGAGAACGGTCTCGGATAGCTCACCCTCGGCAATTTCCTCAGGTGCGATTTCTTCGGGCCGTGTGCTTCCGGAGAAGCGCGGAAAGTACATCTTGATGGTGGTGCCCTGCCCCACCTCGCTGTAGATTTTTGCGTGGCCTCCGGATTGCTTGACGAAGCCGTAGACCTGGCTCAGGCCAAGGCCGGTGCCGTGGCCCGGCTCCTTTGTCGTAAAGAAGGGCTCAAAAGCGTGACTGAGAACGTCCCGCGACATTCCGCCTCCGGTGTCAGTCACGCAAATGGCGACGTACTGACCGGGCGCCAGTTCAGGATTGAGCCGGCAGTAATCATCGTCGGCGGAGATGTTGGCTGCTTCCAAAGTCAGCTTTCCGCCGTCGGGCATGGCGTCACGAGCGTTGATTGCCAGGTTGACGATGGCTGACTCCAGATGATTGGCGTCGGCTTCGATTTCCCAAAGACCCGCACTTCCGACGGTCTGGACTTCGATGCGCTCTCCGAGCGTGCGCTGAAGGAATTCCTGCAGGCCATTGACGTAGTTGTTTACGTTGATTGGCTTGGGATCGAGCGCTTGTCGGCGCGAAAATGCCAACAAGCGACTGGTTAACGCCGCGGCTCTCTGTGCGCCGCGCTTCGCGTTTGCGAGCGCCCGGTTCAGATTGGCTCCGGGCGCCTTGGCGTGCCGCTCAGCTGTTTCGAGATTGCCAAGGACGATCATGAGCAGATTGTTGAAGTCGTGCGCGATGCCACCGCTGAGTTGCCCCACCGCTTCCAGCTTTTGGGATGCGGCGAGTTGCTCCTGAACGTGCTTGAGCTCGTCCTCGGCGCGCTTCCGGTCCGTAACGTCGCGCGTGACTTTGGCGAACCCGACAATGTTTCCGGCCTCGTCCGTGATGCGATCGATGATGACGGATGCCCAGAAGCGGGAGCCGTCTTTTCGCAGGCGCCAGCCTTCCGCCTCGAAGCGACCATGCTCCGCCGCCTCTGAAAGCGCACGCTTGGGCACACCGAGTTCGATGTCTTCGGGCGTGTAAAAAGCGCTAAAATGCTGACCGATGATCTCCGGCGGCGCGTAGCCCTTGATCCGCTCTGCTCCGGGATTCCAGGTTGTCACGTTGCCCAGTGGGTCGAGCTGAAAGATCGCGTAATCGACCACGGCCTCGATTAGCTGGCGATAGCGCCGCTCACTATTGAGAAGCTCTTCATGGGCTTCCTGACGTTCGGTAACATCTCGCGTGACCTTGGCGAAGCCGATCACTTCGCCGGCTTGATTGCGGACGGCATCGATGATGACCGATGCCCAGAAACGGCTTCCGTCCTTGCGGACTCTCCATCCTTCGGCACTGAAGCGGCCTTCTCGTGCTGCGACGCTCAAGGCGCGCTCTGGAAGCCCATTGGCGCGATCATCTGGCGTATAGAAGGATGCGAACGACTTGCCGATGATTTCGTCGGGCGAGTAGCCCTTCAACCGCTGGGCACCGGAGTTCCAGCTGCGGACTGTGCCGTCGAGGTCGATCATGTAGATGGCGTAATCAACGATTGCGTCAATGAGCAGTTGAAGGCGCGCAGTATCGTCGATCCCGTCAAGTTTTGACTGATGGGCTTGCAAATGGTCGACTCCGGTGTCGGGGGAAACCGTTTAACCGCGAAGTCTTTTTATTGTTCCGTGGTGCTGCTTGGTGCGTTGCATGCCTCTGTCGGGATCTGGATCTCAGTTGTACCAGTGAGGGAGCGAGGGTCTCAACCATCAGGCGGCGCTCCGATCAGTGCTCCTCGGTCGGATACACTCATTTGCAGGGTGTGATGCTCCGCGTTGCGGTCAGCTTGATCCAGTGGACGGGCGGCGCCGAACGTCCCTTTCGGCATGACCGGCACTCCAGCGACGCCTCCAGCTTCCATATCAGCGGATCGCTTGTGCGGCAGAGACGAGCATGATAGAAAAAGCCATCGGGTCAAACACAACCGCCCGACCAGCTTTCGAGCCAAGCGTTGTTTCGCTCCATTATGGAGGTGAAACATGTCTTGCGACAGCACCACTGGCTCAATCGGCACATCCAGCGCAGCCTTCGTTCCTTCTCCAAGCCCTGGATGGTTCTGGAAACTCACGCTCGCGCTGCTGGACGGCATCACACGGCGCCGCCAATACGACGAGCTTCTCGAACTGGATGACCGGCTTCTCGCGGACATCGGCTTATCGAGAACAATCGTTGGGGAAGCTCGACGGTGTTACTTCTCAGGTTGGCGCGACAAATCGGATATTGTCGATTCCTGTCGGTGAGCGCCCCACACCTGCGCGTGCGAAGGCGGCGCGTCTGCTTGTCCCTGTGGATCAGACGGCCGCCAGGCTCGTGAAAGGCCGAAGGACTTTTTGACCGCGATCTTGACGTCTTCTCAGAAGTCCAGCTTGTCGCGTATGGCATCAATTCCGGCTTTCGCGCACGCTTCGTCCGCGTCACCGCCCGGCGCGCCGGACACGCCGACCGCTCCGACCAGGGAGCCGCCGGCTTCAACGATCAGTCCTCCGGCGATGACGACCGCTCCGGGAAGGTTGCGAATGCCCGCCTGCATCATCCCCGGCTGGCTGATCGCATTCAGCTCGGACGTGCTGGTCTTGAACGAGGCTGCTGTCCACGCCTTGCCTGCTGCCGTCGAGGGCGTGTGAGGGCCTGCAAAGCGATCGCGCAACATCACTTGCGTGACGCCGAAGCGATCGACGACGGCAACTGCAACCTGGTATCCACGGGTGCGGCAGTTCGCCAACGCAGCGCGCGCAAGATCGAGCGCCAATTCCGGACCGAGCGATTTGTAGGCGACCAGACCTTCCTCCGCCCGCAGTGGGCAGATGGACGCAATCAGCAGGGCCGTCGCGACCGACAGGCATCGAACGTTCACGGCAATCTCCGGCATAGGTGACCAAACGCCTATTTGATCTCACCATATGTCAGATCATCGAACAGGGTCACGCTATCTGCCTTGGTCCACAGGCCGATCATGCCCGCGTCCGGAATGGTGGCGTCTTCCACCTCGAACAATTGCTTTCCGTCATAGCTCACCTTGAACCGACTTCCTGCAAAGTCGCAGCGCAGCAGGTGCCATTGCCCGGACGACACCGGCGCGCTGACGCCATAGCCGCCTCTGCGACCCACGATCTCGAGCGACATTCGAACGCCATTGATCGTCTTGTAGAGAACGACATTGTCCTCCAGCGCGTTAGCCCGGACCACGTAGTAATTGTCGGCATCCTTCGCACGCCAAATGACTCCCGCGGCGCGATCCTCGGAGCCGGCAACGGCCTTGAATTTCACCTCGACGAAGCCGTCACGGATGGCGGTATCGCGCTTGATGGCGAGGGGAAACGTCGCCCGTCCGGATTGCTTGAGAACGTTCGGCTTGCTTGGCGCCGTAGCCTCGGCCTCGACGGTCCATTTCGGCTGTCCCTTGCCGGTCATCGTCAAAGTCCATCCGTCGGGCGAAGTTCCGGCGGCAGCGTTGTCGAAATTCAGGGTCTCGGCCATCGCATTTCCTCCCACCAAACCATCGCATTTCCTCCCACCAAAAAAGCCAGCATGGATGCCAGCGCAAGCCTGGCCCATGCAGAAGATTGAATTCGCGCGCGGCCTGCCGCGCTCGATCTGCACTCATCACTCATCGGAGAATGCCAGGAGGCCCCCGTGAAGACGCGGCGCGTCTTCGGATCGAACGCGGCGTGATCGAAATCGCTGTTCAGTCCGTTCGGGATGGCGATGACGCCCAGTCGCTTCAATGGCATGATGCCCTCATCGATCAGCGGAAAAAGGGAGGGTCGAGACGACCAGCGAGAGCCCCGCCAACAGCAACAGTGCCAACACAGCCTTGCGAAAGGTCTCGTCCTGGATGGTCCCGAACATCTTGAAGCCGGACCAAAGGCCGGCGACCATGAAGGGAACGCCCAACGCGTACAGCACCAGTGTTTCCCTGGTAATGGTGCCGGCCGCCGCCTGGGACAAGGAGATGACCACGAAGGCGATGAACAGCACCGGCTGAAACACGGCCCGCTGTAGATCCTTCGGCCAACCGCGCCATTGGCACGATATCGTGGAGATCACGCCGCCGAGCCCCGTCAACCCGCCAAGCATCCCATTCGAGATGCCTATTGCGATGTCTGCTCCGGTGCCGATTCTCATGGGCGCGAACACAGGGCGCGCCAAGCCGTAAATGGAGTAAATCATCAACAACACACCGACTCCGAACCTCAGATAGAGGGGATTGAGATAGACGAGAATTTCAACGCCAATCGGAATGCCGATGACCGTTCCAAGCGCGAGAGGCCATGCCTTGCGCAGATCCAGGACATGTCGCAGCCTATAAATGCCGTAGCCTTGGGTGAGCAGACCGTACCCCGCGATCAAAGTGGCGGTCTGGATCGGCGTGATGATGTGCAGCCAGACACCAGAGACGACCAGGCCCATCGCGAAGCCAGAGAAGCCGCTGACGAAGCCACCGGCAAGGGCGGCAAGAGCAAAGATAGCGAAGCCAAGTGCGTCCATATGATCGTCCCCGGATCGAGGTGGCGAGCGCTTGGATGGGACTCCATCTCACGGGGAGGTCTCGGTATCCCCGAATCGTCAGTTGTTATGTCAGATGCTTCTCTCGCCCATCGAATAGCTTCGAAGCGTGCCGTCCTGGTCGTAGACGAAGCGATAATGGACTTCGTCCGTGAGCTGCTTGCCTGCAAACCTTGCTCGAATCTGCTCGCCGGTGAGGGTCTGCATACCCTTGGCTGTAGCGAACCCAGCGTGGAAGCTGAACGGCCCTCCCAACGCCGGCAGCGAGAGCCGCGATGAAACCAGTCGCTCGCAAACATGTCGACGCCATGGCCCTCACTTCTTGCAGGCTTTGAGACACATCTGGTACTCGGTCTTGCAAGCCGGCCCGGCGTAGTTCTTCATACACGCCTTTTGCTGTTCGGCGCATACCTCGCAGGATGTCTGAGCCTGCGCCGTCGCGTTCGCAGCAAGGAGACACATCAGCAGGCACAAGCGAAGAGCCACATTTCGCATTCGACTTTCCTTTCGTGAGGTGCGTCCGGCGCGACGCGCAGGACAGTTCATTTTGACACCGCACAACCAATCAGGCGCAAAGCATAGAGTGAGCCTCGCCTCATTCCTGCATCCTGTCATAAGCCCGCTGGACGACGTTCCAATTGACCGCCGCCATGAAGACATCCACATAGCTGCCGGCCTTGGCGCCATAGTCGATGTGATAGGAGTGCTCGTACATATCGAGCGCCAGAACCGGCGTTCCGCCGGCCAGCGTGTGACAGTGATCCGGCGCCCACTGGTTGACGAGCTTGCGGTCGCGTGGCGACCACGTCAGCAAGACCCAGCCGGAGCCACCGCCAAGCGCCTTGCCCATCGCCATGAATTCGGACCGCCACCGCTCATACGAACCGAAGTCACGCGCCAGAGCCGCCTTCAGGTCGGCGCCCGGCTCGCTCTCGTCACCAAGGCCATCGAAGAACACCTCGTGGAGGATCATCGAGTTGGCCGCGATGAGCTGTTCGCGCTTCAGCCCGTTGATCAGGAAGCCTGGCGTATTGTCAAAGTCGAGTCCGGTCAGTTTTTCTTCGATCAAATTCAGCCGTTTGACCGCCCCGCCATAGTTGTTCTCATAGTGGCTGATAATCATCCGCTCCGACATGCCGCGGATTCGACTCGGGTCGCACGACAGCGGCTTCATGACGTAGGTCATGGCAGTCCTCCGTTGAGATCACGGATAAATTTCGAGTTGGATGGTTCACGATCGCTGCCCGCCCGGCAGAGTCCGTCGGCACGGTGATCCCACCGCCGACAGCGAGGCCCTGGCGGGCGCGAGACGTATAAAGGGGCTTGGAGAGGGGATCGGAAAACGGAAGACATGCAGCGTCCTTGTCGAAACCGGGACGCGATTCTTGGGCATGTCGCCTCGCGGGGAGATCGCTTCCCCGTGAGGCAAATATTACGCGCCGGTCGAATTTGTCAATGCTGTCGAAGCTTTGTTTCTAACAACTAGACGGCGCGGATCCGACCAAGCTTCTCTTCGTCACCTGCTGGTGATCGTGATCGTATAGTCAGCCATATATGTCGTTGTCGGCTTTGGACCGCAGAGGATTTGATTGTGGCTCAACGACGCTCGGCGTTGTCTGGCCGGGCCCGCCAATCACGTCCCACCGTTTGATGATCCTGATCCGATTGATTGGCTCGGCCGGCGCGATCGCCATCGGTGCCGCCTTGCGGCTTCCAATCACGTTCGATCTTAACGTCTTCGGCGTTCTTCCTGTCTTGGTCTCGGGCCTGTTCAGCTTGCTCGGGAGTTCGATCCGGCTGCACCCGAACGGTCGCCTGCGCCTGACGTGCAGGAGCCGTCTCGTCGGCGCGTGAGGGACCGAGCGTACAAGACAGTAATACTGCCGCGGTGATCACTAGGACACGCATTGTTTCCTCCTCGGTTCGTTGAAGGATAACGACAGACACAAGCTCGGGTTCGGAACGATCGGATCCGTTTCACTGCTGCACTGCGGCGCTAGCGCACGAATTCGGCCGAGCTCCGTTTCACCGAACATCTATGTGCGCAGCTCCTTCGCCGAGATCAGCTCTTCGTGCTCGCCGTCTTGTCGAGCGCCGCGCGGAGGCCTTCGGCAAGCTTGACGGCATCGTCGTTGGCCCAGAAGTGCATGAAGAAGAGCCGAGGCTGTTCGTCCAGCATGTGGCTGTGCAGCGCGGTCACCTCGATGCCGTGCGTCCGAAGCGCGAGGATGACCTGGTTCACTTCGTCGCTGGTCAGCACGAAGTCGCCCGTGATGGCCGCCCTACCCGCGCCCGTCGGCTGGAAGTTGATGGCGATTGCGACGCCCATGGCGGCGACGGGCGTCAACAGCATGCCGTCCTCCGTGATGGGGTCGCGCCGCTTCACGTTGAACTGGTAGACGCCGCCGTTCGCCTGCCCCTTGACGCCGATGATCTGGTCGAGCTTCGCCGTGTCGAGGTCGATGGCGGGCGGCGGATTCGCCGGCGCCGTGACCGTCAGCGGGGTCTTGCTTTCGGCCAGGGCGTCGTGGATCGCCGAGGCCAGCTTGAGCGGGTCGCCATGTCCGGCGACGTGCATGTAGAACGTCGCCGGGCTCGCGCGTAGCAGATGATTGTGCACGGCGGTGATCTCGAGCCCGCTCGCGATCATCTTCGCCATCACCGGATTGATCTCGGTCTCGAGCAGCACGAGGTCGCCCATGACCATGGCGCCGCCATGCGCAGGCTTGAACGCGATCCAGCCACCGAGCGCCAGCGCCGGCTTGATCGCGACGCCGTCCAACGTCACGGAGAGATCGGTGCGGGGAAAGCCGTAACGGCGGACGTCGTCCGAGACGGCGGGCTTGCGGCCCAGGGTCTCGTCCACCTTCTGCCAGTCGGCATCCTGGGCATATGCCGGGATGAAGGGGGCGAAGCGAAATGCAAGAAGGCAGACGCCAATGCCGACCACGGCCCAGATGATTCTTTTCATCGTGCTACTCCTCGGCTTAGTTTCGCTCTTTAACCCGACCACTGCTGTCGACGACCAGCGTCACCGCCTTGCCGTTCTTCACCGCCTTGGCGGTGACGCCTTCAGCCGTCGACTTGATATCGCTGACTTGCGCGTAGCCGGCCGCCTGGATCTTGGCGACCAACTCCTCCTGCGTCAGAGCGTGCGCGCTCGACGGTACGCCCGCGATCGCAAGCAACAGGACCGTGCGGAAGATTGCTCGTGTTCGCATGATCATTCTCCTGGTCTTGTCCTGCCCCAGGTGAAGTCCGTTTCGCGATCTTCCCCTACTCGGTGCCAACACGGCGCAACAGAGCGCGGGCATCAATGCGCACAGCGATGCGACCGGCGCGGACGCCGTGCCGAGAAATCGAGCCAGTCTGCTGGATGCAATCGAGGAAAGTATGATGACATGGTGCGCCCTTGGTGATCAGGACGCGATGCTTGGGCATGTCGCCTCACGGGGAGATCGCACATCCCCGAACCC
Source organism: Bradyrhizobium sp. 17 (assembly GCF_023073515.1). Lineage (NCBI taxonomy): Bacteria > Pseudomonadati > Pseudomonadota > Alphaproteobacteria > Hyphomicrobiales > Nitrobacteraceae > Bradyrhizobium > Bradyrhizobium sp. 17. Next base: position 97,770 of record NZ_JADPJQ010000105.1, on the reverse strand, counting down.
CAAGTAAAAACCCGAGGGCGGCGGCTGTCAACGGGCGTAGGCTTCGGGCGGCCCACCGAAGTCGCCGGCGAACGTCACAAAGAATTCACCGCTCCGCGGAACCGCGCCAGCCATGTCTTGAAACTCGCGGACGGCCCCGCTAGTGTCCTTTGCGTGGGGACAAAGCAGACTCCCCGTGAGGCCTCGGTCCAAGCTCTGCGCAGCACGCCATTCGTGGAGCTTGCGCATGGACATCGAACGACACCCTTCTCATCGACACACCGTCGCCATCCTCTCACGCGGAGACGCTGCCGCGCGGCGGGATGCGACGGCGCAAAACAGCCGCTTCGTACACGTCTTCGAAGCACTCGCCGCCGCCGGCATTGAAGCCCAGCCGGCGATCTATGACGAAAGCTTCGCCGAGGACGTCCGTGAACAATTGCTCGCAGTGGACGGCGTGCTGGTCTGGGTCAACCCCATTCAAGATCGTCGAGATCGCGCTGGTCTCGACGCATTGCTGCGGGACGTCGCGGCGCGGGGCGTGTGGGTCAGCGCTCATCCCGATGTCATCCTCAAGATGGGCACCAAGGAGGTACTCTATCGTACCCGCTCGATGAGCTGGGGAAGCGACACGGCGTTATATCAAAGCGCCGAGGCCATGCGCGCCGAGTTGCCGACACGGCTCGCCGCTGGTCCGCGCGTGATCAAGCGCAACCGGGGCAATGGCGGCCAAGGCGTCTGGAAGGTCGAGAGTCTGCCGACCTCCTCCATGATAAAGGTGCTGGACGCGACGAAAGACGCGCCCGAGGAACTGACGCTGGATGATTTTCTCCGTCGTTGCGCGGAGTATTTCGAGAACGGCAGCGTGATCGACCAACCATTCCAGCCTCGCTTAAGCGAAGGCGTGGTGCGTTGCTACATGGCGGGCGATCGCTGTGCCGGCTTCGGCTATCACAAGGTCAAAGCCCTGGTCGACTCGCCGGCCGCCCGTTCCGAGGCCGGACCGCGCCTCTACACCTCGAACGCGGAGCCGCGTTTCCAGCGGCTGCGTCGGTTGATGGAAGACGAGTGGACGCCCCAGCTGACGTCGTTGCTGGATATTGCGCGACTTGAGCTGCCTGCGATTTGGGACGCCGACTTCATGCTTGGTCCGGTCCTTCCCGACGGGACCGACAGCTATGTCCTCGGCGAGATCAATGTCAGCTCGGTGCATCCTTATCCGGACGAGGCGCCGGCGGAGATCGCGAGGCGAGTTGCCGATCGGCTCCGGCGCAAGCTTTGACACATGCTGACGGTCCGCGCGCTCAAGCGCTTGCACATCTCCGTTTCATTCGACTTGCAGGACGGCGAATGCGTCGCCCTGCAAGGGCCCTCCGGCGTCGGAAAGACCCAACTCCTTCGCTCGATCGCGGATCTCGATCCCAACGAAGGAATGGTCGAACTGGACGGAACGCTCAGAGAGGCGATGCCCGCCCCGGCCTGGCGCAAGCGGGTGACCTACCTCGCTGCCGAGCCGGGCTGGTGGTCAGACATCGTGCAAGATCACTTCAGCTGCTGGGATGATGCCTTACCGCTGGTCATGAGACTGGGGTTGCCGTGCAGTTGCGGTCCCTGGCCGGTCCAAAGACTGTCGACCGGCGAGCGACAACGGCTGGGGCTGGTGCGGGCGCTGATGCTGCGGTCGCGGGTTCTTCTCCTGGACGAGCCGACATCGGCCCTCGATTCGGCATCGACGGCGGCAGTGGAATCTTTGATCGCGGAACGCATTTCGAACGGAACGAGTGTCGTCTGGAGCACTCACGACAACGCCCAGGCCTGCCGCGTCGGGTCGAGGGTCCTTGTGATGAATGCCGACGGCGGGATCGAGGACAATCGGCCGTGAGTTACATTCACTTGGCATACGGCGATTTGGTTCTGCCCGCGCTCCTTGTCATCATGGACGGCGCTCTCTCGCTCGCTCTCCGCCTCAAGCTTGAAAAGCAGCTGGCCATCGCCACCGTGCGGATGGTGCTTCAGCTGGTGCTCGTTGGATACGTATTGACGTTCCTGTTTGCCGCGGTCTCGCCGCTCTGGACCGCCCTCGCCGCCGTCATCATGGTTCTCTTCGCGTCACGGGAAATCGTCGCTCGGCAAAAGCGACGCCTGCCGGGTATCTGGAGCTATGGCTTAGGAGCGGGATGCATGCTGCTGGCGGCCGGTACCGTCACGATGTTCGCGCTTCTGACGGAGCTACGTCCGGATCCGTGGTATCATCCGCGCTATGCGCTGCCATTGTTGGGCATGATCCTGGGCAACACCATGACGGGAATAAGCCTGGGCCTGGACGTGCTGACGAATACACTGGTGCGCGAACGAGCCGCCGTCGAAGCTTGCCTTGCTCTTGGCGGTACCCGGTATCAGGCGTTGCTGCCGGTCCTGCGGGACGCATTGAGAAGCGGCTTCACGCCAATCATGAACAGCATGGCTGCGATCGGCCTTGTCTCTTTGCCGGGGATGATGACCGGTCAAATCCTTGCAGGCGTCGAACCGATCGACGCCGTCAAGTATCAACTCTTGATCATGTTCTTGATCGCCGGCGGGACGGGATTGGGGACGCTCGCCGCCGTGACGGGAGGCGCTCGCCTTCTGACCGATCATCGGCATCGATTGCGCCTCGATCGATTTTCCACCGCCGAGTAGAATTGCGCGACCTCATATCGACTTCGCCCCACCAGGCTGCACCTTCCGCGCCCACAGCAGCGCCAGCGGCCCCAGTGCAATCCCGACCGCGAGGACGCTGAACGCCAAGAGCCAGCCGGTCGCGCTCTGCGGGCCGCCGGCTGCATCGAGGGCGGCGCCGGTGCCCCAGGCGCCGACCGCCGACAGGCCGAAGCCGACCGTCGAATGCAGAGCCAGGGTCGCGCCGCGATGTTCGGACACAGCCGCGGCCGACATGCCGGCGGTCAATGCGCCCGAATCCGCGGGCACGGTCAGGCCATAGACGAGCAGCAGCAGTGCCAGCACCCATGCCGGCGCTGTCGCGTTAAGGCCGATGACCAGCGCGACGCAGGCCGACGCGATCATCACGACCGTGATCGCGCGATGGCGCCCGAATTTCAGCGCGGCCTCGTTGCCGAGGATGCTGGCCGGCATCGAGATCACCGCAAAGCAGAAGCTCAGCACGACGGGGCTCAGCCACGACGGGGCGCCTTGATGGGCGACGACGAAGGTCCAGAACCCGACCAGCCAGGTGCGGATGCCGTAGAGCTCGAAGCAATGGGCGCCGTAGCCGAAGATGTATCCGAGCGCCTCGCGATTGGCGAAGACGGGCGCGAAGTTCAAGAGACGTCCCGCCTTCGGCGCGGGCCGCTGCTCCTGCATCAGAAGGCACGCGACGACCATCGCGATCGGACCGAAGCCGGTGACAAGAAAGGCGGTCCGCCATCCCCAACGGTCGGCGATCAGCTGCGCGACCAGGAACGAGAGACCGACGCCGACCGAGAAGCTCGACGTGTATAGCGTGACGGCGCGTGAACTATCGCCGGCGGGAAGCCGATCCGTCAGCGCCTTCAGGCCCGGCATGTAGGCGCCGGCAAATCCAAGCCCTGCCAGGGACCAGATCGCGGTCGCGGACCAAAACCCTTGCGCGAAGATTCCGAACGCTGCGGTCGCCAGCCCGCTGACGATCGAGCCCCAGAGCAGGACGAGCCGTGCGTCGATCCGGTCGGTCAATGTCGTCAGCACGGGCACGGCGAGCATGTAGCCGAACGCGTAACCGCTCGCCATCAAGCCGCCTTCGGCCGCCGAGAGGCCCCACGTCGGCATCAGATGCTGCGCCAGATTGGCGGATAGCGTCACGTGCGGCAGCAGATTGCCGACCTGGCCGATGCACATCACCGCGATCAGAGACCGGCCGCTCAAGTTACGAATGCTGTCCTCCCGCCCCCACGCCGAAACGGCGCACGAACCACAATGGATAACTCTCCGGCATCAGCTGCAAGAACCGACTTCATAAACAACCGCACCCCGAAGCGCCGGCCTTCTTTGCTGCTTCGTCGGCGGCGCAACAGGCCGTTGATTCCTGCTTCGCCGGCCCACCGCAACATCCTGATACGGCGCCGGCGGCTTCGACGCCGCCGCGCGTGCAGACGCCGGTCTCCGGTAGCACGAGCTCCACCCTTGCGGCGGCTTTCTTGTCGCCGGCGAGATCGGCCGCAATCGAGCGCACCTGCTCATATCCTGTCATCATGAGAAAGGTTGGCGCGCGACCATACGACTTCATGCCCGCCATGTAGAAGCCCGGCTCTTCGTGCGCGAGCTCGCGGGCGCCGTGCGGGCGCACGGTGCCGCAGCTGTGCTCGTTAGGATCGATCAGCGGCGCCAGGGCGACCGGCGCCTCGATAGCGGGATCGAGCCGCAGGCGCAATTCGGACAGGAACGAAAAGTCGGGACGAAAGCCCGTCGAGACGATCAGCTCGTCCACGATCACGCTTCGCGCACCACCATCCGAGCCAGCCGCGATCTCGAGGCGACCTTCGGCCTCCGCCAGATGCGTGACGCCGAATTCGGTTTCCACCCTGATCTTGCCAGAGGCAACGAGCGCAGCGAACGCACTGCCGAGCTCTCCGCGTGCAGCGAGCTTGTCATTCCGGCCGCCACCAAACGCCTTGGCGGGATCGGCGGCGCGCAACAGCCAGATAGCTTGCGTCCCCGGCACTTCCTCGGCGAGATGCACGAGATCGATCAGCGTGCCCACCGCGGAGTGGCCAGCGCCGAGCACCGCAACGGTCCTCCCGGCATATCTGGCGCGACCGGCCCCCCGGACATCGGGCATGCCATAGGCAATGTGGCCTGCGCATTCGTGTTCACCGATTGCGGGCAGACCGTTACCTCCGGCGGGATTGGGAGAGAACCATGTGCCTGATGTATCGATCACGGCATCGGCGCGCAGCACTTCGGGACCTTTGCCGTTCTGGTAGCGAATTTCGAACGGCGCCTGCTCACGCCCTTTCGTCTTCGCCTTGTCGAAACCGACGCGGCTAATGGCCGAGACGCGACTGGATGTCCGGATCAGCTCGCGCAGCGGCGTTCGCGTCGCAAGCGGCGTCAGATATCGATCGAGCAGTTCGCCACCGGTTGGATAGGAGCCCGGGTCCGGCGAATTCCATCCCGTCGGCGCGAGCAGGCGCGCCGCGGCCTTGTCGATATTGTATTCCCACGGCGAGAACAGCTGGACATGCTGCCACTGGCGCACCGCGTGCCCCGCTTCGGATCCTGCCTCCAGAACGATGGGTGACATGCCACGCTCCAGGACGTGCGCAGCTGCTGCGAGGCCGACAGGCCCTGCCCCGATGATGGCGACCGTCTTAGCGTTCATTCGGCTCCTCCCATACTTCTAGAATCGTCGAACAACACTAGCCAAAAAAGATCACGCCGCCGTTTGCGTCGTCTTGCATCCGACTTCGTCTGCGCAGCACTCCGCCGCCAGGAAATCGACCAGACCCCGCATCGCGTCGAAGTTTGCGTGGCAAATCAGAGTCGTCGATTCCCGGACCTGGCTAACGAGCCCGACCGAGACCAGGGTCTTGATGTGATGCGACAGGGTCGACGCCGGTACCTTCAGCTTGTCCTGCAAGCGACCGACGGGCATGCCGGAGTGCCCGGCCCGGACCAGGGCCCGGTAGATCTGGAGTCGCGTCCGGTTACCCAAAGCTTCGAGGCGTGCTGCTGCGTCGTCGATCTTCATGGCCGCCACGATGCGCCTGCCGATGTCAACTGTCAAACCATATTTCTAGAATATTCGAAATAACTATTCGGTCGCCCACCATGGAATTCCGGATTGACGCGTTCCAATTAGTTCCATAAGTCTGGATATATGGAAACAGAAGAAGCCGTCCTGGCGCTCGCCGCGCTGTCCCAGCCGACCCGACTGGAGGCGTTCCGAACGCTTGTCCGGCACGAGCCCGATGGCCTTGCGGCGGGCGATCTCGCCCGCCTGCTGGAAGTCCCATCGAACACGCTATCTGCCCATCTGTCGATCCTGACGCGCGCGCGCCTCGTCACCTCCGAGCGGCACAGCCGTTCGATCGTCTACCGCGCCAACCTCACCGAATTCCGCGACGTTGCGGTCTTCCTGCTGCGGGATTGCTGCGGCGGGCGGCCGGAAGTTTGCGAGCCGGTCGTCGAAACCCTGCAAGCCTGCTGCAAGCCGAGACGAAGGGAGCGGAGCCGTGCCTGATCAATTCGATCTTCCGCGCCGCCTCGCGGCCGAGGCGCTCGGCACGGGCATTCTCGTCGCCACCGTGGTCGGCTCCGGCATCATGGCGGAGACGCTGACCAAGGATGTCGCGCTTGCGCTTCTCTGCAACACGTTGCCGACCGGCGCCATTCTGGTCGTCCTGATCACCGTGCTCGGACCGATCTCCGGCGCGCACTTCAATCCGGCCGTCACGCTGGTCTTCACCGGCAAGCGCGAGCTACCGGTGAACGACGCCGCACTTTACGTCGTCGCGCAGGTTGCCGGCGGCATCGCGGGAACGATGGCGGCGCATCTGATGTTCGGACTGCCGTTGATCGACCTCTCGGCGAAGATGCGAACCGGGGGACCGCAATGGTTCGCCGAAGCCGTCGCCGCCTTCGGCCTCATCGCGACGATCCTGGCCGGCATCCGTTTTCAGCGGACGGCGGTCCCTTGGCTGGTCGGCCTGTACATCACGGCGGCCTATTGGTTCACGGCCTCGACCTCATTCGCCAATCCGGCCGTGGCCATCGCAAGGTCGCTGACGAACACGTTCTCGGGCATACGTCCCGCCGACCTGCCCGGATTCATTCTCGCGGAGCTCTGCGGAGCCTTAGCCGCCATGCTGTTGATGAATTGGCTGCTCGGACACCCCCAGGCGCGAGGCCCCATCCCAATCGCGGAGACAACCCGATGAGCGTCACGATCTATCACAACCCCGCCTGCGGCACCTCGCGCAACACGCTGGCGATGATCCGGCAGAGCGGCGTCGAGCCCGACGTGATCGAGTATCTGAAGACGCCGCCGTCGCGCGAAAAGCTCGTCGAGCTCGTCAAGGCCCTCGGCATCTCCGTTCGCGCGCTGCTGCGGGAAAAAGGCACGCCCTACAAGGAGCTCGGCCTCCACGACCCCAAATGGTCGGACGACGAGCTGATCGACCAGATGCTCGCGCACCCCATCCTGATCAACCGTCCAATCGTGGTGACGCCCAAGGGCACACGCTTGTGCCGGCCCTCGGAAGCCGTCATCGATCTCCTGGACAATCCCGTCGGCCGGTTCGTGAAGGAGGATGGCGAGGTGGTCGAGGCGCGATGATTGCCGACATGGCCTCACTCGCGTTTGCCTCGACTTAAAATTTCAGGGTCGTGCGCAATCCGAAAACCGAGGCATTGCGCAATGCCCGTCCCGGCAGCGGACTAGCCGGAGCCGTCGCGCCGCCACCGGGATGGACGATGTATTGAAAGTTCGGCTGAACGGTCCAGCCATCCTTGATCTGGTATTGATAGACGGCCGTGAGCAGCCCCTCGAAGCTTCGCACCGGCCAGCGCGGATCGACGAACCTGGCATAATCGGCGTCGAGCGTCTGGGCCCGTTTTGAGACATGCGCATATCCGGCGGCAATGCCGAACTTGTCGTCGGGGCGTGCATTGCTGAGCCCGATGAGCTCGACGCCGCCATCTGCATAGAGATCGACCAGATTGCGGTCAGCCGGCGCGCCGGACACGCGTGCGAAAATGCCGATGCCGCGATCGTCGCTGTTCGGCATCCGATAAATCTGCTGCTCGAAGACCGCCCAGGCTCCAATATCGCCCGACAAGAGCCGCGGTTCCCCGCTGCTCGTTGGCGCGGCCAGCGAGACGCCGTTGGATGCGAAGCGCTGATCCCCGAACGATCCGAAATGACGCCAGCCACCGACCTTGAACTGGCCGGTCAAGTTCGGGTCACGATTCCTGTTATTCCAGGCATATTGAACCTGGCCGAGCAGAAGCGGCGGATCGTTGACCCGGAAATTGACGCCATACCGGTTACGCTCCTGCGGATCGCCGGAACCGGGCCCGGCCTGGTCGCCGTCGAAAATCGCGCCAAGGACGGACAACTGGTCCGTCACGTTCCACAGGAGGCGCGCGCCCACGGCCGCCAAGGGCGGCGACGGCCCGCCGCTTGGCAAAGCAAGCGACGTGATCGCCGGCCAACCCATCGAGGCGTTGGTGAACACATCCGTGTACTTGGTATTGAAGAACTCGCTGTCGGCCGCCAGCTGCCCGAGCTTGAGCGATAGTTTCTTGTCGCCCCACTGCTTCTCGAAATAGGCCTCGTAGAGTCGCGTCGAGGGCAACGCTTCGATCCCGCTGACGACGAAGAAATTCTGCAGATTCGAGCGCGAGAGGCCTTCGCCGTGGATCTGAAACATGTTGGCGTGAAAAGGTCAGCTTGTCGATGCCGACGAGTTTTTCGAAATCCAGATCGACGGCGAGATTGAGCCTGCCTTCGTAGACCGCACCTTTCTTCAGACCGCCGATCGGATTTCCGAGCACCTCGCCGATATAGGTGGCCGCAAACTTCACCCCGTACTTTTGCCAGGGGTTCGGCAGCAGCCCGAGCGTTTTCTCCTCGATGGTGCTCTCGCCTGTATCGGGATCGGCAGGCTTGTCGTCGTCGGTTTTCTTGTCTTCCTGAGCCGCGGACTGGGCAGCCGCGACCAGGCAAGCCGCAACGATCAACGCCCGCCTCAAATGCCTGATTGCTGTCGCGTCCACGCTCACCTCCCGAGCGATCAATGACGCACGCCGCTGCCCGACATTCAAGCGGGCCGTCGAACAATGTGCGCCGGCGCGGCGATCCGATTCGCGCGCTGTGAACTACCGCATGCGCGAGGCGGTACTATGTTCACTTTTGCACTTTCGACCATCAGATCTTCGGGATCTTCGCCCGCTCCACCACGCCGATCCATTTGCTGATCTCGGTCTCGATCAGCGTCTTCATCTCCTCCGGCGAGCTGCCGCGAACCTCGCCGCCGACGGCGGTCTCCAGGCGCTGCTTGAGGTCGGGATCCTTGAGAGCGTCCAGCGTGGCCGCATTGAGTGCGGCGATGATGCCGGGCGGCGTTCCCTTCGGGGCCAGCAGGCCGGCCCAGGTGCGCACGTCATATCCCTTGATCCCGGCTTCCTGAACGGTCGGCACGTCGGTCAACAATGCGGTGCGCGTCGGCGAGGTCACCGCCAGGCCGCGGATCGCACCGGCCTGGATCTGCGGGGCGAGCAGGACCGGCGTGCCGACGATCACCGGAACCTCTCCGCCGAGCAGCGCGGTGACGGATTGGGAATCGCCGCGATAGGGCACGTGCACGATCTCGACGCCAGCGGCTGCGTTCAACAGCTCTCCTGCAAGATGATGCGTGCTGCCGAAACCGACCGATCCAAAGCTGAGCGCACCGGGCTTCTGCTTTGCCATGGCGACGAGCTCGCCCAGCGATTTTGCCGGATAGTCGCTACGCACGGCAATGACGAGCGCGTAATAGACCAGCGTCGAGATCATCTCGAAGCTCTCGGCCGGCTGGTAGGCGAGGCTCTTGTAGGTCGCCGCGGAAATGGCGTGAGCGCCGGTGACGAGCCCGATCGTGTAGCCGTCGGCCGCCGCTTTCGCGATGGCATCCGCGGCGATGTTGCCGCCGGCACCGGGCTTGGCCTCGACGATGATCGGTTGTCCGAGCTTTTTCGAGAGCCCGTCGGCGATGATGCGCGACAGCGTGTCGGCCGCCCCGCCCGCTGCAAATCCGTGCAGCAGGCGGATCGGGCGCGATGGATAATTCTCCGCCGACGCCGAAGTGGTTGCGAAAAAACCGCCAAACAGAAAAATCGCCGCAGCAAGCCGCTTCATCCGTTGCATGGATGCGTCCTCCCTTTTGGTTGTTCTATCGTTGGCCGCGACGAGGCGGCGTTTCTTCAACTCGCGTTTGATCCGCTACCGGGCGAACTCCGTGCATTCAGGCGATGGCGGCATGCCCCAGACATCGCGCGGCAGGCCGACCCAGACTTTTGGCCGCTGCGGTCGGTCGCGATGCCAGGGACGCGGCTCGAAATAGCCGAGCGCCTCGTCGGTCATGCGGTCGAGATCGAAGAACAGCTCGACCACATGCCCGTCGGGATTGCGGTGGTAGATCGCGGTGTTGTGCCCGGGGCCATGACGCACCGGTCCCCAGAGAACCGGCAGCTTGTGCCGCGCGAGATGATCGCAGGCCTCGTGCATGTGGGCGGCACCACGCAGCTCGAACGCGACATGATGCAGGCCACGGATGGGCGCGCGGGCGAAGTTCAGCGTGTGATGTTCGAAGCCGCTGCGCATGAACACGAAGCGATCCTCGATCCAGTCGGAGACGCGCAGGCCCATCATGTTCGCGTAAAACTCAGAGGCCGCGCGCGGATCGGGCGTAGCAAGCGCGACATGGCCGAGCTTGCTGACGGCAAGCGCTCCGATCCGCTCCTGCGCGGGCGTCGGCGTCCAGCCCTGGATCAACTCGAAGCGCGTTCCTTCGGGATCGCTGAACGACAGCAGCCTGGAAACGCCAGGCAGCGGATCGCTCTGAAGTTCGGGCCGCAGATCGGCCTGCTTCAGCGCCGCGCCGAGCGTCTCGATCTGGACATCGGGAGATATCTCGAAGGCGATGCTCGTCAGCGCCGCGTCGCCGGGTTCGATCACCAGCGAAAGCTGCTCGGCATCGTTGGCGAGGAAGATGCGGTTGCCGTCGCGGCCGACGAGGCCAAGACCGATCACGGCGCGGTAATAGTCGAGCAACCGCTCGGGATCTGGCGAGGCAAAGCTCGCGTGCCGGAGCCGGCTGAAGCGTGCAATGGGTGCTTGTGTCGTCATCGTGCGATCCACCCCCTCATGGCGTCATGATGATCTTGCCGAGCGCGGAGCCCTGCTCGAGCAGCGTGTGGGCCTGCCTGACCTCGTCGAGCTTCAGGACCGCTGAGATCGCCGGCTTGATCGCATTGCGGCTCAGCGCGTCAATCACATTGCGCATGAGCGCGCGACGCCCGTCGCGATCGTGGTCGTAGATGTGAAAGGAGAAGCAGCGTATCGCCGGGCAGATGTCGAGATGGTCGCGCATCGCCGCCATCAGGTTTTCTTCCGGTAACCCGGCGAAGGCGTTGTACGACAGCAGCGTCCCCCATTTGCCGAGCCCGCCGAGATAGCCGGTGAACTCGGGCCCACAGACGTGATCGAGCACGAGGCCGACGCCCTCGCCCTTCGTCAGCGCGCGGGTCCGCGCCACGACATCTTCGCGGCGGTAGAAGATGATCTCATCGGCGCCGTTGCCCCGCGCGAATGCGGCCTTCTCCTCGGTGGAGACCGTGCCGATGACATTCATCTGTGCGAGCTTGGCCAGCTGCACCAGCGCTGTGCCGACACCACCCGCCGCGCCGATCACCAGCACGCTCGCCGGTGCGCGCGGATGGCGGCACTCGTGCAGCAGCGCGTAAGCGACCTGGTAGTTCGACAGGCACACGGCCGCCTGCAGATCGACATTGTCGGGCAGCACATGAATGGCGTCCGCAGGCGCGACCACATAGTCGGCGTAGCAGCCGCCGCGCTGCGACAGGTCGCGTGCGCTCAGCAGCACCTTCTGGCCGATCGCAAGCCCCTCGACGCCGGACCCGAGCGCGGCGATGCGGCCGGCGACGTCGTTGCCCGGATTGGCCGGCAGTGGCGGCATCCATTTGTAGACGCCACGCCGGATCAGCACATCGGGCTGCCCAACGCCGAACGCTTCGGCGCGAATCTGCACCTGGCCTGGTCCGGGCACAGGCACCGGAAGCTCAACCAATTCGAGTGCATCCGGCCCACCCGGCTGACGCACCAGCACCGCTCTCATGATGTCACACGCCTCCCCAGCCATATTTTCGAAAATCATACCGTTTACGAAAATTATTGCAAGATGGTCGTTGGCGCGGCATGTTGAGCCATCGATTCAAATGACAGAAATCATGTCCGAAAGCGCCATTCGCTCCCGCAAGGAATTCGGCAAGACCGTTGCCGCCGACATCACCCATCGGCTGCGCGAGGAGATCATTGCCTGCGGCCTGGCGCCGGGCGAGCCGCTGCGATTCGACGTCCTGCGCGAACGATTCGGCGTAAGTTTCACGACGCTGCGCGAGGCGCTGACGGCGCTTACCGCCGAAGGCCTGGTCGACGCGCAGGAGCAGCGCGGATTTCGGGTGGCGCCGGTCAGCCGCCAGGACCTGGTGGAAGTCACCGATGCCCGGGTGCTGATCGAGGTGGAATTGATCCGCCGCGCGATCGAGCGGGGCGACGACGACTGGGAAATCGCCGTCATCTCGACCCTGCACAGATTGAAGCGAATCGAGCAGCGCGATCCGGAACATCCCCTGCGCGATCCCGAATGGAAGATCGCCCACCGCCAATTCCACCAGGCGCTGGTGTCCGCCTGCGGCTCCGCGACACTCCTCGCCATTCGCGCCGATCTGTTCGATCGCGCCGAGCGCTATCGGCACCTTTCGGCCAATTTCCGCCCCCGCCCGCGCGACAAGGCCGGCGAGCACCAGGCGATCATGCAAGCCGCCATCTCGCGCAATCCGGATCTCGCGGTGCAGCTGATCGAGGCGCATATCCGCACGACCGCCGACAACGTGGCGACCTACGCCGCGCATCTGCTCGATACCGAATAGGCGGCAACGGCTTTTTATCGCCGCGGGCTTGCACCTCGCCTGATTTTCGAAAATAATAGGCAAGATCGAAAATGCCAACCTTTGAGGCGTACCATGAAGCTGCTGTCGTTCTTGGATGGGAATCGGGAGAGCTGGGGCGCCGTTGCCGAGAATGGCGTGGTGGATCTCGGTCGCGCCCTGCCCCAGTATCCTGTTCTCGCGGACTTCCTCGGCAGCGACGACTATGCGCGGCGCGAGGCCATCGTCGCCGGGCACAAGCCCACAATGGCGCTCAGTGACGTCAAATATCTGCCGGTGATCCCGCGTCCGGAGAAGATCGTCTGCGCCGTGCGCAATTATCTCGACCACCACAATGAAGCCGTGGCGTTCGGGATGAAGCGCGAGATCACGGAATTTCCGCCGATCTTCCTCCGGGTCTGGCGCTCCCAGGTCGCGCACAACGCGCCGGTGATCCGGCCGAAAGTCTCGGACAATTTCGACTGGGAGGGCGAGCTTGCCGTGGTCATCGGCAAGAGCGGCCGTCACATCAGCCAGGCCGACGCCTGGGATCACGTGGCGGGCTATTCGATCTACAACGACGTCAGCGTGCGCGACTGGCAGCGTCACGCCCAGCAGATCGCCTCCGGCAAGAACTTCGTCGGCACCGGCCCGTTCGGACCATGGCTGGTGACGCCGGACGAGATCGGCGATCCCACCAAATTGAAGCTCGAGACGCGCGTCAACGGCGCGGTGGTGCAGTCGTCCGACACCTCGATGCTGATCTTCTCGATTCCGCGGCTGATCGAGTACAGCTCGACCATCTTCGACCTCGTCCCCGGCGACGTCATCGTCACCGGCACGCCGGCCGGCGTCGGCTTCACTCGCAAGCCGCCTGTTTTCCTCACGCCCGGCGATGTGGTCGAGGTCGAGATCGAGAACATCGGCGTGCTGCGCAATCCCGTCGTCGACGAAGCATAGCACCTGCGCATGTCGTCTCAAGACGTGTCCCATGACATCCGCAAGACCGCGCTTAGCGTCGAGACCACCTGGCACGAGCGCGGTCCCCGGCTGGAGAAGCCTCTGCTGGTCGGGACGGCCATTGCGGTGATCCGCAATCCTTTCGCGGGCCGCTTCGAACCCGACCTGATGCCGTTTCAGGCATCCTTGCGCGAACTCGGGCGCGAGCTCGCAACACGGCTGATCGCGCAGCTCGGCGGCGCCGCGCAGATCGAAGCCTATGGCAAGGGCATCATCGTCGGCGAGGACGGCGAGCTCGAGCACGGCGCGGTCTGGCACGAGGCCGGCGGTCAGGGCATGCGCGAGGTGCTCGGTCAGCCCAAGGCGATCGTTCCGGCGGCGAAGACCATCGGCGGTCCGGGCACGCGGCTCATGGTTCCGCTCGGGCACATCCACGCCGCCTATGTCCGCAGCCATTTCGGCACCGCGGAGATGACGCTGTGGGATTCACCACGGCGCGACGAGATCGCCTTCGGGCTCGTGATGGCGACCGGCGGCCGGCCTCACGCGCGCATCGGAGGCCTCGCGGCATCCGCGATCTCCGCGCACGACGGACAGCGCTGACGGGCGCGATCAATGCGCGTTGCAGCGGCAACGCTCGTAATCGACGGGATCATGGCTGTTGACGATCGTGACGCGTTCGCCGTGGTTCAGCTTCAGCGCGCGCAGTCGCACCTGGTTGGCGATCCGCATGCCGCGGTCCATGTCGGCGCGACGCTGGAAATAGCCCAGCACCAGCGGCATGCGGGGCGATGCGTCGAGCTGGCCGTGATGGAAATAGCTGTCGCCGGCGTGCAGCAGCCATTTGTCGCCTGATCGCACCGCGATACCGCAATGGCCGAGCGTATGGCCGGCGAGCGGGATCATCAGGATGTCCGCCTCTGCGTCGCCGAGGGCGCGCACGCCCTTGAAACCGAACCAGTCTTCGCCGGCTTCGCCATAGAATGTCCAGCTCGGTCCATGGCTCCACTGCCCGGTGACATAGCGCCCTTCCGGCGGCGCCGGCTTGCGCTGCACCGCCATGTCGTATTCGGCGCGATGGACATGGATCGCGGCATGCGGGAAGTCCGGCACGCCGCCAGCGTGATCGCGGTCGAGATGGGTCAGCAGCACATGGCGCACGTCCTTGGGGGAATAGCCGAGTGCCTTCACCTGTTGCACCGCCGTCTCCGCCGGATCGAGCCTTGGCGCGGTCTGCCGCAGCCATCGTCGTCCCAGCCGATCGGGCGTTGCGATATCGCCAAGTCCAATGCCGGTATCGACCAGGGCGAGCCCGTCATTGGTCTCCACTAGCAGGCAATGGCAGACCATGCGGGCGCGCTGGAACAGGCTGCCGGTGCCGTTCACGAGGCGCCGCCCCATCGGGCACATCGTGCCGGTGTTGAGATGGTGAATTTTCATCGCGCGTTCCCTGCCTGTTGTGAGCAGAGCGTTCTTGTCATCGTTAGATCCATAGGTAAAATATCGAATATTGATAATATCTCTAGGCATATCCTATGGACATACGCGAACTCCGCTACTTCGCCGCCGTCTACCGCGAGCGCAACCTGACCGCGGCGGCGCGCGTCTGCTTCGTTTCGCAGCCGTCGATCTCCACCGCGATCACCCATCTGGAGGCCGAGCTCGGCACCACGCTGTTCATCCGGCACAAGAAGGGCGTCGCGCCAACCGCCTCGGCCGAGCAGTTTCACACGCTCGCCCGCCGCATCATCGACGAGACCGACGCGGCGCGCAGCCTGTTCAGGAGACCGAGCACCAAAACCAATGTGACGCTCGGCCTGATGCGCACGCTCGACGTGCCCCGGACGATCGCACTGCTCAAGCCGGTGACGGCGCGCGCCGACATCGCACTCCGCCTCGTCGGCAGCGACGAGCGCGCCGACGCGCGGATCATCTCCAAGAGCATGCTGCGCGCTGACGAACATTTCGTGGCGCTGTGGAGCGAGCGCTATGTCGCAGCGCTGCCGCCGTCGCATCCGCTGGCCCTGAAGGAGAAGCTTCGCACCGCCGATCTCGCCGGCGTCCCCTTGATCGACCGCTGCCATTGCGAGCAAAGCGAGTTCTTCCGCCGCAACCCGCAGGCCCGACAGACCGCGGCGATCGCGCAATCAGAGGATTGGGCCATGGCGCTGGTCGCAGCCGGCGTTGGCATCGCCATCGTCCCGGAAGGCGTAGCGCGCGGCAATCCGGATGTCGCGGTGCGCGAGATCGAGGTCAAGGTCAAGCGCGAGGTCGGGGTCGCCTATCGCGCATCCGTGTCGCTACCGGATGCGCTGAAGGATCTTGTCAGCAAGCTCCGGAAGCAGCGGCGCAAGCCCGCGGGGCAACGATCGCGCGCCCGCGGAAAATCCTAGCCCTTCGAGACGACCGCACGGCCGTAGGGCGGCTGGGCCGCGACCGGCGGGTTGGCGGTCTGGGCGGCGAGTTCGCCGATCAGGCGGTCGGCGTCGGCGGCCATGCCGTCGGGCGCCTGGATCACCAGCCGCTCCAGCCCCCAGCGATAGGACGAGACGCGCTGCTCGAGGCACTGCTGCACCCACTGGATGATCAGCGAATTCTCCTGCATGCGCTCGACCGCGTCCTCCTTCTCCTTCGGCGAGAGGGAGGAGACGCGCGCCATGCTGGCATTGCGCTTCTTGTCGAGGTCGATGACGCGGATCGCGGAGGCGAAGAACGGCTCGAAGCGGGTGATGTCGTTGCGCACGTCCTCCATCAGCTGCGTATAGCGCGAGGAGTGCGAACGGTGCGGCTCGTCGATCAGCGTGCGTCCGTACATGGTGCGGTCGAACACGATCTTTTGCCGCCAGGGTGAGGGCAGCGTCTTGTAGTCGCCGAACACGCTCTTCCAGGCAGGCCGCGACAGCGGCGGCTCGATCAGGGGATAGGCGAGGTCGCGAAGCTGGCGCTCCTCGTCGGTGAGCTGGAATTGGGATGGCTTCAGGCCGACGCTGGAGGTGACTTCCGCGCCCAGCCAGCGATGCATGTCGTCGCTGCGCATGTCGGCACGGGTCCGGCCGAAATCGCCGCCACTACAGGCGGCAAGCGTCGCGCCCAGCACTGCGAGCATGAGGGCCGTTACGACGGGCCGGATCTGGCGGAGGTTCTCCGGCATTGCATAGGCCGAAGGCTAACGGCGACGACGACGGCGCCCCGGCGCTGTGCCCTGCTCCGGCCCGTGATCGCCGCTGGTTTCGTCGCTCTCGCGCTCGATGCGGATCACGGGAAGGATCAAAATCGTGCCCATGTCCGCGCGCGGAGCCACGTCCACCGACGCGCCCACCCGGCGACCGGCCGGAAATTCGATGATGGTCCCCATATCAGCTCTCTTCAATTGCCGCGCGACCCGGCGCGCCTCTGCAACATGGGGATCATTAAGATCAGTTCATGATTAACGGGGTGTAAACGTGCCGGCGGCACCGTAACCGCACGGGCGGGACCCACCGTCCCGTTGCGGCACGAGAACGCTTCAAAGCAGGCGTTCGGCTTCACGCCTCGTTTTCCTTAACGAGCCTTTAAAGGAGCCCGCGATAGGCTGCCGGCGAGTATCTCTTCCAGGTCGCGTATCTCTCCATGACCAAGTCGTTGTTTCCAGGATTCGACGGGCTGATGACCCTCTCCCGTCGCGAAGGCGTCGATGTTCGTCCGACGCTGCTGCGCGTGCTGACCGACCTCTATGTCCAGTCGAGCACCCACAGCGACGACGAGCAGCGCCAGTTCGTCGAGCTCGCCACACGACTGATCGACCAGGTCGACGACGCGACGCGCGCGGCCGTCAAGGCGCGGCTTGCGATCTATCCGTCGACGCCCGCCCCGATCATGCAGAAGCTCGGACTGTCGGCCGCGCAGGAGGGCCGCAGGGTTCCGCTCGCGCGCGAAATCCCGGCGCCCGCCTCTGCTCCCCCTCCTGCCCCCTTGCCGGTTCGCACGCCAAGCGACGCCGAGCTGCGCATGGCCTCGAACATGGCAATGCAGCCAACGGACGCGGCCGATATCCACGACATGTTCTTCCGCGCCGGCGCCCCCGAGCGCGCGCTGATCCTGCACAATCTGGCGCAGACCCCGCTGAAGGCGGCGCCGCGGATTCCGATCGTGCGCGCCAAGCGCGCGATCCAGATCCTCGAGATGGCGGCGATCGCGGGCGATGTCGAGAATTTCACCTCCGAGCTCGGCGACAGCCTGATCCTGCCCTCGCGCGTCGCAGCCCAGATCGTCGACGATGCAAGCGGCGAAGCGCTCGCAGTCGCCGCGCGCGCGCTCGACATGCCGAGCCCGGTGTTCCAGCGTATCCTGCTGTTCTTCAAGCCGGAGATCGGCAACTCCGTGACCGACGTGTACCGGCTGTCGCGTCTTTACGATCGCCTCAGCGATCGCGCGGCGCTGGTGATGCTGGCCGCCTGGCGCGGCTCGACGCTCGCCGTCACCCGCGCAAAGTACCAGCCCTCGCTGCATGACAGCGAGCGCCAGCGCGCACGTGCGGGCGCAAGCCAGACGCGCCCGGGCGTGCAGCCCGGCTCCGCGCCCGCGGTGCGGACAGGGACTGACGGATCGGATCGTTAGGCCTTCGCCAGCTCGAGAAAATGTCGCCCGGCGCGGTCTTCGGTCTCGACGATCCAGATATCGGAGTCGAAGCGGATTTCCTTGGTCAGGCGCTCCTCCACCGCGGGCTCCGGCATCGGTTGCGGCGCAAGCGGCACAAAGAAGCGATCGACCGGCCGACCGTCGTCATAAGAGGTCTGCGGCGCCGGCACATAGAGCATCGCATTGCCGTCAAGCAGCGAGACCTTCACGAACACCGCACCCGCCTCCTCCGCGCCGCGACGCCGCACCGCGCCGTACACGCCCTCGGTCTGGCACCGGCGCAGATAGGCTGAGACCCAGATATTTGATTTCAAACGCATGGAGCGCACGATAGGACAGCGCTGCAATCAGCACCAGCCTTCGCAACAGTCACGACTATTCGACGGGGTGTCCGATCGCGGCACCGAGCTCGCGGAGCAGGCGGTCGGACAGCTGGCCGGTGACCTGCATCTTGTGCTCGCGCTCGAATTTCTGGATCGCGGACTGGGTCTCGGCGCCCATCGCGCCCGTGATCTTCAAATTCCCGTAGCCATATTCGGACAGCGCGCGCTGCACGCCGGCGATGCGCCGCGCGGCCGGGCTCTGCTGCACGGGGATCGGCGCCGGAGGACGCGTGACGGAGGGCGGCGCCGAAATCGTTTGCTTGACCAGATTGGTCATGGGATCGCCCGAGCGCGACGTCGATGCGGTCGCCTCGATAGGCCTTTCAGGCGGCTTTTCCGCAGGTCTGGGTTCGGCACGAAACTCCGTCGCTCTCGGCTCGAGCGGCGAGGTATCGGCGCCGACGGGACGCGGACGCGGCAAGGGGTTCGACAGCGCCAGGGACGACGGTGCGGGAAGATTGATCACGGTGCCGAACATCGGCGCTGGATGCCGGCCGGTCTGCAGGAACAGCGCATTGGCAACGATCGCGCCGATGGCGGCAACGGCGACGAGACCGGCCAGGGTATCCTTGGGGCTATGCAGCAGCACGCGCAGCACGAGATTGCGCTCGGTCTCGACATCGATGACCGCGGCCTTGGCGCCACGGCGGCGCGGAGCGGCTTCGTCCTTGGCAGACTTTTTAGGCACTTTTCTTCACCAGAGCGGGTTGGTCCTGAACTTGGTCGTGAGGATGGTCCTGAACTTCCTGGCGTAGCACCGGCGTCAGGGTCGCGATCTTGCTCTCGCTCGCCTTGCTGTCGGACATCTTGCCATCAGAAGTCTTCATATCAGACGTCTTGGCTTGCGGCGTGTAGACGAGCGGCAGCTTGACGGTGACGGCAGTGCCCTCGCCGAGCCTGCTTTGTACCGTCAATTCGCCGAGATGCAACGCCACGAGGCTCTTCACGATCGAAAGTCCGAGGCCGGTGCCTTCGTGACGGCGCTGATAGGTCTTGCCGGCCTGGAAGAACGGCGCGCCGATGCGCTTGAGATCGTCAGGCGCGATGCCTATACCGGTGTCGCTGACGCGCAGCGCAAGCTGCGAGCCCGAGACCGCGGCCGTTACGGTGACCTGACCGCCACGCTCGGTGAACTTGACGGCGTTCGCGACGAGGTTGAGCACGATCTGCTTGAAGGCGCGCGGATCGCCGGTAATGACAGGCAGATCCTGCGGCGCATCGGTGACGAGATCGACGCCGTTCTCCCGCGCCTTCAGCGCCAGCAGATTGCAGCAATGCATCAATGATGCACGCGGCGCGAACGGTTCGGACGCCATCTCGAAATTGCCCGACTCCATCTTGGACATGTCCAGGATGCCGTTGACGACCGAGAGCAGATGCTGGCCGGAATCGTTGATGAGCTGGGCGTATTCCCTCCGCTGGGCCGCGCCCAGCATCAAGGTCTGCTCCTGCGTGATCATCTCGGAGAAGCCGATGATGGCGTTCAGCGGCGTGCGCAGCTCATGGCTCATGGTGGCGAGGAAGCGCGTCTTGGCGGCGTCCGCCGCCTCTGCAGCGCTGCGCGCCTGATCGAACGCCTGCTCCCCGAGCTTGCGGTCGGTGACATCGCGCATCACGGCGACGACATCGGCCTCGCGCGTGGCATCACGGCCCATATCCTGATCGAGCGGGCGGCAGCGCATCTCGACCCAGATGAAATCAACCTGGCCGCGCTCAGAGCCGGCACGCTCCCGGCGCAACCGGAACTCGACACTGCGCACGTCGCCGCGCGCGGCATCGGACAGCGCCGTCAGATACGCCGGCCGATCGGCGACATGGACGCGATCGAACAGGCCGTGGCCGAGCAGTTGCGCGACGGGCACGCCGAGCATGGCTTCCACCGCCGGTGAAATGAACTGCACCGCGCCGTTGCGCTGATGCCGCGAGATGACGTCGCTCATGTTCCGCGCCAGGAGGCGGTAACGCTCTTCCTCACGCAACAGCAGCGCAACGCTGGTGCGCGCGAGCGATTCCGCTCCGAAGGCCAGACCTGCGGCATAGAGCGTCGCCGAGGCGACGCCGAACGCTATCAGCACGCCGCGTTCCGCAGCGCTGGTATCGCCAATCGGCAGCCAGCCGAGCTGGCTGACGAGGATCAGGATGCCGGCGCAGGACAGCGCCAGCAGCGAGGCAAAGGCCGCGACGCGGCGCGAGGCCGACAGCGCAGCTTCGAGGGGAACGACAACCAGCCAGATTGCGGCGAATGATTCGATGCCGCCGGTCGTCACCGCAACCGCCATGATCAGGCCCGAGAGCGCCAGCGACGACAGCACATGCGCGCCTTCGTAACGGCCGGTGCGCGACAGGAACCAGGACAACAGGATCGGCGCAATCAGCCAGGCGAAGGCTGCCACCTCGATCGCGCTCGGCGCGCCGCGCATGGCGAGATAGACCGGGAATGCGGCAAAGGCGGCTAGGCTGCCGAGCAGCCGCGGGGCCATGAAGGCACGATGGCGCGCTCGCGTCAGCGCGTCGTAACGCGCGGAGGGATGCAGCAGCGCATCGAGACAATCGCGGATGATACTCAAAACTGTCACGGGTCTCGCGCTTCGGCTCATTCGTCGAGAAGACGCGCCGGAACGCCTCCTTATCGTTGAGCCACCGTGTCAGAGCGACCTTAAACGAACACTAAGGCATCGCGGCGCGCCGCCGGACACCCCGTCATCGCAGGGCTTTTTAGACGATTTGACGACGTCATCGGCGAGGATGGTGAACACAGGGTTTCACCGTGATGCGCATGGTTTCGAAATGGTGGACGGGCGTGGCGGCAGCGCTCACGGCACGGACGTCAATCGAAAATTTACGACACCATCGATAGCAAAGATTCTTGAGTCAATTTTCCGCGAATTAAGCGGAAGGCAATCACTTGCGATTTATCGAGAGTTGCTAGGTCCGACATCCGCGGAGATCGCCGCGGCGGGATCTAACATACAGGTCGCAAGATGCGCTTTCTGCTTCGCATCACATTCTGGCTCGGGCTGGTGCTGGTGCTCCTGCCGCGGGACAAGACGCCCGAATCGGACAAGCTGCCGCAGATCGGCGCTGCCGACGCGGTGCAGGCTGCGACCGCGGCCGTCTCCGACATGACCCAGTTCTGCAAGCGCCAGCCAGCGGCCTGCGAGGTCGGCGGACAGGCCGCCACCATCATCGGCCAGCGGGCGCAGGACGGCGCAAAGAAGATCTACCAGATCATCAACGACAAGAAAGAGCAGCTCGAGAAGCCCGACAAGAAGGCGCCCGACCACACCGGCTCGATCGCGCTGGCCGGCGAAGGCGATCTTGCTGCGAGCGAGGCGCCGCGCGACACCCTGTCCCAGGACGACCTCGCGCTGGAATGGCGCGGCCCGGCGCCCGCGACAGCGAATTAGGGCCCAAACCCTATCGATTTCGGCGCTTTGCGTCCCTATATTGGCCTGAACGGGAACTTTGGGCCAGCATGACGACGATCGATGAAATCAGGGATAATTTCGAGATTCTGGACGAGTGGGACGACCGCTATCGGTACGTCATCGAGCTCGGCCGCACCCTGGAACCGATGTCCGAAGCCGAGCATTCGGCCGAGAACAAGGTGAATGGCTGTGTCAGCCAGGTCTGGCTTCAGAAGCTGATTGATCGTCGCGATGACGGCGCGCCGATCCTGACATATCGCGGCGACAGTGACGCCCACATCGTGCGCGGGCTGGTCGCGATCGTGCTGTCGCTTTACTCCGGCCGCACGCCACAGGAGATTCTTGCGACCGACGCCATTGCCGTATTCGACGAGTTCGGCTTTCGCGACCATCTGACGCCGCAGCGTTCCAACGGCCTGCGCTCGATGGTCGAGCGGATCAAGACCGACGCGAAAGAGGCGCTCGCGGAAGCGTCGTAGAAACTCTACTTCCGCTTCCGCTGCTGCTGTCCCAGTCCCATCTGCTTCGCAAGCTGCGAGCGGGCCACCGCATAGTTCGGTGCGACCATGGGATAGTCGGCCGGCAGGCCCCATTTCTCGCGATATTGCTCCGGCGTCATGTTGTATTGGGTGCGCAGATGGCGCTTCAGCGACTTGAAGCGCTTGCCGTCTTCCAGACAAACCAGATAATCGGGCGCGATCGACTTCTTCAGCGAGACCGCCGGCTTCGCTGGCTCGAGCGGCGCCGTCTCGGTGCGGCCTGACGAAACGCGCACCAGCGCGCCATGCACCTGGCTGATCAGATTCGGAATCTCAGCCGCAGGCGTTGGATTGTTGCTGAGATAGGCCGACACGATGCCCGCCGTCAGCTCAACGAAATTCTTAGCCCCAGCATCCGACATCGGCCCCGCCTTTCTCCACCTTGCGTCTCACGCGAGAGACGACGCCAAAGTATTCCGTGTCAACAATACGTTCGGCTGAAATGGGACGACTAAGGAATCCGGGCTGATTACTGACGAAGTGACAAGAACACCACCGCTTTACTTGTCTACGCTAGCCTTTGCCTGCACCAGATTTGCCTGCGCCCGCTCTCAAGCGCCGCGCTGGTCGAGGTGGGAGCGCAGCTCGTCGATCGAGGCAAAGCGCATCATCCCCTCAGGCATCTGGGCTTCGATCGAGCCATCGGAATAGAGCGAATAAGCCATGCCGTCGACGATGCCGGATTTGAGCACGGTCACAGGCGCCTGCTCGGCCGCAGCCGCAGGCTCGGGTGCGGGCGGCGGAGCAGGCTCAGCGAAGGTCGACGGCGAGCGCGGTGGCGGGCGCCGCGCGGCGGCCGGCGGCTCCGGAGGCCTCATACGGTCCGGCTTCGGCCAGGCGTCGTCAAAGCTCGCAGGCGGCGTCTCCGGGGCGGCAGGCTCCGCCGACGGCTCGGCATGCGGCAGCGGCGGCAAGCCCTCGCCGGTCTTCGCTTCCGCGCGCTCACGCTCCTTGCGGGAGGTCGAGGCGAACAACAGGTTGCGCCGGCGCGGCGGTTCCGGAACCTCAGGCGGGCTCGGAGCTTCCGGCGCTGGCGGCGGCTCGACGCGCGGACGCTCGCGCGCGGCTGCTTCGTTCTGCCAAGGCGGCGGTCCTGCGGCCGGCAATGGCGGCGCCGGCTCCATCTTCTCGGCGCCCGCCGGCTCAGGCGCGGGGGCAGGCGTCCCGGCAATCCCGAGACCCGGCAGCACGGGCCTGACCCGAACGTCGGATGGTGCAATTGATCCAGCCAGCCGGCGAGCGATGCCCTTCAACTCCGCGACCACCACGTAGAGGCCGGCCAGTAACAGTCCGGAGCAGACGCCGATGGTACCGGAGATTATGAGGGTACTGCCGAGACTGAATTCCCTGGCGGTGAAGCCGAACAGGATCGCAAGGAGGCCCGCCAAAACGGCGAAAATCCCCGCGATCAACAATGCCAACGCCATCGAACTCACCCCCGGCCGCGCAGCCATACGCGACACTCGTCACGCCACGATACCGTCATCCGGTGTTCCACGCCAACGTCGAATTATAGGCTGCGTTCCTAAAGGAAAGGAAATCAGGGACTTATTCACATTCCCTTCAGCTACGGCTCGCTACTTCTAGGCTGCTCTCAAGTTGGTCGGATTTGCTGCGTTGCATCAGGAATTTAGCCATAATGCCCAATTACTTGGTAATGGAACTGCGCTATAGGGATTCCGGGGAGCGGCCCGCGCGCACCAGCAGGGCCAAGAGGGGATTCCGGGTCACCAATAGCCATGACATCCATCACGACTTCGGCGATCGACACGCCTCTACGGCGCTCGGTTGAACGGACTTGCGACGATCTCGCCATGCTGGTGCTGGCTGCGGTCGCCGTCATTGCAGGCTTGACCTTCCGCGACTATGGGCTCGGCTGGGACGACTACACCCACGCCGAATATGCCGACCTGCTGCTGCGCATGTTCGGTTCCGGTTTCAAGGACACCGCGGCACTCTCCTTCGCCAACCTCTATATGTATGGCGGCGGCTTCGACATGGTCGCGGCCCTCCTGCACAAGGTGATTCCGCTCGAGCTGTTCGAGACGCGCCGTCTGGTCGGCGCCGTCGTCGGCGTGATCGGACTTGCCGTGACGTGGCGGCTCGGCCGCCGTATCGGCGGCCCGCTTGCGGGACTTGCCTCACTCTTGCTGCTCGCGCTCTGCCCGATCTTCTACGGCCACATGTTCATGAACCCGAAGGATGCGCCCTTCGCCGTGGCCATGATCGTCCTGATGCTGGGTCTCGTCCGCCTCGCCGAGGAATATCCGCAGCCTTCGCCGCGCACGATCCTCATCGTCGGCCTTGGTGCCGGCCTCTCGCTCGGCACCCGCATCCTCGGCGGGCTTGCGCTGGTCTATGCCGTGATCGGCTTCATGCCGCTGTTCCTGGAGGAACTGCGCAGCGAGGGCCTCCGCGAGTCGGTCCGACGCTTCGCTCATGTCGTCTACGTGCTGCTGCCCGGCCTCGTGCTCGGCTATCTCGTGATGGGGCTGATCTGGCCGTGGTCGATCATGGAGCCCGGCAATCCCTTCGAGGCGCTGACCTACTTCTCGCACTTCTTCGAGAAACCCTGGAAGGAGATGTTCGACGGCGCGATCGTATCCGTGCCTGACATGCCCTGGTCCTATCTGCCGACGCTGTTCGCACTTCAGTTGCCCGAGGTGATGCTGGTGCTGACGTTCGGCGCCGTGATCGGCACCTTGGTTATGCTGCCCCGCCGCGAGGTCCCAGCCCGCCGCAAGACCATCCTGCTGATGCTCACGCTCGCCGCGACGCTGCCGCTCGCGATCGCGATGGTGAAGCGACCGGCGCTGTACAATGGCATCCGCCATTTCGTCTTCGTGATCCCGCCGATGGCGGTGCTCGGCGGCGTCGCCTTTGGCTGGGCCATGGAGCGCCTGCGCGCCAATCATCGCACCTGGCAGCCGGTCGTGCTCGCCACCTTCTGCTTTGGCCTTGCGCTCTCGCTCGCCGAGATGATCCGCCTGCATCCCTATCAATACACCCACTTCAACCACATCGCCGGCACCGTGCGCGGCGCCGACGACCGCTTCATGCTGGATTATTGGGGCCTCGCGCTGAAGCAGGCCTCCGACGAATTGCGCGAGCAGCTGGTCGAACGGCAGGAAGTGCCGCCGCGCAATCGGAAATGGAAGGTTGCCGTGTGCGGTCCGCAGCGTCCCGCCCAGGTCGCGCTCGGCCCCGACTTCACCATTGGCTGGGATTCCAATGCCGCCGATTTCGCCATGACGCTCGGTGAGTTCTACTGCAAGGGCCTCACCGCCCCCGTGCTGGTCGAGATCAAGCGCGACGACGTGGTGTTCGCCCGCGTCTACGATATCCGCGGCAGCAGCATTTCCAGCCTGCTCTCGATCCCGGCGCCGTAAAAATTCTTCTCTCTTGTAGGACCGTAGCCCGGATGAGCGCAGCGACATCCGGGGCCTATTAGGCAGCCCCGCATGTCGCTTCGCTCATGCGGGCTACGCTGGACTGCCGCGCTTTGTGTGCCTTGCTGGCAGGTCGCGGCAGGACTACGCTCCCTCCCTGCAACAACGATGTTCGGAGAGATCAGCCATGTCGCCAGCTGAAGCGCGCCTGAAGGAAGTGCCGTCGAACATGACGGAGGCCGAGTGGCAGCAACGGGTCAATCTCGCCGCCTGCTATCGCCTCGTCTCGCTCTACGGCTGGGACGACTTGGTCGACACCCACATCTCAGCGCGCGTGCCCGGCCCCGACCATCATTTCCTCATCAACCCCTACGGGCTGATGTTCGACGAGATCACGGCGTCGAGCCTCGTCAAGGTCGATCTGCACGGCAACCAGCTCTCCGAGAGCGAATACAGCGTCAACCCCGCCGGCTTCACCATCCACTCGGCGATCCACGAGGTTCGCGAGGACGCCATCTGCGTGCTGCATCTTCACACCCTCGACGGCACCGCTGTCTCGAGCAGCGCCGAAGGCCTGCTGCCGCTGAACCAGACCGCCCAGCTCGTCACCCACGACCTCGCCTATCACGACTACGAAGGTATCGCCCTCGACCACGACGAGCGGCCGCGGCTGCAGAAGGACCTAGGCGACCACAACCACATGCTCTTGCGCAACCACGGCACGCTGACGGTCGGGCGCTCGGTCGCCTCGGCCTTCGAGCGCATGTATCACCTCGAGCGAGCCTGCTCGATGCAGGTGCGTACGCGCGCGCTGGGCACGCCGGTCTACCCGGTCGACGATGTCGCGATCGACAAGAACACCGAGCTGCTCGCCAACCGCGACCGCGCCGAGCTGCGCGCCACCAACCTCGTGTGGCCACCGCTGCTACGCAAGCTGGACCGCGAGCTTCCGGGCTACCGCTCTTGAAATTTTCGGGATTTGGTGTAGGGTAACGGTCAACGAACCTCTACGCCTTTTGGAATGAAACGCCGCCCAATTCCGGGCGGCGTTTTTATTTGGCCCTGTCATTGCGAGGAGCGAAGCGACGAAGCAATCCAGGCTGGCGCCGGAGAGAGATTTCTGGATTGCTTCGCTACGCTCGCAATGACGAGGAAAGAGCGCCCTACTTCACCTCCGCCAGCGCCGCGAGGATGCGGGCCCAGGAACGGATGCCTTTCTGGAAACTGCGGAGGTCGTACTTCTCGTTCGGCGAGTGGATATTGTCGTCGTCGAGGCCGAAACCGACGAGCAGCGAATCCAGCCCAAGCGTACGCTTGAAGTCCGCGACGATCGGGATCGAGGCGCCCGAGCCCATCAACACGGTCTCCTTGCCCCATTCCTCGGTCAGCGCGGTCTTGGCCGCGGCGAGCGGCTTCATGTTCCAGTCGAGCGCAATCGCAGGCCCGGCAGAGTGGTCGCCGAACTCGACCTTGCAGTCTCCCGGAATGCGCGCCGTCACGTACTCACGGAAAGCCTTGCGGATCTTTTGCGGATCCTGCCCTTCGACCAGTCGGAACGAGACCTTGGCCGAGGCCTGCGACGGGATCACCGTCTTCGAGCCCTCACCGATATAACCGCCCCAGATGCCGTTGACGTCGCAGGTCGGACGCGTGGAAGCTTGCTCGACCAGGAGCCTGCCCTTCTCGCCGGCCGGTATCGATAGCCCAACGGGCTTGAGGAATGTGTCCGGCGTGAAATCGAGCTTCTTCCACTGCGCGAGAATATCCGGCGGCGTGTCCTTCACCCCATCATAGAAGACCGGAATGGTGATGCGATTGTCGTCGTCGAACAGCGCGCCGAGAATTTTGGTCAGCACCCGGATCGGGTTCATCGCGCTACCGCCGAACACGCCGGAATGCAGGTCGCGATTGGCGGCGGTGATCTTGAGCTCCTCATAGAGCAGGCCGCGCAGCGAGGTCGTGATCGCCGGCGTGTTGCGGTCCCACATGCCGGTGTCGCAGACCAGCACGTAGTCAGCCTTAAACTCGTCCTTGTTGGCTTCGATGAAGGGCACGAAGTTCTTCGAGCCGACTTCTTCCTCGCCTTCGATCAGGAACGTGACGTCGATCGGCAGCGACCCCGTCACCCTCTTCCAGGCGCGGCAGGCCTCGACGAAGGTCATGACCTGGCCCTTGTCGTCCTCGGCGCCGCGCGCCACGATGATCTTGCGACCATCGGCATGGTCGGTCACAACAGGCTCGAATGGCGGACGGTGCCAGAGCTCGAGCGGATCGACGGGCTGCACATCATAGTGGCCGTAGAACAGCACATGCGGACGGCCGCCCGCGACGCTCTTGCCGACGACCGCGGGATGGCCGGCGGTTGGCCTCACTTCAGTGGCAACGCCGAGGCTCGCGATGTCCCTGGCAAGATGCTCGGCCGCCGCCTTGCAATCGGCCGCGAAGGCCGGATCGGCGGAGATCGACTTGATCCGCAACAGCGAGAACAGGCGCTCCAGGCTGTTGTCGAACTCCTTGTCGATGTGGTCGAGCACGGATTGAAGCTGCGCATTTGCCATTGGTCGTATTCCCTGCGTTCGAATCCCAAGACGTCGGGGCTCAAGATGTCTTCTCAAGAACTATCGGCTTTTAGCGCTGCCGCGGCGTTGGGGCCAGCCGCAACCGGCGGATGCCGGATGTGCCATGCGAGACTAGCTGCGAGCACCGCCGTGGCGACGAGGTTGTTGCCCCAGGCCTGCAAGACATTTGGAAACCACGGCAGCGCCAGCAGCATGAGGATGCCGGCGGCGCCAAGGGCGAGCCAGGTTCCCAGGCGCACGTTCGCCCGCTCGTCGAAGGCGGCACGATGCATCAGCACCGTCATCGGGAAGAACAGCCACATGAAGTAGTATTGCCGCGCCAGAGGCGATGCCACCGTCATCAGGCAGAACAGGATGCCGAGTTCCTCGGCGTCCGAGCGCGCCGTGCGCCGCGCTTGCCGTGGCATGACCGCGACGAAGCCGAGTCCGAGCAACGCCGACAGCGCCAGCACGATCCAGTTCGCCGTCCTGTAATCGACGTCGATGACATTCATCGTGCGCGGCGGCTTGCTCGGATCCTCCTGATTGTAGTTGATTGGCCGGACCAGCCGGTGCGTGACAGCAATGAGTGACTGGTTCACCCACGACCAGTTCTGCTCGTCGCGCTGGCCAAATCCTTTTTCCGAACTCGACCCGACCATGCCCTGATACCAGGTCTTGACCTCGGCGGCGTTGCGCTCGAAGCCGCGAATGGGGGCCGGCACGATATAGAGAAGGATGCCGGCGAACGCGACCGTAGCGACGGCGGCTCCCCACTTTCGCCGCCAGACCAGATAGGGCAGCACCGCAATGGGAAACACCTTGATGGCGGCGGCGAGCGCGAACATGAAGCCTGCGAGCCAGGAGCGCTGATGCTGCAAACTCCAGAAGCCGTAGAGCATCATCGCCAGCAAGACGAGGTTCGGCTGGCCAAGATCGAACATGTCGAACACGAAGGTCACGGTGACGAGAGCGGGCAGCGCCTCCAGCCAAGGGCCAGGCGTGCGGCCCGAACCGCTCATGACATTGGAGAGCATCCCGGTGTACCACCACGCCGCAATATTCAGGATCGACAGCACGCTGTAGAGCGCGATCTTGCCGAACCAGCTCGGGACTGCCAGCAGGATCGCCGGCAGCGGTGGGTAGATGAACTCGAAGTACTGGTGGATATCGCCGGGATAGAGCGGCCCACCCTTCAAGACCTGCTGCCCGGCCCAGTACCACAGGCCGTAGTCCTTGGTCTTGCCGTGCCCGAAGATCTCGGGACCAAGGACATCGGCAGCCAGGATGAAGCAGCAGAGCAGGAAGAGCAGGTCGAGTGGCGCACGCAACGACAGGGTTCGGAGTGCGCCGGATCGAACGAAAGATTTAGGTGAGGTCACGATGTGGTCCAGTCAGGGGCCATAGCACCTAGCAGACCAACGAACGCTTGGAGAGTCCTGATCACCCGAATTTGTACCCGCCGCGCACAAGCGGCGGGTTTGCGGAGGAGTTGCCTCAAACGAGGCTTTCTGCCTACCTGCGCAGCAAGCCGCCGAGCGCGCCGCGGACCAGCGTGCGGCCGATCGAGCCACCAAGCTGGCCGGCGACGGACTTGCCGATATTGGCCGCCATCCCCCCGATTACCTGATTGGTGACCGATCGGGTCACGTCGCGGGCGATGACCTGGCCCGTCGAGAGGCGGCCGCGCTTGACGTTCGTGCCGAAGATGGTGCCGACCATCGAGCCGATCTGGCCGAGGATGCCACCGCCTCCAATGCCGCCAGCCGCGCCGGGATCGGCAGTCGCCGCCGTGCCGGCAATGCGCTTCTGGATCATCTCGTAGGCGGACTCTGCATCAACGGCGGTGTCGTATTTGCCCTTCACCGGGCTTGCATCCATGATCGCCTTGCGCTCTTCCGGCGTGATCGGTCCGATCCGGGCCGATGGCGGCCGGATCATCACCCGCTCGACCATCGCCGGCGTGCCGTTGCCTTCGAGAAAGGACACCAGCGCCTCGCCCTTGCCGAGCTCCATGATCACCTTGGCGGTGTCGAGCTTCGGGTTGGGGCGGAAGGTCTGGGCCGCAGCGGCGACCGCCTTCTGGTCGCGCGGGGTGAAGGCGCGCAGCGCGTGCTGCACCCGGTTGCCCAATTGTCCGAGCACGCGGTCGGGCACGTCGACCGGGTTTTGAGTCACGAAATAAACGCCGACGCCTTTGGAGCGGATCAGGCGCACCACCTGCTCGATCTTGTCCATCAGCGCCTTGGGCGCGTCGTTGAACAACAGATGCGCCTCGTCGAAGAAGAAGACCAGCTTCGGCTTGGGCAGGTCACCGGCCTCGGGCAGCTCCTCGAACAATTCCGACAGCATCCACAGCAGGAATGTCGCGTAAAGCCGTGGGCTCTGCAGCAGTTTGTCGGCGACGAGGATGTTGACCATGCCGCGGCCGTCGCGGTCGGTCTTCATGAAGTCCTTCAGCGTCAGCGCCGGCTCGCCGAAGAATTTGGTGGCGCCCTGGTTCTCGAGCACCAGAAGCTGGCGCTGGATGGTGCCGACCGTGGCCTTGGTGACATTACCAAAACCCTGCGCCGCCTTCTTGATCTCGGCAAGCGGACTGTCCTCGGCATCCGTCCCCTTCTTGCCCGCATCGGGCACGATGGCATCGAGCAGCGCGCGCAGATCCTTCATGTCGATCAGGGTCAGCCCGTTGTCGTCGGCGACGCGAAAGGCGACGTTGAGCACGCCTTCCTGCACGTCGTTCAGGTCCAGCATACGTGCGAGCAGCAGCGGGCCCATTTCTGTGACGGTCGCACGGACCGGGTGGCCCTGCTCGCCGAACACGTCCCAGAACACCGTCGAGAACTGGTCGGGCTCGAACGTCAGTCCCATCTCGGTGGCGCGCTTGACGATGAAATCCGCGGGCACGCCGACCTCGGAGATGCCCGAGAGGTCGCCCTTGATGTCGGCCGCGAAGACCGGAACACCGGCGCGCGCAAATCCTTCCGCCATAACCTGCAGCGAGACCGTCTTGCCGGTTCCGGTTGCACCTGTGACGAGGCCGTGGCGATTGGCGAACGCCAGCGTCAGCCAAGCCTGCTCGTTTCCTTTACCGACGAAGATTTTGTCGTCGGTATCACCGAGCTTGCTGTCCTGTGCGGTCATTATTCCCTGATCTCTCTGCCCTGTTTCGCATATCGAAACTCGAATGCACCAGTTCCGTAGTTTAACGCATGTCGCGCGCTGATTGAAACCATTCAACGCGCTCCGGGCATGCGACATCGTCGGAAATATGCAGGTGGACATCCGCCGAAAGTAGGAAGGACGCATTCGCATCGCGGCATTTTTTTGCCGATTTCATCTCCGCTCTTGCATCACTGCAACACTTCTCGCGCGTTCGAGAATGAATCGGAACGTTGATGGCGTTCATCGCTTGTATTTCACACCACACCGGCTCAAGATCATTTTCGAAAGCAATACTCCGGCATGTGAACCGGCTGAGGGGCGGCCATATGGACGAGCTAATCGGGCGGCTGGCGACAAACGCCAGCATAGATAGTGCTGTCGCCGAAAAGACCGTCGGCATTATCTTGGGCTTCCTCCGCAACGAGGGTCCTTCCGACAGCGTCCAGGTCCTGATCGACCAGATTCCAGGTGCAGAAGCGGCAATCGAGGCATCCGGCACCGGCGGAGGACTGTCGCGGCTGATGGGCGGCGGCCTGATGGCGGTCGGCACGCGCCTGATGGGCCTGGGACTTGGCATGTCCGAGATTCAGAACATCGCCCGTGAACTTTTTCGCTTCGGCCGAGACAAAATCGGAGCGGATCAGATGGGCAAGATCATCGCGGGGACCCCGGGCCTCAGCCAGTTCGCCTGACGCCTGCGCATTTCACATCGAGTATCATGACATATCCGATCTCCGAAATTGAGGGCCTGTCGGCCTTTGCCGCCAACAAGTTGAAGGCGCAGGGTATCCGCACCACCGACGCGCTGCTCGAGGCGGCTTCGACCGTGAAGGGCCGCAAGGCGCTCTCCGTGAAGACCGGCATCAGCGAGCAGTTGCTGCTGGAATGGGCCAACGTCTCCGACTACATGCGCATCCCCGGCATGGGCAGGGCCAAGGTCGGTCTGGTCCGCGCCGCCGGCGTCACCACCGTGCGCGAGCTCGCCTACCGTAACCCGGCAAGGCTCGCCCAGAGCATGCGGGACGCCAACGAGAAGAAAAAGCTGCTCCGCATCCTGCCCTCGGAGAAGTCGGTCGGCGACATCATCGCCAAGGCGAAGAAGCTGCCGCCAAAGATTTCGTATTAGGACTGCTGCTCTCCGCATACGGGGTGGGCGCTACTCTCTCGGCATTGTTTTGCCCGATGAGCAACAATGCATCCCAACTCTGCCGTCATACCCCGCGAAAGCGGGGTATCCAGTACGCCGCGGCTCCTCCGTATCGCGGCACTGTCTCTGGATACTGGATTGCCCGCCTTCGCGGGCAATGACAGCGAGGGTGTGCGACGCCCTGTCCCAAACGCTGGCAACCCACGCCTTCCCGTCTTGACTCCCCCTCCCCGACCGCTAAAGCGGGCCGCATGAATGCCTCGCACTCCCCATCCGTCCCGGCGGCCGGTTCAGTCGGGCCTGACGTGCTGCGGACGCTGCTGGAGCGGCCGATCCCGGCGGTGATGGGCGTGCTCAACGTCACCCCGGATTCATTCTCCGACGGCGGCGAATTCATCGCGCCCGAGCAGGCACTCGCGCGGGCGCGGGCGATGATCGAGGTGGGGGTCGACATCATCGATATCGGTGCCGAGTCCACCCGGCCCTACAAGGGCGCCCGCCCGGTCACCGCGGCAGACGAACTGGCCCGGCTCAAGCCGGTGCTATCGGACATCGTGGCGCTCGGCGTGCCGGTCTCGATCGACAGCATGAAGGCGGAAGTGGTGGCCTTTGCGCTCGACCAGGGCGCTGCGATCGCCAACGACGTCTGGG
Organism: Bradyrhizobium sp. 17; assembly: GCF_023073515.1. Lineage (NCBI taxonomy): Bacteria > Pseudomonadati > Pseudomonadota > Alphaproteobacteria > Hyphomicrobiales > Nitrobacteraceae > Bradyrhizobium > Bradyrhizobium sp. 17. The sequence goes on along the minus strand of NZ_JADPJQ010000105.1, from coordinate 64,270 downwards.
GCCTGCAACGCGACGCCGGCATGGCGCCGCTGGTGGCCGCGAGGAGCGTCCCTGTCATCGTCATGCATAACCGCGACAGGGTCGATCCCGCCATCGACATCATTGCGGACATGAAGGCGTTCTTCCAGCGCTCGCTGGATATCGCGGCACAAGCCGGCATCGCCCGCGACAAGATCGTGCTCGATCCCGGCATCGGCTTCGGCAAGACGGCAGAACAGAGCATGATTGCGCTGGCACGACTTCGCGAGCTCGACATGTTCGGCCTGCCGATCCTCGTTGGTGCCTCGCGAAAACGCTTCATCGCCTCGGTGTCGCCGTCGGAGCCGACCGAGCGGCTCGCCGGCTCGATCGCCGCACATCTGCTCGCCGCACAACGCGGCGCGAAAATCATCCGCACCCACGACGTCGCCGAGACCTTGCAGGCCCTGCGAGTGGCGCACGCAATCGAGAGCAAGCCATGACCGATACGATCTTCGTAACCGGCCTGTCGATCCATGCCCGCCACGGCGTGATGGAGCACGAGACCGAGGTCGGCCAACGCTTTGTCATCGACCTCGAGCTCTATACCGACCTGTCGGAGCCTTCCCGCAGCGACCGGCTCGCCGACACCGTGTCCTACGCCGACGTCGTGGCGACCACCACCGCGGCCTTCAAGAACACCAATTACAAGCTACTGGAGCGCGCGGCCGGCGCGGTGGCCGACGCTATCCTGTCGCACTTTCCGCGCATCCGTGCGGTCAAGATCACCGTGCACAAGCCGCATGCGCCGATCGCCGCGATCTTCGACGACGTCGGCGTCATGCTGACGCGCTCGCGGCACCCCTGACATGGCGAGCGTCCTGATTGCGCTCGGCGGCAATGTCGGCGATGTCCGCGCGACCTTCCAGAAGGCAATCGCCCATATCTGCGGCATGGCGCAGGCCGCTTTGATCGCGCGCTCGTCGGACTATGCGACGCCGCCCTGGGGCGACGAGGACCAGGCTCCCTTCATCAACGCCTGCATCGAGATCGAGACCAGCCTTGATCCGCATGCGCTCCTGTTCGTGATGCAGAAGGTCGAGCAGAAATTCGGCCGCACCCGCGATAAAGAGCGGCGCTGGGGCCCGCGCACGCTCGATCTCGACATGATCGCCTATGACGATGTGTCGATGCAGAAGCCTGACCTGACCCTGCCGCATCCGCGCCTATTCGAGCGCGCCTTTGTGCTGGTGCCGCTGGCCGAGATCGCGCCCGACCGCGTGATCGCAGGCATTCGTGTCCATGACGGTCTCGCCAGCGTCTCGACACAAGGCATTGAGCGGCTTCCGGATACCGGTTAACCAAAAACAACCGTTTGCAGGGACGGCCGGCCGTGCCAATTTCGCCTGCGAACAACAAGATTTTCGGGAGCCCTTCGCCGCATGACCTCCGCGACTGACGACCTGCCGCTGGCGGCGGATTTTCCCAAGGCGACCGTCGACGACTGGCGCAAGCTGGTCGATGGCGTGCTAAAGGGCGCGCCGTTCGAGAAGCTGGTCGGCAAGACCTATGACGGACTCAAGATCGATCCGCTCTATCCGCGCGCCAAAGGTGTTGCGCCCGTGGTGGGCCGGCCGGCGGCGGCGCCCTGGCGGATCATGCAGCGGATCGACCATCCCGATGCAAGTGCGGCGAATGCGCAGGCACTGACCGATCTCGAAAATGGTGCGACGGGTCTGGCGCTGGTGTTCGCCGGCGGCAATGCCGCTCACGGTTTCGGGCTGGAACCGACCGCAGACGCAGTCGCAAGGATCTTGAAGGACGTCCATCTCGATGCCGGCATCGGCCTCGAGCTCGAGATCGGTCCGCAATCACGGATGGCGGCGATCCACGTCGCGGAATATGTGAAGAGCAAGGGCATCGATCCCGGGGCCTGCGACATCCGCTTCGGGCTCGATCCGCTCGCGGCCTGCGCGGTGTGGGGCCACAGCCCCTATACCTGGGATGAGATCGTTCCGGCCATCACCGGCGGCGTCAAGGGCCTCTCCGCGCTCGGCTTCAAGGGGCCGTTTACATCGGCCGACGGACGCGTGATCCACGATGCCGGTGGCTCGGAGGCGCAGGAGCTCGCCTTCGCGCTCGCCTGCGGCGTCGCTTATTTCCGCGCGATCGAGGGCGCGGGCGTTCCTCTGGAGCAGGCGCAGGGCATGGTCTATGCGCGGCTTGCCGCAGATGCAGACCAGTTCCTCACCATGGCAAAATTCCGCGCATTGCGGCTGCTGTGGGCGCGTATCGAGACGGCGTGCGGGCTCACGCCAAAACCGCTGTACATCGCCGCCGATACCGCCTGGCGCATGCTGACGCAGCGCGATCCCTATGTGAACATGCTGCGCGCGACCATGGCAACGTTTGCGGCCGGACTTGCCGGTGCCAACGCGGTCACCGTGCTGCCGCATACGCTGGCGCTCGGCCTGCCCGATCCATTCGCGCGGCGCGTGGCGCGCAATACTCAGCTCGTGCTGCTGGAAGAGAGCAACCTCGCCAAGGTCAGCGATCCCGCGGCAGGCGCAGGCGGCATCGAGACGCTGACCGGCCAGCTCTGCGACGCGGCCTGGGCGCTCTTCCAGGAGAGCGAGAGAGCCGGCGGCGCCTTCGCTGCGCTTCAGCAGGGCCTGTTCCAGAGCAAGGTCGCGGCTGCGCGAAAAGCCCGCGACGCCAACATCGCAAAACGCCGCGACGTGCTGACCGGCGCCAGCGAGTTTCCGAACCTGCACGAGAACGAAACTGCGGTGTTGAAGGCGACGCCGATCGCGCTGGCGCCTTATGGCGAGCAAAAATACAAGTTCGACGCGCTGCCGCCGATCCGGCTGGCGGAACCGTTCGAGGCGCTGCGGGACGAATCCGATGCGGCCTTCAAGGCACACGGTGCGCGGCCGAAAGTGTTCTTGGCCAATCTCGGCACGCCCGCTGATTTCACGGCGCGCGCGACCTTTGCCAAAAGCCTGTTCGAGACCGGTGGCATCCAGGCCGTCGACAGCCAGGGCTTCGCCGATCCGGCCCAGTTGGCTGCCGCCTTCAAGGCCTCCGGCGCCGGGCTCGCCTGTCTTTGTTCCAGCGACAAGGTTTATGCGGAACACGCCGAAGCCGCGGCGCAGGCCCTGCAAACCGCCGGGGCCCGACTTATCTATCTGGCAGGCCGCCCGACCGAGGCCGAGGCGGCGCTGCGTGCAGCCGGCGTCACCGGCTTCGTCTTTGCCGGTGCCGATGCGCTTGCGACGCTGCAAAACACGTATCGACGGATGGAGCAGCTATGACGGAAGCAGGCAAACCCGTTCTCACCGGCGGCTGCCAATGCGGGGCAGTGCGCTTTGGAGTCATGACGGCGCCGAACAGGGTTTCGATCTGCCACTGCCGAATGTGCCAGAAGGCCAGCGGCGCGCCGTTCGCCTCTTTTGCCGACATCAACAAGACGGACTTCGCCTGGACCAAGGGAAAGCCGTCGTTCTTCCGCTCCTCTTCCATCGCCGAGCGCGGCTTTTGCGCCGCCTGCGGCACGCCGTTGAGCTTCGGCCGCATCGACGGCGACCGCATCGAGATCATGACCGGCGCGTTCGACCGCCCGGACCACGTGGTGCCGACGCGGCAGTTCGGCACCGAGTCCCGTCTCGGCTGGGTGGTCGGGATCGCCAATCTTCCAAGCCAGACCACGCAGCAGAATTACGGACCGGAGAAGATGGCGACCATCGTCAGCCATCAGCATCCGGACCATGATTGAGGCGCCGCCATGTTTCAGCTGCTCGGACAAACGTTGCTCGGTCTGGCAGAATGGAAGATTGGGAAGCTGTTCGCGCGGCTGCTCTGGGTTGGGACCGGCCAAATTACTCAGAGCCGCTTGGACGATCCCGTCTACAAGAAAAATGTGCAAAAGCTGATTGAGCGCAATCGCAGGTTTGAGGATCCCAAGGAATGACCCGCATTCCCAATTTCGCCGACGTCGCCTTCGAGCGCGCCGCCGCCGGCGCCCCGACCGGCAGCGCCGAGCCGTGGCTGACGCCCGAGGGCATTCTGGTGAAGCCCGCTTATAGCGAGGCCGATCTGGCCGGGCTCGACTTCCTCGATACCTATCCGGGCATCGCGCCTTATCTGCGCGGGCCCTACCCCACCATGTATGTCAACCAGCCCTGGACGGTCAGGCAATATGCCGGCTTCTCCACCGCGGAGGACTCCAACGCGTTCTACCGCCGCAATCTCGCGGCCGGACAGAAGGGCCTCTCGGTCGCGTTCGATCTCGCCACCCATCGCGGCTATGACAGCGACCATCCGCGCGTCGGCGGCGACGTCGGCATGGCCGGCGTTGCCATCGATTCCATCTACGACATGCGCACGCTGTTTGCGGGCATTCCGCTCGACCAGATGAGCGTGTCCATGACCATGAACGGCGCGGTGCTGCCGATCCTCGCGCTCTACGTTGCGGCCGCCGAGGAACAGGGCGTGCCGCCGGAGAAGCTCTCAGGGACCATTCAGAACGACATTCTGAAAGAGTTCATGGTGCGCAACACCTACATCTATCCGCCCGCGCCTTCGATGCGGATCATCTCGGACATTTTTGCGTATACCTCGCAAAAAATGCCGAAATACAATTCGATCTCGATCTCCGGCTATCACATGCAAGAGGCCGGCGCGACGCAGGACCTCGAGCTCGCCTATACGCTGGCCGACGGCGTCGAATATCTTCGTGCCGGCCTTGCGGCGGGCCTCGATGTCGACCGCTTCGCGCCGCGGCTGTCGTTCTTCTGGGCGACCGGGATGAACTTCTTCATGGAAGTGGCCAAGATGCGCGCCGCGCGGCTGCTCTGGGCGAAGCTGCTGAAGCCTTTCAATCCGAAGGATCCGCGCTCGCTGTCACTGCGCACGCATTGCCAGACATCCGGCTGGTCGCTGACCGCGCAGGACGTCTTCAACAACGTGATGCGCACGACTGTGGAAGCGATGGCGGCGACGCAAGGCCACACCCAGTCGCTGCACACCAATGCGCTCGACGAGGCGCTCGCTTTGCCGACCGACTTTTCGGCGCGCATTGCCCGCAACACGCAGCTCTTCCTGCAGCAGGAGAGCGGCACCACCCGCATCATCGATCCCTGGGGCGGCTCGTATTATGTCGAGCGTCTCACCCGCGACCTCGCCGCCAAGGCCTGGGGCCACATCCAGGAGGTCGAGGAGCTCGGGGGCATGGCCAAGGCGATCGAGGCCGGCGTACCGAAGCTGCGCATCGAGGAAGCCTCGGCCAAGACCCAGGCCCGCATCGACGCCGGCAAGCAGGCGGTGATCGGCGTCAACAAATACAAGCCGACGGACGAAGCTCCGATCGATATCCTCAAGGTCGACAATACCAATGTCCGCCGGCTCCAGATCGACAAGCTGACGCGGCTGAAGTCCGAACGCAACCAAAAGGACGTCGAGGCCGCGCTCGCCGCGCTGACGCGCTCGGCGGGCGAAGGCAACGGCAATCTGTTGGCGCTGGCCATCGACGCTGCGCGCGCGAAGGCAACCGTCGGCGAGATCTCGGACGCGATGGAGAAGGTGTTCGGCCGGCACCGCGCCGAAATCAAATCCATCACCGGCGTCTACAAGCGGGAGGCGTCCAGCATGGGTAACCGGGTCGAGAAGGTTCAGGCGCTGATCGACGCCTTCGAGGAGGCGGAAGGCCGCCGTCCGCGCATCCTGGTCGCAAAAATCGGTCAGGACGGTCACGACCGCGGCCAGAAGGTGATCGCGTCGGCCTTCGCCGATATCGGCTTCGACGTCGACATTGGGCCGCTGTTCGCGACCGCCGACGAAGCCGCGCGCCAAGCGGTCGAGAACGACGTCCACATCCTCGGCGTCTCCTCGCTTGCCGCCGCCCACCTCACCGCAGTGCCGGAGCTCAAGGCCGCGCTGAAGAAGCAGGGCCGCGACGACATCATGATCATCGTCGGCGGCGTGGTGCCGCCACAGGATTACGATGCGCTCTACGCGGCCGGCGCGGAAGCCATCTTCCCGCCGGGCACGGTGATCGCGGACGCGGCCGAGGAGCTGATCCGCAAGCTGAACGCCCGGCTCGGGCATAGCGAGGCGGCAGAGTAATTCGGCCGCCGCTCGGCAATCCGCCCATTCTTCACCGAGACCGCCGACAACGACGCCGCCATGACCGCAATGGTGAAGGGGGTGACTGCATCGCTCATGGTCGCAAAGATGAAGCGCGATGCGAGCGCGACTGCGACGACTGGTTCGCGGAATTGAAGCGGAGCCTGCTCAGATGGGCGCGGTGACGTTTGCGTCCTCAACCGAGGCGGGCAAGACTCCCGGCCTCGCCTTCCACTATTCCACGCATGAGGGCCGCGTTGCCCGCAGAGCGCTGGTAGCGCTACCTTGCAGCCGCGCCGCAAAGCCGACTAGAATGTCGCCATAGACAAGAGCGCCCGACGTCGTGGGCGCCGCTGGGAGGCATTGATGTCCAAGATTACGCGCCGCAGCTTTGCGGCTTCATCTGCCGCAGTCGCGGCATCCGCCGCATTCGGTCTCACACCCGTACGCGCGCAAGCCTATCCAGCGCGGCCCGTCACCGTGATCGTGCCCTGGGGCGCGGGCGGCGGCACTGACGCGACCGCGCGCATTGTCGCAGCGCTTCTGGAGAAGGATCTCGGCCAGCCCTTCAACGTGGTCAATCGCACCGGCGGCTCCGGCGTCGTCGGCCATACCGCGATCGCGACCGCGCAACCTGATGGCTACACCATCGGCATGCTCACCGTCGAAATCTCGATGATGCACTGGCAAGGGCTGACCGAGCTGGCGCCGAAGAGCTACACCCCGCTGGCGCTGATGAACGAAGACCCCCCGGGCATCCAGGTCTCCTCCTCCTCGCCTTACAAGACGGTGAAGGAGCTCGCGGAAGCCATCAAGGCGGCCCCTCCCGGCAAGTTCAAGGCCTCCGGCACCGGCCAGGGCGGCATTTGGCATCTGGCGCTGGTCGGCTGGATGCAGGCGATGGGCCTGCCTGCCAACCAGGTCGCCTGGGTGCCGTCCAACGGCGCCGCACCCGCGATGCAGGACCTCGCCGCCGGCGGCCTTGACCTCACCACCTGCTCAGTGCCGGAAGCTCGCGCCATCATCGAGGCCGGCAAGGCCAGGAGCCTTGCTATCATGGCGCCGGCGCGCAATCCCATCTTTAAGGAGGTGCCGACGCTGAAGGAGGCAATGGGCATCGACTACGCGACCGGCGCCTGGCGCGGCATCGCCGGGCCGAAGAACCTGCCGCCGGAGATCGCAACGAAGCTCACCGCGGCGCTGCAGAAGGTCTACGACTCCGCCGAGTTCAAGGACTTCATGAGCAATCGCGGCTTCGGCACCGTGTGGGGCGATGCCGGCCAGTTCGCAAGCTTCATGGACAAGGGCGACGCCCAGATGGGCGAAGCGATGAAGGCGGCGGGTCTGAGCAAGGCGTGATCTTGTCACCTCTCCCCGCTTGCGGGGAGAGGTCGAATTTGAGCGCAGCCCAAATTCGGGTGAGGGGGAGGCTCCGCGAGTCCAGCTTTCACTGCCATCGTGCACGCAGCCCCGCACCCCACCCTCTCTCCGTAAGAACGGGGTGAGGGATAAGAAATCTCATAGGATCCTCCCATGCGCCTTCCCGACTCCGTCACGGGATCGTTTCTCGTCGTGCTCGGCACAGCAGCCGCCTATGGCGGCTGGCTGCTGCCGCCGGTGCCCGGGCAGCCGGTCGGCCCCAACGTATTTCCGCTCGTGATCGGCATTGGGCTTGCGCTGTGCGGGCTCGCGATCGTGTTCGGGATCGGTCACACCTTCGAAGAGGCGGAAGAGCTGATCCCGCTCGAGGATGGCCAGGCAGCGGCTGCCCCGCCGCCTCAGGGAAAGTTGTACGGCCTGCGCGCGCTGCTGCCGCCGGCGCTGCTGCTGTTCTACGTGGTCGCGGCCGACCGGCTCGGCTTCATCATCACCGCGGCGATCATGGTCTACGTCACCTCGACCGCGTTGGGGGCGAAGTGGAAGCTAGCGCTGCCGCTCGCAGCGCTGGCGCCGTTCGCCATCCACCTCATCTTCGGCAAGCTGCTGCGCGTGCCGCTTCCCGCCGGCCTGTTGCCGACACCCTGGTGACCCCATGCTGAAAACCCTGATTGAAGCGTTCGCACTGATCTCCACCTGGGAGGTCATCATCGCGATGTTCGCAGCCTCCGTGTACGGGCTCGTGATCGGCTCGCTGCCGGGCCTGTCGGCGACGATGGCAACCGCCCTGCTCGTCCCCGTCACCTTCTATCTCTCGCCGATCGCGGCGATTGCGACCATCGTCGCCGCCTCCTCGATGGCGATCTTCTCCGGCGACATCCCGGGTGCGCTGCTGCGCATCCCCGGCACGCCCGCCTCCGCCGCCTATGCCGACGAGGCTTACGCCATGACCCGGAAGGGACAGGCCGAGTTGGCGCTCGGGGCCGGCGTGTGGTTCTCGGCCGTGGGCGGCATCGCCGGCGTGCTGTCGCTTATGATCCTGGCGCCGCCGCTCGCCGAGATCGCGCTGTCGTTCTCGACCTTCGAGTATTTTTGGCTGGCGCTGCTCGGCCTGATGTGCGCGACGCTGGTGGCGCGCTCCTCGCCGGTGAAGGCGATCGCCGGCATGTTCCTCGGTCTGCTGGTCTCCTGCGTCGGCATCGAAAATCCCGGCGGCGTGCCGCGCTTCACCTTCGGCCTCACCGATCTGTTCGGCGGCATCGAGCCGATCCCCGCGCTGGTCGGCGTGTTCGCGGTCGCCCAGGTGATGCGCGCGATGCTGACGCCCGAGCCGCCGCCGCTGCCGCGGCGCAAATTCGGAAGCATCATGGCCGGTCAGTGGAAGCTGACCAAGAAATACCATTGGCAGATGACGCGCGGAAACATCGTCGGCATCATCATCGGCGTACTGCCCGGCGCCGGCGCCGACATGGCCGCCTGGGTGTCCTATGCGATGTCGAAGCGCTTCTCCAAGGAACCGGAAAAGTTCGGCACCGGCCATGTCGAGGGCCTGGTCGAGGCCGGCGCCAGCAACAATGCCAGTATCGCCTCGGGCTGGGTGCCGTCGCTGCTGTTCGGCATCCCCGGCGACACCATCGCCGCGATCGCAATCGGCGTGCTCTACATGAAGGGGCTCAACCCCGGACCGACGCTGTTCACCGAGAAAGCGTCGAGCATGTACGCGATCTATCTGATGTTCATCATCGCGAACATTTTGATGATCCCGCTCGGCATCGCCACGATCCGGGTTGCCGCCTACATCCTGCTGGCACCGCGCTCCGCCATCATGCCCATCATCATGCTGTGCTGCGCAGTCGGCTCGTTCGCTATCGGCAACAACATGTTCGGCGTCGTCACCGTGGCCGCCTTCGGCGTGATCGGCTATGTCATGGAAGCCAACGGTTATCCCGTCGCCGCGATGGTGCTCGGCATCGTCATGGGCACCATGGTCGAGCAGGCTTTTGTCACTTCGCTGATCAAGTCGGACGGCAGCATTTTGCCGTTTTTTGAGCGCCCCGTGGCCGCGATCCTCGCCGCCATGGCGATCGGGGCGCTGCTGTGGCCGGTGATGGTCTGGGCGTGGCGAAAGCTGAAACCGGTGCGGACCGGAGTGGCGGCGACATCCCGGTGACATCGGGCGGGCGGCCCTCGCCTGCCCCACGCGGGCGTTGTAAAGCAGGGCATGGTTGAGAAAAAGCCTTCACTGGACATCAAATCCCTCGCCCATGACCTTCGCGCCGGCAGCCGCGCGGCGCTGGCGCGGGCCATCACGCTGGTCGAGAGCCGGCGCAGCGACCATCAGGCGCTGGCGCGCGAGCTGGTGCAGATGCTCTTGCCTGACACCGGCAGAGCGCTCCGCGTCGGCATCACCGGCTCGCCCGGCGTCGGCAAATCCACCACCATCGACGCGCTCGGCATCCATCTGATCCAACAGGGTCACAAGATCGCGGTGCTCGCAGTCGATCCGTCCTCAGCCCGCAGCGGCGGCTCGATCCTCGGCGACAAGACGCGGATGGCCCGGCTGTCGGCTTCCGACGATGCCTTCATCCGACCCTCGCCGTCCTCGGGCACGCTCGGCGGCGTCGCGGCCAAGACACGCGAGGCGATGCTGCTGTGCGAGGCGGCCGGCTTCGACGTCGTGCTGGTCGAGACCGTCGGCATCGGCCAGTCCGAGACCGCGGTCTGCGACATGACCGATTTCTTCCTGGCCTTGATGCTGCCAGGCGGCGGCGACGAATTGCAGGGCATCAAGAAGGGCCTGGTCGAGCTCGCCGACATGATCGCGATCAACAAGGCCGACGGCGACAATCTCAAGCGCGCCAACATCACCGCCGCCGATTATCGCGGCGCGCTGCATATCCTGACGCCACGCTCCGAGCACTGGCATCCGCCGGTCGAGACCTATTCGGCGCTGACCGGCGACGGCATCGCGAAGATCTGGCAAAAGGTCCTCGATCATCGCAAGGCCATGAACGCCTCCGGCGATTTCGCCGCGCGGCGGCGCGAGCAGCAGGTGAAGTGGATGTGGTCGATGCTGGAGCAGCGCATGCTGGCGCGGTTGCGCAGCGAGGCGTCGGTGCGGACCAAGGTCCGGAAGATCGAGACCGAGGTGGCCGACGGCCGTCTCACGCCGGCGCTCGCCGCCGAAAAAATCCTGGAGTTGCTGCAATGAGCGACAAGCTCCGCGTTCTCCTCACCGCCTTCGGCCCGTTCCCCGGCGCGCCCTACAATCCGACCCAGCCGCTGGTCGCCCGGCTGGTGCAATTGCGCCGTCCCGCACTCGACGATGCCGCGATCTCCAGCCACATCTTCCCAGTCACCTATGCCGCGGTGGACCGGCAATTGCCGGAGGTGCTCGCGAAAGAGAAGCCCGACGCGCTGCTGATGTTCGGCCTCGCCGCACGCACGCCCTATCTGCGCATCGAGAGCCGCGCGCGCAACGCCGTCACCATGCTCTGGCCCGATGCCGCCAACACCCGCTCGAGCAAGCGCGGCATCGCCGGTAATGCGGACGCGCTGATTTTCGGCCCGCACACCGCAAGGCTGCTGCGCGCCGCCCGCCTCACCGGCATCGACGCGCGGCCCTCGCGCGACGCCGGCGCCTATCTCTGCAATTACCTGAGCTGGCGCGCGATCGAAAACGTCAGGGGCGGCGGGCCAAAGCTCGCCGCATTTATCCATATTCCCCTGCTCGCGCGCAGTGGCGCCGTGCGCCGCAAGGGCGCGCCGCGGATCACGCTGGAGGAACTGGTGGACGCCGGGGAAGCGATGCTGATGGAGATGGTACAGTTGGCACGGAAGGCTCGGAACACGACTGTGTAAACATTTAACCCTACCGCGAACAATCCTCACGCGACTAGCCGCCCTGCGCTACCTAACCAGCGCGGACCCCCGCGTCCGCCGGAGGACGCGTCATGGACCTCAATCGCCGCCATCTCATTGGAGCATCGACCGCAGGCCTCGCCGGCGCGCTCGCGATACCAGCCGACGCAGCGCGTGCGGCGCCGCTGACGTCGCTGCTCGGCCGCGATGCCACGCAATATGGCGTGCGGCCCGGCAGCAGCGAGGATCAGACCCGCGCGCTCCAGCGGGCGATCGACGAGGCTGCGCGGGCGCAGATGCCGCTAGCGCTGCCACCCGGCATCTACCGCAGTGGGTTGCTACGCTTGCCAAATGGCGCGCAACTGATCGGCGTGCGCGGCGCGACAAAATTCGTCTTCACCGGCGGGGCCTCGGCGATCCAGAGCGACGGCTCCGATGCAATCGGCCTTTCCGGCATCACCTTTGACGGCGGTGGCATTCCGCTGCCGACGCGGCGCGGGCTGATCCAGATCCTCGGCGGACGCGACGTCCGCATCACCGATTGCGCGATCACCGGCTCCGGCGGCAGCGGCATCTGGCTCGAGCAGGTCTCCGGCGACATCTCGGGCAACATCTTTACCAACATCGCGGTGACGGCAGTGGTGTCGTTCGACGCCAGGGGTCTCAGCGTCTCCCACAACACCATCACCGGCACCAACGACAACGGCATCGAGATCCTGCGCACGGCCATCGGCGATGACGGCACGCTGGTCACCGATAACCGCATCGAGGACATCAAGGCCGGCCCCGGCGGCTCCGGCCAGTACGGCAACGCCATCAACACGTTCCGCGCCGGCAACGTCATCGTGCGCGGCAATCGCATCAAGAACTGCGATTACTCCGCCGTGCGCGGCAACTCGGCCTCGAACATCCACATCACCGGCAACAGCGTCAGCGATGTGCGCGAGGTCGCGCTCTATTCGGAATTCGCTTTCGAGGCCGCGGTGATCGCCAACAACATTGTGGACGGCGCCGCGGTCGGCGTCTCCGTCTGCAATTTCAACGAAGGCGGCCGCATCGCCGTGGTCCAGGGCAACATCATCCGCAATCTGATCCCGAAGCGGCCGATCGGCACCGCGCCGGATGACGATGCCGGCATCGGCATCTACATCGAGGCGGATTCATCTGTCACCGGCAACGTGATCGAGAACGCGCCGTCCTACGGCATCGTCGCCGGCTGGGGCAAATATCTCCGCGACGTCGCGATCACGGGCAACGTGATCCGCAAGGCACTGGCCGGCGTCGGGGTGTCCGTCGTGCCCGGCGCCGGCACCGCGCTCGTCAACAACAACATGATCTCGGAAACCCCGCGCGGCGCCGTGGTCGGGCTCGATCATGCGCGCGCCGTGACGTCCGATCTGTCGGTGGACGGCGCCCAGCGGTTTGCGCAATTGGTGGTCGGCGGGAATGCGGTGCGGCGATAGCTGCCGCTGCTCGCCTCCTCCCGAACGCTAGAACGCGTTCCGCAGCAGTGGATACTTCGCTTCGAGCCCGTCGAGGCTGAAGGTGAACTCAACCAGGCGCTCGGGGGCTGCGACAATTTCGGCTGCCGGCGGAGAGAACTGCGGCAGAAGCGCCGCCATCGCAGCCAGCGCCTTGGGCGCTGCCGTCGCGGCCGGCACCTTGGGCCCCGTCATCGCGACGGGCGCGGTGGGCGGCGCCATGGCAGCCGGCACTTGGAGCGGTGCCATCGGGGCAGGCGCGGCGACCCGCGCGGCCGGGGCTTCGGAGATGTCGGCGAGAACGCCCGGCTTGGGATCGAGCCTGACCGGCACGGCGGTCTCCGGGACGATGTGCACGGCCTTCGGCTGCACTGTCTGCGCCTGCTGCTCGCGCGGAAACATGCGGGGCATGGTCGCCGGCGACCAGCCGAATGCGGGCGACACGCTCGCGGCCGCCGTGGCGACGTCAGCGCCGGTGGCAAGGGCGCGCCAGGTCTGGACGGCGAGCTTCGCTTCCTGGATGTTTTCGAGAAATGCGATCTCGGAGTGATAGCGGCGCCAGCGCCCGGTCTCGAACATCTCGGAGAGATGCACCAGCCGCTGCTCGGCGAGAGCGCACCAGCGTGCCGCAATGTCGCGGCCAATAGCCACGTCGCGAATAGCCTCTTGGCGATGTGTCATAAATCAGCCCGTCAGGAGAAAATACGGACGCGACGCAACGCACACGAATCAATTTAGACGCGACGTGAATATTTTGTGGAAAAGTTTTGACTTGTCCAGCAACGACGATGTTTTCGTCGCCAAACTCCGTAGTCGTGCGGAGATTCAAGCGGTTTTGGAGTCAAGCTTCGCACAAGCATAGCGCGCTTGCGGCGTGCCGGCGGAGCAGTGGCGATGAGTGAGCCACGATCTCTCAACCGGAAGCTGATCTCGCGCAGGCTTCGAGGGATTGGACGCCCAAAAAGAAAAGACCCGTCCGGGGGGACAACCGGACGGGTCGAGCCATATGGGCGCTTGGGGTGGATGGGCGCTCGCGCCTGATATGACTTATGGGGAGGGATAACCGCTCCCACATAATTTGGTCGTGGCAGCGGGCCGAACGTTCAATGCGGCGTTTGATTTTTCAACCTTCGCGCCGCGCGCAAAGTTGTCGCAGCCGTTATCGCGTCGCCGGCCTATCCGCCTGAGAAACCGTGGCTTTATCCTCGGTGCTCGACAACGAGGGTTGCTCTAATGCGCGGATGCCAGGCTCGTCGCGACGCTTCTCGATATCTTCACGTTTTGTTGTACCGGATGCGGCCGCGACCGGCGTCGCGCCGGCGGCGGGAACGGCCATGACCGCGGCAAACGCGTCGGCCTCGCCATCGCCGAACAGATCATCACGCCCGGGTGAACCGAGGTCACGCGCCGTCTTCGCCAGCGCCGTGCGCAGCGCTTCCGGCTTCAAGGCGGAGTTGCGCTCGAGCAGCAGCGCTGCGACGCCGGAGACATACGCGGCCGAGAACGAGGTGCCCGACGTCATCTGGTATTTGCCGTCAGGCGCCGGCAGGAAGATATCGACGCCGGGAGCCGCGACCGCGATGTAGTTGCCACGGTTGGAGGCGGTGAACAGCCGGTCCTGCTGGTCGGTTGCGCTGACCGCGATCACGTTGGGATTGGCGGCCGGATAGAGCGGCGGCGACTTCGCGCCGGCATTGCCGGCGGCTGCGATCAGCACCAGGCCACGCGCGGCGGTCGCCGCGATGGCCCGCTCGATCACCGCGTCTTTGGGACCGGCAAAGCTCATGTTGACGATCTGCGCGCCGTGCTCGGCGGCATAGTTCAGAGAGCGCAGGATGATGTAGGACGAGCTCTCGGCCCCGCCGGTGGTGCCGCCGAAGGCGCGGATGGCGATGATGCGCGCCTCGGGCGCGCTGCCCATCAGCTTGGCATGCGCCACGATGGCGCCTGCAATGCCGGTGCCATGAATGTGCGGGCCTTCGGCGCTACCGAGCGCATCGAAATTGTCGGCAATGGAATTGGCAAGTTCCGGATGTCGGGCGTCGATGCCGGAGTCGATCACGGCAACCGTCACATTGGCGCCATGCGCCAGCGTATGTGCCTGCGGCAGGCGGAGCTTGGCCAGCGCATATTGCGCGGGATCTCCCTCGGTCGGCACCGACGATTTCTGGTCCTGGAGCAGGTAGCGGAAGTTCGGCTGGACCGAGCGCACGCTGCCGTCGGCCGCGAATTCACGCCGCACCGTCGCGGAGGGCCGGCCGTCGGTGATGCGGAACAGTCCGAACGTTGCCCCGATCAGCGGAAAATTCTCGGAAGTCACGCGAGTCAGGCCATGGCGACGCGCAAGCTCGTCGGCCTCGGTCGACGACAGCCCGCCATCGATCTCTGCGACGAATTCGTCGGCGAAGGTACGCAAATCCGCGGCGACGGGCGCGTTGTTGCCGCGCCGCTTTCCGGCGGTCTTCTTGCCCGATTTGCCCGAGCCATCGCCGCCTGCGTTCTGCTGCGCCAGGCATTCGCCGGCGGCGTCGCGATCGGGCGCGGTACAGGCGGGATAGAGGTTCGGGGAGTAGCGCGCATAAGGCAGCACCGGCGTCGGCCCCATCCGCGCCGAAATCCTCGTCGTCACGATCGGACCGGGACCGCGGCCGACGGCCACCGCTCTGGCTGTAACGCCCGGACTGACGCGTGCGGCGATGCCAGGAGAAATGGTCGGCATTCGAGAGGGGACGCTGATCGTCGGGGTGCGCATGATCGCCTGCGCCTGCGCAACCTCGACGCCGAGACAGGCGGCGAGCAAAAGCGCGGCTGCGACCGACGAAGCGCAGACCCCGGCTCTTACTCCACTTTCGGACTTGCGCGTCATCAGCTTGGAAGCGCCTTACGGCGCCGCGACGGCGAGATTGACGAACTTCTCGCGCTGCATCTTGCCAAGCAGCGAGTTGAGTTCGTCACGGCTCATCGCCTTGTCGAACTGGAGGCGGAACATGCCGCCCTTGGCATCACCGATGATCGAAGCCTGGTAGCCGTCGAGCAATGCGGTGATGTCGGCGACGCGCGCCTCGGGCGTGAAGCGTACCAACGCGCGCGCTGGCGGGACGGTCGTGCCGAGGTCGCGTGTGATCGGAGCGCTGGTCGAGAGCGAAGCAGTCTGGAAGGTCGCAGTCTGGGTCTTCGTCAACACGGCGCCGATGATTCCGGCTTGCAGCACGAGCGCCATGGCGCCAAGACCAGCCGACCACGCCAGCGTGCGCGGCGACAGGCTCGCAAAGAAGGTGGCGATTCGCGCCGCCAGCGGCAACGAACCGGCCGCCCGCGCCGGCTCGGCGTCGATCGCCGCGAACAGCTTCTGCATCGCACGTGCCGACGGAGCACCCAGGCTCTCGTTCAGATGGATGGTCTCTTCATACTCGCCGCGGATCGCGGCATATTGCTTCGCGAGCTCGGGATCGCGCGCCAGCGCCTCGTCGACGCGGCGCGCATCGCGCGGGTTCAGCGTGCCCGCGGCGTGCCACGGCAGCAGCAGTTCAATTTCACCGGGCTCTTGCTCCAGCATCTTCTTGCTCAAAGCCATCATGGCCAGCCTCGCTCAATGCCGGCTGCCTTCAGCAGTTCGGCCAATTTCTTGCGCGCATAGAACAAGCGCGTCTTCACAGTGTTCTCCGGGATGCCAACGATTTCGGCCACCTCTTCCACGGATTTCTCGTGGTAGTAGACGAGATCGACGATTTCCCGATGATCCGGCGAGAGGCCCGTCAGACACTCCCGCAACGCTTCACTGGTATCCTTCTTCTGCACCGCCGTTTCCGGATTGTCGGACGTGTCCTCGATCGCGTTCGCGGCGTCGTCCAACTCAAAATCCTTCCTGCGCCGAAGCGCAGACAGGGCCTTGAATCGGGTAATGGCCAGCAGCCAGGTGGAAACGGCGGATCGGCCCTCGAACTTGCCGGCTTGACGCCAGACGTCGAGAAATACCTCACTGATGAGGTCTTCCGCCGCCTGCTCGTCCCGCACGAGCCGAAGGCCGAACCGATACACCCTGACATGGTGCCGCCCGTACAGCACCTGCATGGCGAGCCGGTCGCCTTGAGCGATCCTGGCGATCAGGATCTCGTCCGAAGCCGCTTGTGTCACGCTCAAAGGCCGTCTCGCAAGATTGGTCGGGTCGATGCGGCAGACGGTTCGACGGGAGGGGTAAAATTGTTCAGCCTACCGCAGTCATACGGGAGGCTGTGTGATCTACCCCACATACGCGAAATTTCCTTTTGCCACCCGCGGCTGGGCGCCGCGCTCAAGAACGGTAACATAGTAATGAAGCACTTTCCTGAGCAATGCCGTCCAGCATAGAGGGGCCGACGTGCATGGAACCTTAGCAGCCTAGCACGACATATGTCTTCCGAAGCCCTGCTTTGGCTCGACCGCGTCGCACACGACGCCTCATGGCCGGCAAATTCCTCGGCCGCTCGACGTCCCCGCTCCTGCGCTGCACAGCGTGGATTCGGTTTCGAAGGATACCAAACCTAAAGGCTTGCCACGTAGATTTTTGGGCTGACATCCACCATTGGGCGGGACCATGAGCACGGCTGCGACGTCCTTTCCCGAGAGGAATGCCGCTGAGGCCGCGGATCTCGCCCTGACGACCGCGGCTGCGGCACCCGAGGTCCTGGCGCGCCGGATCCGGCAGCGGCGCCAGATGTATGTCGGCCAGGTGGCGAGCTACTCGCTCGGCGCCTCCGTCCTGCTGCTCTACGCCTATGACGGCGTCATCTCCATGGGCGTTCCGTCACTGTTCTGGCTCGGCGGCCTTCTGACCATCGGAACCTTCACCGTGCTGTCGGAAGCGGGCTTCGGCGACCGGTTCGAGGATCATTACCTCACCGTCTTCCAGATCTCGGCGCATATGTCGCTGCAGCTGCTGTTCCTGCTCGCGGTGCCGACAGTCGGAGTTGCGTTCCTTGCCGTGCTGTTTCTGATCTTCGCCTTCGGCACGCTTCGTATGACATCGAGCCAGGCGATGCTCACCTGGGGCCTCGCCACTTGCGGGCTCGCCTTGGTCTTCCTCGCCTCGGACTTGCCAATCGGACTGCCGGTTACGACCCAGCTGCAACGGGCCGCCTCGATGCTGTGCTTCGTGCTGGTGATTGGCCAGTGCGCCTTCCTCGGCCTGTTCGGCGCCACGCTGCGCAAGATCCTGTACCGGCGCAGCATCGAGCTGAAGGCCGCCTATCAGCGCATCGAGGAGCTGGCGGAGCTCGACGAACTCACCGGCTCCTACAACCGCCGCTGCATCATGCGGCTTCTCGACGCCGAGATCGAAAAATCGCGGCAGACATCGACCCCTTGCGCGATCGCACTCATCGATCTCGACTGGTTCAAGCGCATCAACGACGCCCATGGCCATCCCGTCGGCGACGAGGTGCTGCGCACCTTCGCAATCACCATTTTCGCCAACATCCGCCCGGCCGACTGCTTCGGCCGCTACGGCGGCGAGGAATTCTTGCTGCTGCTGCCGGGGACGGACGGCGATGCGGCATCGCGCACGCTCGATCGGCTGCGCGGCATCGTCGCCGATCTGGACTGGAGCGCATTCTCCCCGGGCATGCGCGTGACCATTTCCGCGGGCGTCGTGACGCTGCGCGACAACGATACCGCCGACACGTTTCTCGTGCGCGCCGATAGCGCGCTCTATTCCGCCAAGGCACAGGGGCGCAACCGCATTGCAACCAGCTGATCAATCCATTTTCTCCCGGCGCGACCGAAGCCGCTGCCGGGCCGAACGCGCCAGGACAGGGCAATGAGATCTAAATCCGCCAAATCATCCGAGAATCTGCTCGAGGAATTGCAAACCGCGCTCTCGCACGGCACCGTCGCGCACCGGGTCGAGACGCTGCGCCGCGTCACAGATCTCTTCGTGGGCAACGCCTCGGACTATTCCGACGACCACGTTCGTGTGTTCGATGACGTGTTCCAGTGCCTGATCGAGCAGATCGAGACGTCCGCCAAGGCGCTGCTCGCCGACCGCCTCGCACCGATCGCGGCTGCGCCGCCGAAGATCATCCGCACGCTCGCGCTCGACGAGGTGATTGAGGTTTCCGGCCCGGTGCTGTCGAAATCCGAACGGCTGGACGAGGAGATCCTGATCGAGATCGCGCGCACCAGGGGTCAAGCCCATCTCAAGGCGATCTCGCTACGGCGGGTGCTGTCGGAAGCGCTGACCGACGTGCTGGTGACCCGCGGCGACGAGGACGTGGTGCAATCGACCGTCAGCAATCCGGGTGCGCAACTGTCGGAGGGAAGTCTCGCCGACCTCGTGACCCGCGCCGAGCGTGACGACGACCTCGCCAGTTGCATCGGCCTGCGGCCCGACTTGCCCCGCCATCATTATTTGAAGCTGGTCGCAAAGGCCTCCTTGGCCGTGCGCAGGAAGCTGGAGGCCGCGCACCCCGAGTTCGCGGACGACGTGTCCAGCGTGGTCCAGGAAGCGGCCCAGCGAATCCGCGCCGCCAGCATGACCAGGCAGACCGAGAGGGCGCGCGCGCTGGTGAAGTCGCTGCATGAGGACGGCCGCCTCACCGAGCTCCAGGTCGCCACCTTCGCGGAGCAGGGCAAGTTCGACGAGACCAATGCGGGGCTCGCGGCGCTTGCGGGCGTCGCAGTCGAGACCGCCGAGACCATGATGATCGAAAGCCGGATCGAGGGCGTGATGATCCTCGCCAAGGTCGCGGCCATGCAATGGTCGAGCGTCCGCGCCATCATTGCCCTGCGCGAGAAGCTCTCAGGCGGCTCGCGGACCGACATGCTGACGCTGCGCGACGCTTACGAGGCGCTGCGCAGCTCGACGGCGCAGCAGGTTCTGCGCTTCCACCGCATGCAGCAGGGCGCGACGCCGGCGGCGTGAAGCCGGCAAGCTAGTAGCGTAGGACCTTCGCCCCCGCCAGCGCCCCAATTGCCGCCACCAACGCGGTGGCGAGCGTGTACCAGGTCGCGACGAACAGCGGCGAGTCGTCGGTACAGTGCGAGGCGTACAGCGTCGCGGCAAGGCCCGCCGACACCAGGCCAGCGAGCGCACCGGCGAGTGCGGGATGGGACGGCGCACCGTGGCGAAGGCCGAACAGGGCCCCAGCAAGCAGCGGCAGCGACATCGCAGGGATTGCGAACAGGCATACCCTGGAATTCTTGCCCATCAATCGCATCGTCATCGGCATGGCCGGCGCCATCATCGCCTCGCTACCGATCGCCACCGCGAGCAGCCCGACCGGCAGCAGCAGTAGCCAGCCCCAGCCACGCAGCAAGGCTTCGGGACGCGACAGATGCAGGCTGACGATGATCGCGGGAATCGCGAGCGACAGTGTGACCGCGAATTTCATGTCGAAGAACGGGTTGTGCATCGCCGTCATCACATCGTGACGCACACCGAGAAAGGTGGCGAAGATCAGGATCGACAGCGGCGCAGCGACCAGCAGCGCCATGGTCAGCACCGCGCCGACGCGCGGCGGACGATGGGCGTTGTCGGCCGCGAGCGAGCGAATGAGTTGATCGGTGTCCATGACTACTGGTCCCGCAGTTTGGCAGTCAGCGCGGCAAGTCCGCGATGTAGCGCGACCCGCACCGCGCCCTCGCTCATCGAATATTTCACCGCCGTGTCCTTGATCGAGGTGCTGTCGACCGCGATCGACTGCAACACGTCGCGCTGGCGCTGCGGCAGCGTATTGAGCTGGCTGGCGACCTCGCTGGCCGAAGCGGTCTCCTGCGGCGCCTCGCCCGGCAGGGTCTCGGCGAAATCGTCGATGTTGACGAAGATCCGCCTGCCCCGTCGCCGCAGCATGTCGATCAGCTTGTTGCGAACGATCGCAAACAGCCACGGGGCGAAGGGGGCTTCGCTGTCCCAAGTGTGCCGCTTCAGATGCACCGCCAACAAAATCTCCTGCACGATATCCTCGGCTTGGTCGGGAGGCTGCCCGGCCCGAGCCAGGCCGCGCCTCGCGGCAGCGCGCAGCACAGGCGTGACCGCCTTCAACAGGCGATGATACGCCGCGTCATCGCCTGCCATGGCCGACCGCATCAGGCCGGTCCACTCGTCCTCACGTCCGCGCACGCGCGCCCCTCACCATGCAATTCGGCCGCTCTTTCAGTTTGTTACGCTGGCATCAGCCAGATCACGAATTCGTGATCTTGCTTGGCCACGCGACCGATGCGGCCGTCAGGATCTGCGACGGCTCATAACACCGATCGGTCCAGTCCGCACCCCGCGGCCGGCTGCGAAGGCAGCGGTTTTGCCGCGCTTTTGCCCGGTGTGGCCCGAAGATTCCCATTTTCTGCCCCGCTGTGGTCACGCCCCAGGGTCTCTGTTCAGTCCCGGGACGGGCGGAATTTGGGGAGATCGTCAACATGATGAAAGCCAGCGGGCGCGCGGCCCTGATTCTCCTGGCCGGGCTTTTCTTGCTGTTCGGGGGCGTTGCACAGGCGGCGCCGAATTCAGCCGCAAGCAGCAAGTCGGACAGCGCGGGCAAACAGGCCGACACGGTCAAGCCAACCAAGCAGCGGCATCACACGTCGCGTCACCGCGACAACACCAAGACGGCAGAAAAATCCGACGACAAGGCCGACAAGAAGGACGCCGCGGCAACGGCCGATGAGACGAAGGCCGACAATCGTGACGCGCCGACCTCGAGCCAGATGCCGCCGGAAATCGCCAACGCCAATGCGCAACTCGCCGCCGCCGATACGCCGACCGCGGCTGCCGCTTCCGCAATGACGGGCCGGGCCAACGACAACGTCCAGGCCGCGGCCGATAATACCGCCGCCCCGAACGCCGAGAGCCAGGTCGTCGCACCCGATCAGCTCAACGACATCGACCGCGCCCTGCAACAGGACAACACGCCGGCGCAGAGGGCGGTGATCGCCGCAACCGACGCGCAGCCGCGTCCGGCGCCGGTGATGGCAAGCAGCCAGCAGAGCTCGGCCTGGGACCAGAGCTCCCTGATCGGAAAAATCTTCATCGGCGTCGGCACGCTGCTGACGCTGGCCTCAGCCGCGCGCATGTTCATGGCGTGACTTTGGCTTGATTTTGGCCTGATCGCCGGCCCGCGGGACCTGGTCCGGAACGCGCATCTGGCCGCGTGTTCCGGCCGTCCTTGCGCCGATGGCTTTGCGGCCTCTTGAAGCCCACCGCGCCAGCGGGCACATTGCCCGCTCAACCAAAAGCGTGGGTGGAGCATGAGCACTTTCGAACACATCATCGTCGAAAGCAAAGGCGCGGTCGGCATCATCAAGCTGAACCGGCCGAAGCTGCTCAACGCACTCTCCTTCGGCGTCTTCCGCGAGATCGCCGCGGCCGTCGACGATCTCGAAGCCGATAACGCCATCGGCTGCATCGTCGTGACCGGCAGCGAGAAGGCGTTTGCCGCCGGCGCCGACATCAAGGAGATGCAGCCGAAAGGCTTCATCGACATGTTCTCGGAGGATTTTGCCGCGATCGGCGGCGATCGGGTCGCGCGCTGCCGCAAGCCGACGATCGCCGCGGTCGCGGGCTACGCGCTCGGCGGCGGCTGCGAGCTCGCGATGATGTGCGACTTCATCATCGCCGCCGACACCGCCAAATTTGGCCAACCCGAAATCACGCTCGGCACCATCCCCGGCATCGGCGGCACCCAGCGCCTGACCCGTGCGATCGGCAAGTCCAAGGCAATGGACCTTTGCCTCACCGGCCGCATGATGGATGCGGCCGAAGCCGAGCGCAGCGGCCTGGTCAGCCGCATCGTTCCCGCCGACAAGCTGATGGACGAGGTGATGGCCGCGGCCGAGAAGATCGCCGCGATGTCGCGGCCCGCGGTCGCGATGGCCAAGGAAGCGGTCAACCGCGCCTTCGAGACCACGCTCGCCGAGGGCATGAGCGTCGAGCGCAACCTGTTCCACTCGACCTTCGCACTGGAGGACCGCTCCGAGGGCATGGCGGCGTTCATCGAGAAGCGGAAGCCGGTGAACAAGAACAGGTAAAGGCAGGCGAGCGGTCAGGCTGGTGTAAGGCTCTGCCGCTTTCCCGCAGAATCCGTGTGACGTGCCTGCAACAAGCACGGAATACATGGGGGTTTCCCCCGCGGCAGTTTGCCTGCGGGACCTCGGCTGGTTAAACAGCTAAGAGAGCCGCCGTCGGCGGGGGCGGACAGCCGGGATTTGCGGGATTACATGATTGGGCGTGCCGCCAGAGCTGGTCGCGTGATGACGCGGCATCGATCGGGCGTGGCTCCTGTGCTCGCGACATGGACCACGCTGGCGCTGTGTTGCGCCCTGCCCTCCGCCGCACGGGCGGAAGCGCTGCCGGAGGCGCTCGCCAAGGCCTACCAGACCAATCCGCAACTCAATGCCGAGCGTGCGCGGCAGCGCGCCACCGACGAGAACGTGCCGCAGGCGCTCGCCGGCTACCGGCCACAGATCGTGGCAAGCCTCAGCGCCGGGTTGCAATCGGTGCGCAACCTGCTGCCCGACAACACCGTCCAGACCGCCAATCTGAAGCCATGGATCATCGGTGTCACCGTGTCGCAGACCCTGTTCAACGGTTTCCGCACCGCCAACAACGTGCGCGCCGCCGAACTCCAGGTCCAGTCGGGCCGCGAGGCGCTGCGCAACGTCGGCCAGGGCGTGCTGCTCGACGCGGTCACCGCCTACACCAACGTGCTCGCCAACCAGTCACTGGTCGAGGCGCAGCGCTCCAACGTCGCCTTCCTGCGCGAAACGCTCTCGGTCACCCAGCGGCGCCTCAACGCTGGCGACGTCACGCCGACCGACAGTGCCCAGGCCGAGGCGCGGCTCAACCGCGGGCTTTCCGATCTGAACGCCGCGGAAGTCGCGCTGGCGGTGAGCCAGGCGATCTACGCGCAAGTGATCGGCAATGCGCCATCGCAGCTTCGGGCCGCCGAAGTCGTCGACCGCTATCTGCCGAAGAGCCGCGAGGACGCGCTGACGATGGCGATCCGTCAGCACCCAGCGGTGATGGCTGCTGGCTTCGATGTCGATGTCGCCTCCACCAACATCCGCGTCGCCGAAGGCGCGCTGCTGCCGAGCGCCAGCGTCCAGGGCAGCGCCAGCAAGAGCCGCAACAACGACCCGACGCTCGGCACCTTCGCCGAAGATCAGGCCTCGATCGTCGCCAATGTCACCGTGCCGATCTACGACGGCGGCCAGGCCGCCGCACAGACCCGGCAGGCCAAGGAAATCACGGCACAGAGCCGGCTCGTGCTCGATCAGGTGCGCAACCAGGCGCGCACGGCGGCGGTCAGCGCCTGGGTTGCCAATGAAGGCGCCAAGATCGCGGTCTCGGCCTCGGAGTCCGAAGTGAAGGCGGCGACCGTCGCGCTCCAGGGCGTGCAGCGCGAGGCCGCCGGTGGACAGCGCACGACGGTGGATGTGCTGAACTCGCAGGCCGATTTGATCCAGGCCAAGGCCCGCCTGATCGGCGCCAACCGCGACCGCGTGATCGCTTCCTACACGCTGCTCAGCGCCGTCGGCCATCTCGACGTCAAGACCTTGGGCCTGAACACGCCGGACTATCTGCCCGAGGTGCACTACCAGCAGGTCCGCGACGCCTGGCACGGCCTGCGCACGCCATCGGGGCAGTAGTTTCAATCGTCTGGCTTGGTGCCGATGAAAAGCCGCCGCATCCATCTGATGGGAGCCTCCGGCTCCGGCGTGACGACGATCGGCCGCGCGCTCGCGAGCCGGCTTGCGCTGCCGCATCACGACAGCGATGATTATTTCTGGCTGCCGACGGCGCCGCCCTACCAGACTACGCGCCCCGCCGCCGAGCGTCTGCGCCTGATGCGCGAGATGTTTCTGCCGCGGCTCGATTGGGTGCTGAGCGGAACGGTCACCGGCTGGGGCGACGAGTTCATCCCATTCTTCGATCTCGTCGTCTTTGTGACGACGCCGCGCAAGCTTCGCTTGCAGCGCCTGCGTGACCGCGAGGCTACGCATTTCGGAGCGGATGCCGTCGCACAGGGCGGCTGGCGTCATGAGGAGGCGGAGTCGTTCGTCGACTGGGCCTCGCACTACGAAGCCGGCGATCGCGAGGGTCGCAGTCTCGCAAGAGATGAGGCGTGGCTCGCGAAGCTGCCCTGCCCGGTCGTGCGCGTCGACGGCTCACGCCCGCTTGCGGACCTCGTCGAGCAGCTATGCAGCGAAGCGCAGCGGCTGCCGGGCTGATGTGATACTGTCACGATGCCACTGCCAAATAATAATACAGGGAGAGAAACCATGCTCAGCCGACGCAGCGTCCTGCTTGCCTCCCTTGCCGCCGGAGTTGCCATGTCGAACAAAGCCCACGCACGTGCCGCGCAGCCCGCCACTCCGGTCAATTTCGACGTCCCGGCCCATGCCTGCGACTGTCACACCCACATCCATGGCGATGTCGAAAAATTTCCGTTCTTCGCGGGCCGCGTCTACACGCCGGAACCGGCTTCGCCGGAGGAGATGGCCGCGCTGCACAAGGCGCTGCATATCGAGCGCGTGGTGATCGTGACGCCGAGCGTCTACGGCACCGACAACTCGTCGACGCTGTTCGGCATGAAAGCGCGTGGCGCGGCCGCGCGCGGGGTGGCCGTGATCGACGACAAAACGACCGAGGCCCAGCTTGACACGATGCAGGCAGACGGCTTTCGCGGTGTCCGCCTCAATCTCGCGACCGGCGGCGTCAACGACCCCAATGTCGGCCGGCCGCGCTTCACCGCCGCAGTCGAGCGCATGAAGGCGCGGGGCTGGCACGTGCAGCTCTACACCACGCTTCCCATGATCTCGGCGATCAAGGACCTCGTCGAGACGGCGCCGGTACCCGTTGTATTCGACCATTTCGGCGGGCTTGAGGCCTCGCTTGGGCTGGAGCAGCCGGGATTTTCCGACCTGGTCGCGCTGGTGAAATCCGGCAAGGGCTATGTCAAGATTTCCGGCGCCTATCGCTCCTCGAAGCTCGCGCCCGATTATCAGGACATGGTGCCCTATGCCCGCGCACTGATCGCGGCGAATGCGGACCGCATCGTCTGGGGCACGGACTGGCCGCATCCGGATTCGAGCCGTGTCGAGGGACGCAAAGCCACCGACATCGCGCCGCTCTACCAGATCGACGACGGCCGCCTGCTCAACCAGCTTCCGGTGTGGGCGCCGGATGCGGATGTGCGCAAGAAGATCCTGGTCGACAACCCGGCGCAACTCTACGGGTTCTGAGTCGCGCCAAGCGCAATTCGGTTCAACGACCGCGACACGGTTCCACAATGAGGCGTGGAACTGTTGTCGCGAAGGCACAAACTCGTTGGACTCACACGAACGTGTTTGTGCTCTCGTTCGTTTCTCACCCTTCTGGTTGAGGCGGCGGTTCTTTTTCGGGGCTACGCACACGCACAGATTTCATTTGTTCGTGCGGGTGCATGCCTTTATCGCATTATCTTGCCGCGCTTTTTTCCGGCATTGGAATTGGTTTCGCCGTGGCCGCCCCCATCGGACCGATGGGCATGCTGTGCATACAGCGCACATTGGCATCCGGCATGGCCACGGGCCTCGCGACCGGCTTCGGCGCCGCGACCGTGCATCTCACCTACAGCGCCCTCGCGGTTTTGGGACTGGGCTCGCTGGCACAGCCCTGGGTCGAGGCCAATGCCGCCGGCTTCGGCACTGTCTCGGCGCTCACGCTGCTGTGGTTCGCGATCCGGACCCGGCTCGGTCGCGCTCCAGACGACCGACGTCGTCGACAACGTGCATCTGGCGCGGGCCTATCTCAGCGCCATCGCGCTTGGGTTCACCAATCCGCTGACCGTCATCCTGTTTCTGGCTGCGCTGCACGCCTTTTCAATGCAGACCGCGGCAGCCCCGCTGATCGCCGGTGTCTTCGTCGGTTCCGCGATCTGGTGGACCGTGCTCAGCACGATCGTGGCAATGGCGCGGTCACGGCTGACGCCGTGCATGCTGTCGATGAGCAGTCGGTTGGCCAGCTTGATGCTGCTGGGCCTCGGCACCATGATGCTGGTGCGGATCGCGCAGCGGATGCTGTGATTGGCGGCGTCAGCGTGCGCGGCGGGAGAAGAAGGAGATCAACACCGGCAGCGTCACCAGGATCACGATAGGGGCGAGCATCATGCCTGTCACCACGACCACCGCAAGCGGCTTCTGCACCTGCGAGCCGATGCCTTCCGACAGCGCGGCCGGCAACAGGCCGATGCCGGCGACGACGCAGGTCATCAGCACCGGCCGAAGCTGCAATTCGCCGGTGCGTATCACCGCGCTCATGCGGTCCATGCCCTCTTCGATGAGTTGGTTGAACTGCGACAGGATGATGATGCCGTCCATTACGGCGATGCCGAACAGCGCGATGAAGCCGATCGCCGCCGAGACACTGAAGGCGGTACCTGTGATCAAGAGACCGAGCACGCCGCCGAAGATGGCCATCGGGATCACGCTCATGGCAAGCAGCGTGTCGGTCATCGAGCCGAAATTGAACCAGAGCAGGACGCCGATCAGCGCCAGCGAGATCGGCACTACGATCGACAATCGCCGGATCGCGTCCTGGAGATTGCCGAATTCGCCGACCCAGTCCATGTGCGCGCCGGGCGGCAGTTGCACCTGAGCGGCGATCTTCTGCTGCGCCTCGCGGATGGCGCTGCCGAGGTCGCGTTCACGTACCGAGAACTTGATCGGCAGATAGCGCTCCTGCTGCTCGCGATAAATGTAGGCCGCACCCGAGACGAGGCTGATGGTGGCGACCTCGCTCAGGGGGATCTGCGTGACGGTGCCGTTCGGTCCGGGCGCACCGATCCGCAAATTCTGGATCGCCTCGGCGCTCCTGCGGAATTCCGGCGCAAGACGAACGATGATCGGGAAGTGGCGGTCGCTTCCTGCCTCGTAGATGTCACCGGCGGTGTCGCCGCCGATCGCGACCTTGATGGTGGCGTTGATGTCGCCCGGCGCGAGGCCATAGCGCGCGGCCTTGGCACGGTTGATATCGATCTGGATCGTCGGCTGCCCCAGTGAGGTGAACACGGCAAGGTCGGTGACGCCCTGCACGGTTGATAGCACCGACTTGATCTTGTTGGCGGTGTCGGTCAGCGCCTGGAGATCGCTGCCGAACAGCTTGATCGAGTTCTCGCCCTTCACGCCGGAAACGGCTTCGGAGACATTGTCCTGGAGATATTGCGAGAAGTTGAACTCGACGCCGGGGAAGCGATCGTCAAGCTGCTTGAGCAGTTGCGCGGTCAGCTCTTCCTTGTCGCGGGTGCCGGGCCATTGGCTGGCGGGCTTGAGCGGCGCGAAGAACTCGGCGTTGAAGAAGCCGGCGGCGTCGGTGCCGTCATCGGGGCGGCCGTGCTGCGACACCACGGATTCCACTTCAGGCCGCGCGCGGATCACCTTGCGCATTTCGTTGACGTAAGAGTTGCCTTCCTGAAGCGAGATGGTCGGCGGCAGCGTGGCGCGGATCCAGAGATTGCCCTCCTCCAGCTTCGGCAGGAATTCGAGGCCAAGCAAGCGGCTGAGCGCAACCGTCATCAGTACGAGGCCGAATGCGCCGCCGAGTATGATGCCGCGGTTGGCGACCGCCCAATGCAGCACCGGCATGTAGATCCGATGCAGGATCAGCATCACCCTGGTCTCGGTCTCATGAACATGCGCCGGCAGAATGATCGCCGACAGCGCAGGAGTGACGGTGAACGTCGCAAGCAGACCGCCGGCCAGCGCGTAGGCATAGGTCCGGGCCATCGGTCCGAAGATGTTGCCCTCGACGCCGGAGAGCGTGAACAGCGGCAGGAAGGCCGCGATGATGATGGCCGCGGCGAAGAAGATCGAACGAGAGACATCGGCCGCCGCGCTGAGGATGGCGTGGCTTTTCATGCCGAACAGCGTCTCGGACGACATCTGCTCGGATTCCGACATCGGCGTCGTCTGCGTCAGGCGCCGGAAGATCGCCTCCACCATGATGACGGTGGCATCGACGATCAGGCCGAAATCGATCGCGCCGACCGACAACAGGTTCGCCGATTCCCCCCGTAGCACCAGGATGATCACCGCGAAGAACAGCGCGAACGGAATGGTGGCGCCGACGATCAGCGCACTGCGGAGATCGCCGAGAAATATCCACTGCAGCAACACGATCAGCAGAATGCCGATCACCATGTTGTGGAGCACGGTGTGGGTCGTGAGGTCGATCAGGTCCCCGCGGTCATAGATGCGCTCGATGCGCACGCCGGGCGGCAGGATGCTGGAGTCGTTGATGGTTTGAACGAGTTGGTGGACGCGCTTGATGGTTGGCGAGCTCTGCTCGCCGCGGCGCATCAGGACGATGCCTTGCACGATGTCGTCGGACTCATCGAGACCGGCGATGCCGAGACGGGGCTTCTGGCCGACGGTGACGGTGGCGACGTCCTTGACCAGCACCGGATTGCCGTTGGTCTGCGAGACCATGGTGTTGGCGAGGTCGTCGATCGAGCGGATCAGGCCGACGCCGCGCACCACGGCCGATTGCTGACCGATATTGACGGTGTTGCCGCCGACATTGACGTTGGAATTGCCGACCGCCTGGAGCAATTGCGGCAGCGTCAGGCCGTTGGCGACCAGCTTGTTGAAGTCGACCTGGAGCTCGTAGGTCTTGCTCTTGCCGCCCCATCCGGTGACGTCGATCACGCCGGGCACGGCACGGAAGCGCCGCTGGAGGATCCAGTCCTGGATGGTCTTGAGGTCGAGCACGCTGTAGTTCGGCGGGCCGACGAGACGGTAGCGGAAGATTTCGCCAATTGGACTGAGCGGCGAGATCTGCGGCTGCACATTGCCGGGCAGCGGCGCGAGCTGCGCCAGGCGGTTCAACACCTGCTGCAATGCCTCGTCATAGGTGTAAGCGAACGAGAACTGCAGTTTGACGTCGGAGAGGCCGTAGAGCGAGATGGTGCGAATGGTCGTCACGTTCTTCAGACCCGCGACCTGGGTCTCGATCGGAATCGTGATGTAGCGCTCGATCTCCTCCGCCGACAGGCCCGGGCTCTGCGTCACGATGTCGACCATCGGCGGGGTCGGATCCGGATAAGCCTCGATGTTGAGCTGGTTGAACGCAATCAGGCCGCCGATGAGCACGGCGACGAACATCCCGACCATCAGGAAGCGCCGGTTGACGGCAAGGGCGACGAGGCGATCCATTCAGGTCTTCAGCTTGTCTTTTTTTCCCGGCCCGTCGATCAGCTGCCGGACGCCGCGCGGTCGATGAACAGGCTGCCTTTGGTGACCACCTGCTCGCCGGGCTTCAGATTGCTGGTGACCTCGACGAGATTGCCATTGATGAGACCGATCTTGATCTCCCGCAGCTCGACCGACTTGTCCTCGCGTGCCACCCAGAGGCGGACCTTGTCGGCTTCGTAGATCAAGGCCTGCTTCGGTACCGCCGGCGCGGCGCGGTCGCCGGACGAATAGATCGTTACGTTGGCGAACATCTCCGGCTTCAGCAGACCGTCCTTGTTGTCGATGGTGGCGCGGACCAGCAGGCGACGGGTGTTCGGATCGATCGCGGCGGCGACGTAGTTGACCTTGGCGGTCAAGGGACGGCCCGGGAGCGCCATCACGTTGACGCTGATGTCCTGCCCGATGCACACGGCAGCCGCATCGCTCTCGCGCACGAAGGCGGTGAGCCAGACCGTGGAGAGGTCGCCGACGACGAAGACCGGATCGCTGGCGCCCGAATTGACGTACTGGCCGGGGCCAATTTTACGCTGCACGACCGTGCCTGCGATTGGCGAATAGATCGTGACTTCCGGATTGATGACGCCCTTGTCCTGGAACGCCTTGATGGTCTCGTCGGTGAAGCCGAGGATCCGCAGCTTGTTGCGCGCGGCTTCCAGCGCTGTCGCCGAGGAGCGCATGTCGTTCAGCGCTTGAACCTGGGTCGCTTCCGCCTGCTGATAGTCCTTCAGTGGGATGGCATGGCCCTCGTAGAGGTCCTTGGCGCGCTTGAACTGGATATCGGCAAGATCGATCGCCGACTTGGCCTTGTTCTGTGAGCTCATCGCCGCAATGAAATCGTTCTGGGCCTGCACGGTGTCGGCGGCCTCGATCGTGAACAGCGGTTGGCCTTGCTTCAGCACCTCGCCTGGCTTGGCGAGCAGCTTGGTCACCCGGCCTGCATAGGGTGAAAACACCGGCGTCGAACGGTCCTCGTCGACTGCGACCTTGCCCTCGGTGACATACTCGGCGCGGAAGGTCTTGGCCTTGACCGGCTCGATCGTCAGCGTCGCCCATTCGGACGGCGTCGGCGTGAAGTTCTGCGCATTTCTGCGCGATTGGCTGGAGATCTCGGAGTGGCTCTTCTCCTTGGCTCCCGCATAGAGGAAGCCGTAGGCCCCGGCACCGGCAAGAGCTAGTAAAACTACGGATGTAATTACCCGTTGTTTTGTAAGCACCTGCAAACGCTTGGTATTTTCAACTACCATGGGGCCCGGTCATGTCTGCGATGATACCAGCGGATGCCGGCGTCATCGGTCGCGCTAATAGTGCCGAATTGTAATTTCAAACAACCTAAAAAACGCCGGGCGCCTTTCGGTTTGCGTTAAAAATTTGCGACACGTCAGCTTCACGTCAGCTTGTCACCGGCCACTCTGCCGGATGACTGCCGAGCGGCATGGCCGGACGGCTCCATTGCGCCGGCGTCTTCGACAGCAGTGCTGAATGGCGCACCGCCTTCAACGTGCCGAAGCCAGATGGCATGCCCTCGATGAATGCAGCATGTACGGCCTCACCCGCAATATCCGGGGTATTCAGGCCCTTTTCGAGCCGTCCGAGATTCCACAGCCAGCGCCCGGTCTGCGCCAGCGACACGCGCACGTGCCAGCTGCCGCCTTCGCGGGCCTGGCGGGCCTTGGCCATCATCGCGCCGAACGCCATCAGATAGCCGGTGGCGTGGTCGAGCATCTGCGCCGGCAATTCCTTCGGTCCATCGATGCCGGCAGCCTGTCCTTCGGCATGGTTGAACCCGGTCGTGGTCTGCACCAGCGAATCGAAGCCGCGCCGTTCAGCCCAGGGACCGGCATGGCCATAGGCTGACAGCGTTACGTAGACGATGCCGGGGTTGATTGTCGCTGCGTCCTCCGGCGTGAAGCCGAGAGCGGCAAGCGCGCGCGGGCGATAGCCTTGCGAGAAGATATCGGCGTCTCTCAAGAGCTCGCGCAACTGCGCACGCCCGGCCTCGCTTTTCAGCTCGATGAAGGTGGTGAGCTTGCCGCGCCCGGTGTCGATGGTCAGCCACGGAATGGCCGGCAGTTCGGGGCCTGACACGAGCAGCACATCCGCGCCGTGCGCGGCGAGCGTGCGGCCGGCGACGGGCCCCGCGATGACGCGAGAGAGATCGAGCACGCGCAGGCCTGCGAGCGGGCGATCGCCTTTTGGCAATCGTTGCGGCCATGGCTTCGGCGGGGCCTCGCCGATCTTCTCGATCGAGACCAGCGGCAATTCGGCGAGCGCGCGGGCCTGCGGCAGCGCCGACCATTCGTCGTACGAACGCATCAGGGCAACGACGCCGCCCGCGGCGTAGGTCGCAGTCTCGAAATCCTCGCTCTTCCATTGCATCAATGCGGCCTGCACCTTCTCGCGCTCGGGTTCGCAGCCGAGCACCTTGCAGACGGCGTCGCGATGATGCGGGAAATTGGTGTGGCAGCGGACGAAGCGGTTGTCGCCGGTTCTGTAGACGCCGGCGATGGCGTCCCAAGCGGGCGGCGGCGGCTTGTCGTCGACGCGCAAGTAGCGCTCGGAGCGGCATTCGGCGACGGCATGGCGCAGGTCGACGCTGACGTCCTGCGCTTCGCCGCTGCGCAATCTCCAGATTTCGGCGGCGGCAAGGCCGGCGGCGGCGATCGTTGTCTGGCCGGCAATTGCGACGCGAAACGAGGACGGGATCTGCGGCTCCTCGCCCGTCAGCCGCACGCGCGCGAGCGCGGCGGCGTCACCGCCGGCGGAGGTCCAGATGTTGCTGAGAATCTCGGTGGGGCTTTGCATGACCCTTCTCTCCCTTTAGTTTGCGACCATCGCATTAGCACACAAGGACATGCAATGGCCGCCATCGATCCCCTCACCGCAGGCGCCGTGTTCATCGCAACGGCGGCCACCGACGCGGTCTATGTCATGTTCACCTCGGCCGTGATCGCGCGCAAGCGCGTGCCCGCGGCGAACTGGAGCGCGGTCTGGTACATGCTCTCCTCCTATGCGGTGATCAGCTACACCGAAAACGCTTTCTATGTGGCTTTCGCGGCGATCGGCTCCTGGGCCGGCGCCTACGTCTCACTGACATTCCTGCACCGCCCGCCCGGCGGCCCGCCGGTGGGAGCGGCACCGGAGTGAGGGCCGCTGTTTCCACAACGTCATTGCGAGCGAAGCGAAGCAATCCAGAATCTTTCCGCGGTGGCAGTCTGGATTGCTTCGTCGCAAGAGCTCCTCGCAATGACGATCTGGAGGCTTTTAGGCGCCCCTCGGAACAGCTACACTCGCTGCAACCAACAAAAAGGAAAACCAAACAATGGATCTCGGTCTCAAGGGCAAGAACGCCATCGTGCTCGGCGGCACGCGCGGCATCGGGCGGGCGATTGCGGCGACGTTGGCCGGCGAAGGCAGCAATGTCGCGGTGTGCGCGCGCAACGGTGATCAGGTTGCCGCTACCGTTTCGGAGTTGAAGGCAAGCGGGATCCGCGCGACCGGCGGCCCGGTCGACGTCACCGACGGCGCGGCACTGAAATCCTGGATCGAGAATGCTGCAAAGGAGCTTGGCGGCATCGACATGCTGTTCTCCAACGCGGGCGCGATGGCGCAAGGCCATGATGCCGCATCGTGGGAACAGAATTTTCGGCTCGACCTGCTCGGCGCCGTGCATGCGTTCGACGCCGCGCGGCCGTTCCTCGAGGCCAGCGGTGCGAGCAGCGGCGACGCCGCCTTCGTGATCATCTCATCGATCTCCGCGGCGCAAGCGGACACAGCGAGCTCCTACGGTCCGATCAAGGCGGCGTTGATCCACATGGCCAAGGGACTGGCGCGGCAATATGCGAAGAAGAAGATCCGCGTCAACGTGGTCTCGCCCGGCACGGTCTATTTCAAGGGCGGCGTCTGGGAGACGATCGAGCATAACATGCCCGAGCGCTACAATGATGCGATGAAGCGTAACCCCACCGGCCGCATGGCGACGCCGCAGGAAATCGCGAGCGCAGCGGTGTTTCTGGCAAGCCCGGTGTCGGGGTTCACTACGGGCTCAAACCTGGTGGTGGACGGCGCGATCTCGAACCGGGTGAATTTCTAGAACAAACTCGTCATTGCGAGCGTAGCGAAACAATCCAGTATCTCTCCGCGGTGACAGTCTGGATTGCTTCGCTGCGCTCGCAATGACGGTGCGAGAGCGGCGCGTCCCACAACCTCAATGAAAGTCCCGCGACGGCGGCAGGATACGGACATTGCGGGGATGACGGATTTTTTGCGCGGGCGCATCCGTGTGGGCGCGGGGGTCGTCGTTGAGCGGTTCGACCACGGTGGCGCCTGCCGGCACCGGATGCTTGCGGCCGAGGGCGTCGTTGGCAAGGCCGACCAGATCGTGCGAACGGTCGATCATCCGCTGGGCGATTAGATGCGTCACCTTTTCCGGACTGCTCTGGATGTAGCCCTCGACCAGGATGAGGCGCGCGCCCATCACCTCTTTCCGGTACTGCTCCATGATCTTCGGCCACACCACGACATTGGCGATGCCGGTTTCGTCCTCCAGTGTCATGAACACGACGCCGCTGGCGCTGCCCGGCCGCTGCCGTACCAGCACGACGCCGGCACAGCAGACGCGCCGCCGTTCGTTGTCGTGATTGATGTCCTTGCAGGCGACGATGCGCTCGCGCGTAAACATCTCGCGCAAGAATTCCACCGGATGGCCTTTGAGTGAAAGGCGAATGGTCTGATAGTCCGCGAGCACCTGTTCGGCCCGCGGCATCACCGGCAACGGCTTGGCGTGCTCGTCCGGCTGCTCGCGTGCGGTGGCCACCTCGAACAGCGGCAGCGGCACATCGTCGGGCAGGCGCCGCACCTGCCACAGCGCCTCGCGGCGATCGAGCCCGAGCGAGCGAAACGCGGCGGCATCGGCAAGCAGGATCAGCGCGCGCTTGGGCAGTCCGGTGTCGCGGGCGAAATCTTCCAGCGAGGTGAAGGGCCGGCGGTTGCGCGCGGAGACGATGCGGTCGGCCCAGTCGGGCGCTCTCTCCACACGGTCATTCCGGGACGCGCCTCTTTTCAGCCTTTCCTCATCCTCATCGAGCCAATGAAAACCGTCGATCTGGCGGAAGCCCAGGCGCACGGCGCAATATTTGCCACTTCCTTCCTCCAGCGTGTTCTGCGCAAAGCTGTAGGACACATCGATCTCGCGCACCTCGACGCCGTTCTTGCGAGCGTCGCTGACGATCTGCGCCGGGGCGTAAAAGCCCATCGGCTGCGAGTTCAGGAGGCCGCAGCAGAATGCATCAGGGTGATAATGCTTCAGCCATGAGGAGATATAGACAAGCTGCGCGAAGCTTGCAGCATGGCTCTCCGGAAAACCGTAGCTGCCAAAACCCTTGATCTGTTCGAAACAGTTTCTGGCAAAATCCGGCGCATAACCGCGTGCGATCATGTTGCCGATCATCTTGTCTTCGAACTTGCCGATGGTGCCGACATTGCGGAACGTTGCCATCGCACGGCGCAGGCCGTTGGCCTCCTCGGCCGTGAACTTCGCGGCTTCGATCGCGATCCGCATCGCCTGCTCCTGGAACAAGGGCACGCCGAGCGTCTTGTGCAGCACCCTGTAAAGCTCGTCCTTGTCGCCATGATCCGGCGACGGAGACGGATAGCTCACCTTTTCCAGGCCGTTCCGCCGCCGCAGATAAGGATGCACCATGTCGCCCTGGATCGGACCAGGCCGCACGATCGCGACCTCGATCACGAGATCGTAGAAGGTCCGCGGCCTCAGCCGCGGCAACATGTTCATCTGCGCGCGGCTCTCGACTTGGAACACGCCGAGCGATTCCCCGTCGCACAGCATGTCGTAAACCCTGGAATCATCCTGCGGGACGCTCGCCAGCATCCAGCGTTCGCCCTTGTGCTGCTCGATCAAATCAAAGCATTTGCGGATGCAGGTCAGCATGCCCAGCGCGAGCACGTCGACCTTCATCATGTTGAGCGCGTCGACGTCGTCCTTGTCCCATTCGATGAAGGTGCGATCGTCCATCGCGGCATTGCCGATCGGCACATAGGTGTCGAGCCGGTCCTGCGTGAGCACATAGCCGCCGACATGCTGGGACAGATGACGGGGGAATTCGATCAGCTCGGTCGCGAGCTCGACTGCGAGGTTGATCATTGAATTCTGCGGATCGAGGCCGGCCTGCCTGACCTGCATGTCGTTGAGGCCCTTGCCCCAGCTTCCCCAGACGGTGTCGGCGAGTGCGGCAGTGACGTCCTCGGTCAGGCCCAGCGCCTTGCCGACGTCGCGGATGGCGCTGCGCGGGCGATAATGAATGACGGTGGCGATGATCGCGGCGCGATGGCGGCCGTAACGCCGATAGACATATTGCATCACCTCCTCGCGCCGCGAATGCTCGAAATCGACGTCGATGTCGGGCGGCTCCAGCCGCTCCTTGGAGATGAAGCGCTCGAACAGCAGATCGACCTTGGTCGGGTCGACCGAGGTGATGCCGAGCACGTAGCAGACCGCCGAATTCGCCGCCGATCCCCGCCCCTGGCACAAAATGTTCTGGCTGCGGGCGTAATGCACGATGTCGTGCACGGTGAGGAAGTAATGCGCGTATTTCAGATCGGCGATCAGTGCGAGTTCTTTCTTCAGGGTGGCGCGCAGCTTGTCGTCGATCTTGCCGCCAAAATATTTGTCGACACCGGCCCAGGTCAGATCCTCCAGATGCCCCTGCGCGGTCTTCCCCGGTGGCACCGGCTCATCCGGATACTGGTATTTGAGCTGGTCGAGCGAGAAGGTGATTTTGTCCGCAAAGCGCATGGTCTCCGCGATAGCCTCAGGGAAATCGCGGAACAGCCGCGCCATCTCCCTGGGCGTCTTCAGAAATCGCTCGGCATTGGCTTCCAGCTTCCGGCCGACCGCCTCGATCGTGGTCTTTTCCCGGATGCAGGTCAGAACGTCCTGGAGGGGACGGCGCGCGGGGTGGTGATAGAGCACCTCGTTGGTCGCAAGCAGCGGCACTTTTGCTTTTGCGGCGAGATCATCGAGCTGCGCGAGGCGACGGCGATCGTCGCCGCGATAGACCAGGCTCGCCGCCAGCCACACGCCCTCGGCGCGACTTGCCTTCAGCTTGGCGAGGATGTCCTGCGCTTGCGCCGCATCGAAGCGATGCGGCAGCGTCAGGATCAGGAGCTGGCCTTCGGAAAACGCAAGGAGATCGGCGAAGGTGAGATGGCACTCGCCCTTCGCGATCCGCGTGATACCGTCGCCGCGCTTGCCCCGGGTGAGAAGCTGGCACAGCCGGCCATAGGCGGCGCGGTCACGCGGATAGACCAGGATATCGGGCGTGCCGTCGATGAAGACGATGCGGGTGCCAATCAAAAGCTTCGGCTTGTGCAGCACCTCGTCATTGTCGAGCTCCTTGTAGGCGCGCACCACACCGGCCAGCGTGTTGTGATCGGCAATGCCGATCGCGGGAATGCCGAGGATGCTGGCCTGATGTACATAGTCGCGCGGATCCGAGCCGCCGCGCAGGAAGGAGAAATTCGTGGTGATGCCGATCTCGGCATAAGCGGGCGTGTTCATGCGAAGAGACCGTGCACATACCAGCCGGGAGGAGCAGGCTTGCCGTCGCCGTCGAAGCACTCCCCCTCGTAAAGACCGTCGCGAAAGATCCAGAAGCGCAGGCCCTCGGCATCCTCGATGCGGAAATAGTCCCGCGTCAGTTGCTTGCCGTCCTGCCGCCACCATTCCATGGCGATGCGCTCGGGGCCCTCTACCCGCACCACCGCATGCTGCGCGCGGCGCCAGGTGAATTGATGCGGCGGGCCGTCGGGCACGGTCGCAAACGGCACATTGATCGGCTCAGGCTTGTCGAACAACCGCAACGGACGCAGCGGCGGCTCACCCTCGGTGCGCGCGGGCCATTCGGCCTGCATGGCCACGGCGAGATGATGTTGCGCAGGGGCCGCCAGCACCGCACATTCAGGGATATGGGTATCCTCAGGCAGGTGCACGACGACGCGCTTTCCGCCGATGCGCGCGGCGATGCGGTCGATCAGCGCGGCAAGCTCGTCATTGTCGTGGACATGGGCGTCGAGATCGCGCTGCTCCTGCAGCACGATCTCGGTGCGGCTTGCCGACAGTCGCACCATGTCGAAGCCGAAGCCAGGATCGAGCGGATCGGCGAGGGCATCGAGACGCTCGCGGAACAGCCGGTCGATGACTTTGCTTTGCGTCACGGGACGTCCGGTCTCGACCATAATCGCGCGCACCGCGCCGTCGGTGCGGAAGAAGGCAGCTTCCAGGCGGCGCGCGCCCTTGCCCTGCTTCTCCATAGACGCAATCAGCGTGTCCGCCAGGCGCGACAGCGTCATCGCGATCATGGTGTCGGTCGCGATCGGCTCGGCAAAGCGTTTCTCCACGATGTAATCGGGCAGCGGCTTGCGCGGATTGATCGGCGCATCGCCCTGCCCCAGCGCATGCGCGAGCAGCGTGGAGAACCGTGCGCCGAACCGCGCCGTGATTTCATGCGGCTCGCGGGAAGCGACATCGCCGACCGTCTTCAGGCCGGCGCGACGCAGGCCGGTACTGATGGCCTCGCCTGCACCAAGCGCGGACACCGGAAACCGGCTGATTGCCGCCGCCTCCCCGCCATCGGCAACGATACTACCAGATGCATGGCGCGTCAGCGTGCGCGCACAGACCGAGGTACCGGCGATCGCCGCGCTGACCGCAAAGCCCTGGCGGTCGAGGGCACGGACAAGGGTTTGCAACAGCGCAGCCTCGCCGCCGAACAGATGCGCGCAGCCGGTGATGTCGAGGAACAGTCCGTGCGGCGGATCGAGCGCCACCAGCGGCGTGAAGCGGTCGCACCAGTCCGCGATGTCGCCGATCGTCTTCGCATCGGCCACGGCATCGGCGTCGAACACCTTGAGATTTGGACACATCGCCCGGGCATTGGCTAGAGGCTGGCCGATATGCAGACCGAGGCGCTCGGCCGCCTCGTCCAGCGCATGGATCACCAGCGCGTTGCTATCCTTGGCAACGACGATGCTAGGCGCATTATTTTTATGCAGTCCGACGTTGCCGAAGAACCGCTGGATCCGATCGATGGGCAGGCGCGGTAGCCACAGGCTGAGGATACGCCGACGATTCAGAGAACTGGCACTCATCACATTTCCATTCCATGATCCACCGGCCGCACGGACCGTGACGATTGCGCAGGAGCTCGGCATCGAAGCGCGGCGCCCCCCAGGCGCTCCACATCGCGCCCGGCGGCGAATGCGCCGCGCGAAGCATCCATCTGGTCTCGGCGGTCGAGGGTAAAGGTTGCGCGGCCATCCGCAGCAACAGGCCGGTGACACCGGAAGATTGCGCAGCCAGCGTCAGCTTGCGGCTCGCCACGAGATCGAACTGCCTCGTCTCGCCCCAGAGCTCGAGCACGACCGCACCCAGCGCGTCGCAGGCGAGCGCATCGGCCGACGTGCGCAGCGCGCTCTCCACGTCGGCGGCGCGCACCATCACCATGCGGTGCGGATCGAGACCGATCTCGGCGAGCCCGCTCATCGACAGCGCACCGGTTTCAATTTCTGAAAAATCCTGCCGCACCCACAGCAGCGGTTTGCGAGCCGTCACGCGCCCTGCAAGACCGGTGACAAAGCCGGTCGCGGCCGCGCCCTGACGTCCTTCGCAAAATACCTCGTGGATTGCCGCGCGCGCGAGCCCGCCCTTCAGCGCGCTGTCGGCCTTGCGATGGCCGAGCGCGACACGGTCGCGATGATGCACGACCTCCGCCGTCTCGATGCGCTCGATCTGGCCGCGCAAGGCTGCAAGCGCGCTTGTTCGTGCGCCGCTCATATACGCCGCTCCTCAAGGGTGATCGCCGGTGGCTCTCAAAAAGAGAACCAGCGGCTAGCTCATTTGTTCATGATATGTTCTAATATAAAGCTAACGACGCCCCGGGAGTCAATCGAATTGGCGGGCCTTGGGATTCATGAGCTGAATCAAAGGGATTCCAATATGGACGTGCAACGCAAGCTGGAAATCCTGGCCGACGCCGCCAAGTACGACGCGTCTTGCGCCTCCAGCGGCACCGAGAGGCGGGATTCCAGCGACGGCAAGGGCATGGGATCGACCGCGCCCGGCATGGGCATTTGCCATTCTTACGCGCCGGACGGCCGCTGCATCTCGCTGCTCAAGGTGCTGCTGACCAACGCCTGCAACTACGACTGCCTCTATTGCGTCAACCGGGCCTCCTCCAACGTGCCGCGTGCCCGCTTCACCATCGACGAAG
Source organism: Bradyrhizobium sp. 17 (assembly GCF_023073515.1). Taxonomy (NCBI): domain Bacteria; kingdom Pseudomonadati; phylum Pseudomonadota; class Alphaproteobacteria; order Hyphomicrobiales; family Nitrobacteraceae; genus Bradyrhizobium; species Bradyrhizobium sp. 17. The sequence goes on along the minus strand of NZ_JADPJQ010000105.1, from coordinate 23,988 downwards.
TCGTCAAGCTGACGCTCGACTTCTACCGGCGCAATTACATCGAAGGACTGTTTCTCTCCTCCGGCATCATCCGCAACCCCGACTACACCATGGAGCAGGTGGTGAGCGTCGCGCGCAAACTGCGCGAGGAGCATCACTTCCGCGGTTACATCCATCTCAAGACGATCCCCGAGGCCGACGATGCATTGATCTCCGAGGCCGGCAAATATGCCGACCGTCTCTCCATCAACATCGAGATGCCGCAGGAGACGAGCCTGCAGCAATTCGCGCCCGAGAAAGACGTGCGCGCGATCCGCCGCACCATGGGCCGGCTGCGGCTGAAGCTGGACGAGGCCGAGGAAAGCCGCAGCGCGAACACAAAAGCCAAGCCGCAGCGCTTCGCACCGGCCGGCCAAAGCACGCAGATGATCGTCGGCGCCGACGCGGCCTCCGACCACACCATCCTCCACACCAGCGCCAATCTCTACGGTTCATACAGGCTGAGGCGCGTCTATTATTCCGCGTTCAGCCCGATCCCCGATGCCAGCCGCGCGCTGCCTCTGCGCGCGCCGCCCTTGCTGCGCGAGCACCGTCTCTATCAGGCCGATTGGCTGATGCGGTTCTACGGCTTCGACGTCGGCGAGATCGCCGACGATAGCGCGATGCTGCCGCTCGACATCGATCCAAAACTCGCCTGGGCGCTGCGTCACCGCGACCGCTTCCCGCTCGACGTCAACCGCGCCAGCCGCGAGGAGTTGTTGCGCGTGCCGGGCTTCGGCACCAAGGCGGTCGAGCGCATCATCGCGGCGCGCCGCACGACCACCATCCGCGTCGCCGATCTCGCGCGGCTGCATGTGCCCCGGAACAAAGCGCTGCCGTTCATCGTGCTGAGCGATCACCGGCCCGCGCCGCACCGCCTCGACGAGGCACGGCTGATCGAACGGTTCAAGCCGAAGGCCACACAACTGGGATTTGGCTTCTGATGCAGTACATCACCCTCGAGAACGAAACCGATTTCGACGGCTGGCGTAAAGCCGCACGTAGCCTCGTGCTTCACCAAACGAAACCGGCCGATGTCACCTGGGCCGTGCAGGGCGGCGAAGCGGAGCTGTTCGCGACGCCCTCGCCGTCTGCGCTGCCGGCGGCTGGCGACGGTACCTTCAACGTGCCGGCAAAATTCGTCGAGCTCGCCAAGGCCGCGATCCTGCATCGCGATCCCGAGCGTTTCGCGATCCTCTATCGCCTGCTGTTTCGGCTGAAGGACAATCACTACCTCATCGAGGTCGCGACCGATCCCGATGTCGCGCAAGTCGCGGCCATGGCAAAGGCGGTCTACCGCGACGAGCACAAGATGCATGCCTTCGTGCGCTTCCGTGAGATCGGCAGGGAACGCGAAGCACACTACGTCGCCTGGTTCGAGCCGGAGCATCACATCGTCGAGCTCGCCGCGCCGTTCTTCGCCAAGCGCTTTGCCGACATGCCCTGGTCGATCCTGACGCCGGATTTGTGCGCGCATTGGGATGGCCACGCGCTCTCGTTCACATCAGGCGTCAGCAAGAGCGAGGCACCGAGCGAAGACCGGCTGGAGGAAACCTGGCGGCGCTACTACGCCAGCATCTTCAATCCGGCCCGCCTGAAGGTGAAGGCAATGCAGACCGAGATGCCGAAGAAATATTGGAGGAACCTGCCCGAGGCTTCGATCATTAAGCCCCTGATTGAGGACGCCGAGCGCATGACCGGCGCCATGATCGCCAATGCCCCAACCGATCCGCACAAGCCTCAAAAGCGGCCGGAGGCTCCGATGAAACGCAAGACCGCTGCCGACGATCTCGAAGCGCTCCGCGAGGAGGCCGCCCACTGCCGCGCCTGCCATCTCTACAAGGACGCCACCCAGACCGTGTTCGGCGAGGGTCCGAAGTCCGCCAATATCATGCTGGTCGGCGAACAACCTGGCGACAAGGAAGACCTCGCCGGCCATCCCTTCGTCGGTCCAGCCGGCCAGATGCTCGACAAGGCGCTGCAGGAGGCCGGCGTCGACCGCAAGAAGGTCTATGTCACCAACGCGGTGAAACACTTCAAATTCGTGCCGCGCGGCAAGATTCGCCTGCATCAGAAGCCGAATACGCCGGAGATAAAGGCCTGCCGGCAGTGGTATGAGCGGGAGGTCTCCGTCATCCAGCCCGATCTCATCGTCGCGATGGGCGCGACCGCCGCGCAGAGCGTGTTCGGCAAGATCACCCCGATCGGAAAGAACCGCGGCCGGCTCATCGACCTGCCCGACGGTCACAAGGCGCTGGTGACGGTGCACCCGTCCTATCTGCTGCGGCTGCCCGATCCGGAAGCCAAGGTGCTGGAATATCGGCGCTTTGTCGAAGATTTGAAGATCGTCGCCGGGTTGCAGAAGAAAGCCGCGCGCGCCGCCTGAATACGGGCGGGAAAACCCCTTTCATGCCTCGCCTGTCATCCAGCCTTCAAATCCATCGCGGACAATAGCCCCTACAGAAAGTTAAGGGGCCTCCAGACATGACCGATGTTGCATTCGACCGCGCGGTAGCCGATCCCGCGCCGATCCAGCCGGCCTCGCGGCCAAATCTCGACAAGGGCTTCAATCCGCTGACGATGATCCTGTTCTTCGGCATCCTCGCCGCGGGCCTGCTCTATGTGGCCTACAGCATCTATTCGGATGTCGATGCGACCGGCACGCGGGTCACGAGCTATCTGCCCTACATCCTCTTGTTTGTCGCGCTGCTGATCGCGCTCGGCTTCGAATTCGTCAACGGCTTCCACGACACCGCCAACGCGGTAGCGACCGTGATCTACACCCATTCGCGGCCGGCCGAAGTCGCGGTGATGTGGTCGGGTTTCTTCAACTTTCTCGGCGTGCTGCTCTCGTCCGGCGCGGTCGCCTTCGGCATCGTCTCGCTGCTACCGGTCGAGCTGATCCTGCAGGTCGGCTCCAGCGCCGGTTTCGCGATGGTGTTCGCGCTGCTGATCGCCGCGATCCTTTGGAACCTCGGCACCTGGTATTTCGGCCTGCCGGCCTCCTCCTCGCACACGCTGATCGGCTCGATCATCGGAGTCGGCGTTGCGAACGCGCTGATGCGCGGCCGCGACGGCACCTCGGGCGTGGACTGGGGCAAGGCTACGGAGATCGGCTATGCGCTTCTGTTGTCGCCACTGGTCGGCTTCATCTGCGCCGCCGGCCTGCTTCTGCTGCTCAAGCTGATCATCAAGAACCCGGCGCTCTATGCCGCCCCTGAGGGTCACAAAGCCCCGCCGATGTGGATTCGCGGCCTGCTGATCCTGACCTGCACCGGCGTCAGCTTCGCCCATGGTTCGAACGACGGCCAGAAGGGCATGGGCCTGATCATGCTGATCCTGATCGGCACCGTGCCCACAGCCTATGCGCTCAACCGCGCATTGCCGGAGTCGCAGGTCGCCCAGTTCGCGAAGGTCTCGGATGCCGCCTCCAAGGTGGTTGCGGCCAAGGGCGCCGGCCATGCGATCATCGGCGATCCCCGTCCTGCGGTGACGCAGTACGTCACCTCGCATCACATCAGCGAAGGCACCTACCCTTCGCTGTCAGTGCTGGTGAAGGATGTCGGCGAGCAGGTCGCGAAATACGGTTCGCTGAACAAGGTGCCGGCGGAAGTCGTCGGCAACACCCGCAACGACATGTACCTGACTTCGGAAGCGATCCGATTCCTGATGAAGGACAAGGAAAACGACCTCAGCAAGGAAGAGGTCGCGACCTTGAACGCCTACAAAGGCGGGCTAGACAGCGCGACCAAGTTCATCCCGACCTGGGTGAAGGTCGCGGTCGCGATCGCGCTCGGTCTCGGCACCATGATCGGCTGGAAGCGCATCGTCGTCACCGTCGGCGAGAAGATCGGCAAGACCCATCTCACCTACGCGCAGGGTGCCTCCGCCGAGCTCGTCGCCGCCGCCACGATCGGCGCCGCCGACGCGTTCGGCCTGCCGGTCTCGACCACCCACGTGCTGTCGTCCGGCGTCGCCGGCACCATGGCCGCGAACGGTTCGGGTCTCCAGGTCGCCACCATCAGGAACATGGTGATGGCCTGGGTGCTGACCTTGCCCGTCGCTATCCTGTTGTCGGGCACGCTGTACGTGATCTTCTCGCGGATCTTCTGAAGCCGATCAGTCACTCGAAGACAAAGGGCCCGTGCGATGCGCGGGCCCTTTTTCGTTTGTGCTTTCGGCTTGATCTTGCGCTTGGCCTTACGATGCCGCGAGCGATTCCTCGACCAGCTTAACCCAATACGATGTGCCGTAAACGATGGCGTCGTCGTCGAAATTGTAGGCGGGGTGATGCAGGCCGGCGCTGTCGCCGTTGCCGCAGAAGATGAAGGCGCCGGGGCGCGCTTCCAGCATATAGGCGAAATCCTCGCCGCCCATCAGCGGCGACATCTCGAGCACATTGGCCTCGCCCGCAACTTGCCCCGCGATGCGACGTGCGATCTCGGTCTCCGCGGCGTGATTGTTCACCACGGGATAATTCCGCTTGTAGTGCAGATCGATCTTGGCGCCGGTGATCTGCGCCACGCCCGCCACAACCTCGTGGACGCGCTTCTCCACCAGCTTGCGCACCTCCGGCGACAGCGTGCGGATGGTGCCCCTCAGTGTCGCGGTTTGTGGAATCACGTTACGGGCATTGCCTGCGTGGAACTCGCAGATCGAAATCACGGCCGATTCCAGCGGATCGACGCTGCGCGCAACGATCGACTGCAGCGCCGTGATCACCTGTGCACCGACCAGAACGGAATCCACACATTTGTGCGGCCGCGCGGCATGGCCGCCGAGGCCCTCGATCATGATATCGACCTCATCGGTCGCCGCCATGATCGGACCCGGCCGGATCGCGAACGAGCCCACCGGAATGCCCGGACCGTTGTGCATGCCGTAGACCTGCTCGATGCCGAAGCGCTCCATCATGCCGTCCTTGACCATGGCCAAGCCACCCGCGCCGCCCTCCTCGGCCGGCTGGAAGATCACCACCGCATCGCCGGCGAAGTTGCGGGTCTCGGCGAGATAGCGCGCAGCACCGAGCAGCATCGCGGTGTGGCCGTCATGGCCGCAGGCGTGCATCTTGCCGGGGGTCTTCGAAGCGTAAGGCAAGTTGGTCTGTTCCTCGACCGGCAGGGCATCCATGTCGGCACGCAGGCCGATGGCCTTGAGGCCCTCGCCGGCCGGCTTGCTGCCCTTGATCACGCCGACCACGCCGGTCTGGCCGATGCCCGTCACGACCTCATCGCAGCCGAATTCGCGCAGGCGGTCCGCGACGAATGCTGCGGTGCGGTGGACGTCGTAGAGCAGCTCCGGATGCTGGTGGATGTCCCGGCGCCAGGCCTGAATATCGGGTTGAAGGTCGGCGACGCGGTTCACGATGGGCATGGAGGGTCTCAAGCTTTGTTGAAAATGCAGGCCTGTCTACCATGCAAGCACCAGTCCACCCAACTGGCGGGGATCTGGGGTAGCTCTGTCCTCCCGTCATGGCCGGACTTGTCCCGGCCATCCACGTCTGACTATTAGAACGGAAAGTGCGTGGATGCCTGGGACAAGCCTGGGCATAATGCCTATTGGGTGGAAGCAGAATGCCAAGGCGGCTCGAAGGTGAGTTTGACTATATTGTCGTTGGGGCCGGCACGGCGGGCTGCATCGTCGCCAACCGGCTGTCGGCCAATTCCAGCAATCGCGTCCTCCTCCTCGAAGCCGGCGGCGACGACAACTGGATCTGGTTCCACATTCCCGTCGGCTATCTCTTCGCCATCGGCAATCCGCGCTCGGACTGGATGTTCAGGACCGAGGCCGAGCCCGGCCTGAACGGCCGCTCGCTCGCCTATCCCCGTGGCAAGGTGATCGGCGGCTCCTCGGCGATCAACGCCATGATCTCGATGCGTGGACAGGCCGCCGATTACGATCACTGGCGCCAGCTCGGCATGACCGGCTGGGGTTATGACGACGTGCTGCCGCTGTTCAAACGGCTCGAGGATCACTTCCTCGGCGCAAGCGAGCATCACGGCGCCGGCGGCGGCTGGCGCATCGAGGCGCCGCGGCTGTCCTGGGACATACTCGATGCCGTGGGCGATGCGGCCGAGGAGATGGGCATCAAGCGCATCCCGGATTTCAATACCGGCGACAACGAAGGCACCAGCTATTTCCACGTCAATCAGAAGCGCGGCCGGCGCTGGTCGTCGGCGCGCGGCTTTCTCAAGCCGGTATTGAACCGCCCGAACCTGCGGCTCGAAAAGCATGTGCTGGTCGATCGTCTGATCATCGAACAGGGCCGCGCCGTCGGCGTGCGCTTCATCCAGAATGGCGAGATCATCGAGGCGCGTGCGAAACGCGAGGTGGTCCTCTCGGCAGGCGCGATTGGCTCGGTACAGGTGCTGCATCGCTCCGGCATCGGACCTGCCGACTGGCTGTCGCCGCTCGGCATCGACATCGTGATGGACAAGCCCGGCGTCGGCCGCAATCTGCAGGATCATCTGCAGCAGCGCGCGATCTACAAGGTCGAAGGCGTGCGCACACTGAACGAGACCTATTACAACCTGGTTCGACGCGGCCTGATGGGCCTCGACTACGCCTTCCGCCGCCGCGGGCCGTTGACCATGGCGCCGTCGCAGCTCGGCATCTTCACCCGCTCCGATGCGACGCGCGCACGCGCCAACATCCAGTTCCACGTGCAACCGCTGTCGCTCGACAAGTTCGGCGATCCCCTGCACCGCTTTCCCGCGATCACGGTGAGCGCCTGCAATCTCCAGCCGACATCGCGTGGCACCGTACGTCTGCGTTCGGCGGCGCCGGACGAGAAGCCCATCATCGCGCCGAATTATCTTTCAACGGACGACGACCGTCAGGTCGGCGCCGATGCCATCCGCACCACCCGCCGCCTGATGCAGCAGAAGGCCTTGGCAAAATACCGCCCAAGCGAATATCTGCCCGGCCCCGCCGTCGGCGACGACGATGCCTCTCTTGCCAAGGCCGCCGGCGACATCGGCACCACCATCTTCCATCCCGTCGGTACCGCGAAGATGGGCGCAGCAAATGATCCGATGGCGGTGGTCGACGAACGCCTGCGCTTCTACGGTCTCGGCAGCCTTCGCATTGTCGATGCCTCGATCATGCCGACCATCACGTCTGGCAACACCAACACGCCGACCGCGATGATCGCCGAGAAAGGCGCGACGATGATTTTGGAGGATGCAAAGTGAATGCGTAGCTTTGATCGGGCGTAGCGAAATCCAGGGAGTATCGTAAGTCTGGTCCCGTGTTCCGCTACGCTCCATACGGGCTACGCGTCCAACCACCTCACGAAAACGTCATCGCGTCCGGGAATAAGTCCCCTCCTCTCCCAATCACATCTCCGAAGCCCAATTCCGGGCGGAGTGGAGCTGCGCGATGAGCGGACACGATCACGGTGAGGACGGCTTAAGCCGCCGCAAGGTGTTGGAATGTATGACCTGGGCGGGCACCGGGGTGCTCTGGACCGTCACCGGTGGCGTCCCGCGCTCGCTCGGCATCATCGATTCCGCGCAGGCTGCGACCGCGGCGGCGCCCGGAATGACCTTCCTCCAGATCAGCGACAGCCATGTCGGCTTCGACAAGCCGGCCAATCCCAACGCGCTCGGCACGCTGGAGGAAGCCGTCAACAAGATCAACGCGATGCCGGTCAAGCCGTCGTTCATGATCCACACTGGCGACATCACGCATCTCTCCAAGGCCGCCGAGTTCGACAATGCCGATCGCATCATCTCGCAGAGCAAGCTCGACGTGCACTACGTGCCCGGCGAGCATGATTTCCTCGACGAGGAGGTGAAGTTTTATCGCGAGCGCTACGGCCGCGGTACCAAGGGCGCAGGCTGGTATTCGTTCGACGCCGGCGGCGTGCACTTCATCGGCCTCGTCAATGTCGTCGACCTCAAGGCCGGCGGCCTCGGCAATCTCGGTGCCGAGCAGCTCGCCTGGCTCGAGGACGATCTGCGCGGCAAGTCGAAATCGACGCCGATCGTGCTGTTCGCCCACATTCCGCTCTGGACCGTCTACCCCGAATGGGGCTGGGGCACCGAGGACGGTGCTCGCGCGCTGGACCAGGTAAAAGGCTTTGGTTCGGTCACCGTGCTGAACGGCCATATTCACCAGGTGATGCAGAAGGTCGAGGGCAACGTCACCTTCCACACTGCACGCTCGACCGCCTTCCCGCAGCCGACGCCGGGAGCTGCCCCCTCGCCTGGACCGATGAAGGTCGAGGACGCAAAGCTCCGCGCGATGCTTGGCGTTGCCAGCATCAACTTCAAGCAGAACGAGCAGCGGCTCGCGATCATCGACACGCCGCTCCAGGGTTGATGCAAGGCTAACGGAAGCTGACAATGAAGATTCTCAATCGCCGCGACCTCGGTGTCGCCTTCGGTCTCGCTCTGGCCGCGGCCATGCTATTACCCGTCACAACCGCCCGTGCCGAGGACATGGAGGTGCATATCGACAACTTCGTCTTCCAGCCGGCCGAGCTCAGGATCAAGGTCGGCACCACCGTGACCTGGACCAACCGGGACGACATCCCCCACACCGTGGTGTCGGCCGGCAAATTCAGGTCCAAGACCCTGGACACTGACGACAAGTTCTCGTTCACCTTCACCAATGCGGGCGACTACAAATATTTTTGTTCTCTGCACCCGCACATGACGGGGATGATCAAGGTTGAGTAACACCTCGAACCAAGGCATCAACGTCTTGCCCGGCCGGTGGTCCCACACCGGCCGGGCCCGTGTGCCTTCGGTCACACTCAGGGACGAAACGAATAGGGACGAGACGAACAGCGACGAAACCAAGCAACGAGCAGAACAAGAGGCAAAGCGAGGAGCGATGCCCGCCAACGACGATTTGCAGAAGGCGCAACGCTTCCGCGAGGCGGCGCTGCCCCATCTCGACGACGTCTACACGCTCGCGCGCTATCTCTTGCGTGACCCCTCCGATGCCGAGGACGCGGTGCAGGAGTGCTATCTGCGCGCGCTGAAGCATTTCGACAGCTATCGTGGGCCGGCGATAAAGCCTTGGCTATTCGCGATCCTGCGTAACGTCTGCAATGCCGAATATGCACGGCGCGCACACAGGCACACCGCGATCGAGGATACGCCCGGCGCTGCCGAGCAGACGCCGATCTGGCAGGAGACCGAGGCCAGCCCCGAAACCGAAGTGCTGCGCAGCCGCGATGCGAGCGCGATCCGCAAGCTGATCGACGCGCTCGCCGAGCCGTTCAAGGAAACGTTCGTGCTGCGGGAGATCAACAACCTGTCCTATCGTGAAATCGCCGAGGCCGCCGGCGTGCCCGTCGGCACTGTGATGTCCCGCCTCGCCCGCGCCCGCGCCATGCTGCGCGCGGGCTGGACGGCGGATGAGGAGCAAGCAAGATGACCTGCGACGAAGCAAGAATCCTGCTTCACGCGCTGCTCGACAACGAGCTCGATGCCGGCCACGCGCGCGAGGTCGAAGCCCATATCGCCGGCTGCCCGGCCTGCGCTGCGGAGTTCGCCGCGCAGCGCGAGATGCAGCGCGTGCTCGCAGACGCCGATTTGCGCTACACCGCACCGGCGAGCCTGCGTGCGCGTATCGAGGCCTCGCTGCCGCAGCCGCAGCATCAACAGCCGAGCCGCCGCTCCGTGCTGCGCGGCTTTGCGATGGGCTCGGCAGTCTCCGCGCTCGCCGCCTCCGGCGTCGCCGCATTGGTGCTGCGCCAGGACGACCAGCAGCGCATCCTGTCGGAGGTCGTCTCCGCGCATCTTCGCTCGCTCCAGGCCGGCCACCTCATCGACGTGGTCTCGACCGACCAGCACACGGTGAAGCCGTGGTTCAACGGCAAGCTCGACGTCGCTCCGCCCGTCGTCGACCTCACCGCGCAAGGGTTTACGCTGGTCGGCGGCAGGCTCGACTATATCGACGCACGTGCGATCGGTGCGGTCGTCTACAAGCGCCGGCAGCACGTCGTCAATCTGTTCGTGTCGCAGACATCGAACGCGGAATACCGCGCGCCCAAGACCGAAACCATGCAGGGCTTCAACTGCCGGCGCTGGGGCAATCGCGGCCTGAGCTTCTGGGCCGTCAGCGATCTCGGCGCAGACGAGCTTGCCGAATTCGTCGACAAGTTCGAGGCGGCGATGAACGGTTAGCCTCTGCGCATCCAGTCATTCGAGCGGAGGAAATCGTTCGAAGACGGGCAGTTCGTGAGCCCGCTCCATCCAGCCAATCCGCTCGGCGACCTGAATGTGCATCGTCGCCGGCATGGCATCGGGGTCATCATAGGTGCCGCTCTGGATATCGATGATATCGGGCATCAGGTTTTCGTTGATGTAGAACAGCCCCGTGCCGCAATCGGCACAGAAGTGACGTCGTCCATGTTCGGATGATTGATAGATCTTCGGCTGACCGCGCACGACTTTGACCGCCTTGAGCGAATACATCGCCCAGCCAACCATCGGTGCCCCGGAGTGACGGCGGCAATCCGCGCAATGGCAGAGCGCATGCACCATCATGTCGCCGTTCACTTCATAACGGATCGCGCCGCAATGACAGCCGCCAGTCAAAGGCATCGCCCACTCCTCTCCCGGTCAGGTCAATGCCGGAAAATAAGCGTCGATTTGGAATTTCGGGAGACGGACTGCTTCAGCAGGTCGCACGTCGCGACATCAGGCCGCAGCAGAGGCCTTACGCAGACCTTCGCACCGCATTGTCCACCAGCGTCTTGCCGAGCGACCAGATCGCGCCGGGAACCTTGTGGCTGCCGGCGATGACGTCGTCGAACGCACGCTCGATCCAGCCGCAATCTTCCTCGGTGATGGTGAGCGGCGGCAACAGCTTGATGGTGTGGCTGCCATGGCCGGCGACTTGCGTGAGGATCTTGTGGTCCTTGAACAGCGGCACGGTGATGAGCTGGCAGAACAGGCCCTTATTGGCCGCCTCCAGCACGTTCCAGGACGCCCGCAGCCGCAGCGATTTCGGCGGGCCGAACTCGACGCCGATCATCAGGCCCTTGCCGCGGACTTCCTTCAACAGCTCGTAGCCGGGCACCATACGCGTGAGCGCGAGGCGCAGCTCGGCACCGCGCTTGGCGGCGGACTCGATCAGTTTCTCGGACTCCATGATGTCGAGCGTGGCGATGCCGGCGGCCATCGCCAGGTCGTTCTTGGAGAAAGTTGAGCCGTGCACGACGGCGCGGTCCATCTGGTTGAAGATCTTGTCGAAGATGCTCTTGCGCGTCAGCACCGCGCCGACCGGCACGTGGCCGCCGGACAGCGACTTCGACAGCAGCACCATGTCGGGCTCGACGTTCCAGTGCTCGACCGCGAGGAAGCGGCCGGTGCGGCCCATGCCGGTCTGGATCTCGTCGGCGACGAACAGCGTGCCGTATTTCTTGCAGAGCGCAGCTGCACCCGGCAGGAACTCGTCGGTGGGCATGTTGACGCCCTTGCCCTGGATTGGCTCGACGACGAAGGCCGCCACCTCGCGCGAGGCCAGCGCCTTTTCGAGCGCGGCGAGATCGTTGAACGGGATCGAAGTGCATCCCGGCAGCAGCGGCTCGAAGCCGGTGCGGAAGTTCGAATCACCGGTCAGCGACAGCGCGCCATAGGTCAGGCCATGATAGCCGTGGGCACAATAGACGATCCCCGGACGGCCGGTGGCGCCGCGGGCGAACTTGATCGCCGCTTCGACGCATTCGGCGCCGGAATTGGCGAAGAACGCCTTGTCGAGATAGGGGACGTATTTCAGGAGCCGCTCGGCGAGCACGCCGGCGAGCACCGAGACGTCGAACTGGACGAGGTTGGGCAGGTCGGCATCGAGCACGCTCTTGAGCGCCTCACGCATGACAGGATGATTGCGCCCGATCGCAAACACGCCAAAACCGGACAAGAGGTCGAGATAGCGGGCCCCGTCGCGGTCGTAGAGATACTGTCCCTGCCCCTTCTGGAAGCCGACATCGTAGCCGATGGTCTTCAGAACCCGAACGAACTGCTCGTTCAGATGCCGATTATGCAGGGCGCTGCGCTGGGCCTGGCGGTCCGCGAACAGCTGAGACATGTCTGGATTTGGGCTGTGCATCCGCTACATACTTCGGTTGAGGGCCGTCTCGTCAACTGAAAACGGAACGTCGCTGAAAACGGTCTGTGCGGCCTTTTGCCCTTTTTCGGACCATCTTCGCAAGCAGAGCTTTAGACCATGTTGCACTGCCAAGGAACTATCATGCGTTTAGCCCTTTACACCGGACTAATACTGGCTGGCGGTTACACCTGCCTGAACCCGGCGCTCGCGGCCGATCCGACCGGCGACTGGCGGGTTGCCGACGGCGTCGCCAACATTCGTGTCGCCCAATGCAATGGCAGCATGTGGGGCGCGGTTTCCTGGGAAAAACAGCCCGGCGGCCGCGACGAGAACAATCCGGACGCGTCGAAAAAGACCCGGCCCACGCTGGGCATGGCGACCCTGATCGACATGAAGAAAAAGCCCGGCGCCGATCAATGGGAAGGTCAGGTCTACAATGCCAAGGACGGCCAGCTCTACAGCGCAACCATCACGCCGGTTGGCACCGACCAGCTCGAGATCAAGGGCTGCGTGATGGGGTTCCTGTGCGGTGGCGAGACCTGGACCCGGGTCAGCCCCCCGATTCCCTTGAGCTCCGCCAACGCCATGGCCAAGGGCGCGCCGAAGCCCACCGGCGCGGCACCGAAAGCCCCGGGAACGACCGGCGCTACGGTGGCGCAGCCTGCGCCCGCAGCCCCGAAGGCCGCCGGCACCGCCAAACCCGGTCAGAAGGGCGCCGCCGACCAGGTCGGCGACATCTGCCTACTCCCTGAGATTGCGGGGTTTGCCCATTAGGGCGGGCTGAAACAGCAGCACGGCGGCGAGCGTCGTCACCAGCGACAACGCCAGCAGCTTGCCCATGCTGGACGTGCCGGGATGGCTCGACAGCCAAAGGCTGCCGAACGCGGTGGCCGTTGTCAGCGCGCTGAAAAAGATCGCGCGCGTCAGGCTGGTCTGGAGCAGGTTTGTCCTGCCCGAGCGCCAGGCCACGACATAGTAGATCTTGAAGGCCACGCCGACGCCGAGCAGCAGCGGGAACGCGACGATATTGGCGAAGTTGAGCGGCAAGCCGATCAGCACGCAGATCTCGAGCGTGACCGCGCCTGCCACCAACAGCGGCACCAGCGTCATCAACACGTCGACGAACCGGCGCAGCGTGATCCACAGCAACAGGCCGATCACCAGCAGCGCATAGATTCCGGCATGGATGAACGCCTTCACCACGGTGTCGCCGGATTTCAGGATCGAGACCGGACCGCCGATCGCGGTCGGCTCGGCAACGAGCACCGCCGCCGCAAATTTGCGTAGCGTGTCGTTGTCGTTGGGATCACCCTTCGGCAGCGCCTCGACGCGGATGATACCGTCCTTGCTCTTCCAGGCGCTGACGAGATCTGCCGGCAATGACTTCAGGGTGACCGGCTCGGCCTGCAACGCGTTCCGGAGCTGGTCGAACACGATCTTCATCGGCGCGACGAACACGTCCTGCGCCTTGTTCCGTGTGGCTTCATCGGCATTGGCGAGCTTTTCCAGCGCATCCGCGAGCCGACGCGAGGCAACCGCACCCGGGCCCTTCGCATCGCCTGCGGTCCGGCGCAGATTGTCGACCGACGATTTCAGCGCATCGACGTTTTCCTTGTCCGACGGCGCGGCGTCGATCTGGTCGGGATTGAGCGCGGGGTTCAGCACCTTGGCGCCCTGCGCGAGCAGCTTCAGCTTCGGCGGCTGGTCTTCAGGAACGAAGCTGTTGAGCGACATCACCCGCAACACCTCCGGCACCTTCTCCAGCTTCGCCTCCACCTGCCTTGCCTGCTCTTCCGACGTGGTCATCACGTTAATGGCATTGGCGCCCGTGTTGGGATCCTTGCGCAAGTCGAGGAAGGTCGCGATCGACTCTGCCTTCGGGTTGCGCAGATTCATCGGGTTGAAGTCGAACTTCATGAAATAGAGCAGCGGCAGGCCGGCGACCGCCAGAAACATGGTGCCACCGACGACCAGCACGCGGTGCTTCTCCAGGAAGTGATCGAGCGGCGCCAGGAAGGCATAGCCGACCGGCTCTTTCTCACCGGGCGGGTTCAACAGCTTCAGCATCGCCGGGAGCACGGTGATGCTAGTGAGGAACGCGACCAGCATGCCGACGCCGGCGATCTGGCCGAGTTCGGCGATACCCTTGTAGTCCGTGGGGATGAAGCAGAGGAAGCCAGCCGCGGTCGCCATTGCCGCCAGCGACAACGGAATTGCCGAGCGCTTGGCGGCCAGGATCAGCGCACCCGAGAGATCGTTGTGCTTGTAGCGCTCGGAGCGATAGCGGACGCTGTACTGGATGCCGAAATCGACGCCGAGGCCGACGAACAGCACGGCGAATGCGATCGACAGCAAATTGAGCGAGCCCACCATCATCAGGCCGGCGGCGGTGGTCAGCGCAAGACCGACGAAGAGATTGACGAACACCGCGAAGATGATCTTCGCCGAATGCAGCGCCAGCCACAGGATGAGCAGCACGACGAGGACCGTGCCGATGCCATTGACGACGGCGCCTTCCTGGACGGTTGCATATTCCTCGTTGGCGATCGGGACCGGCCCGGTCAGCCGGACTCGCGCCTGATATTTGGTGGCAAAATCCAGATCGGCTGCGGCCTTGCGGATCGCGTCGGTTGCGCCCTTGCCGGGCTCAAGCGCGTTGTAGTCGAGGATCGGCTTGAACTCGATGAAGGCGCGCTTGTCCGAATCCGTCAGCGGCTCGTCACTGACGAGCTGGCGCCAGGAGAACGTCGCATTGCCCTTGTTGAGCACGGTCTCGACCGTTTGCGCGATCTGGTTGAAGGGCCGTTCGGTGTTGTCGAGCTTGACCTGCCCGCGCTTGACGCCGGCAAGTCCCGTCTCGAGCGCGCCGGTCAGGCCGCGGATCGAGGGATCGCCCGCCATGATCTCGATCAGGGGTGCTGCGGATTCGAACTGGCCGGTGACCTTGGCAACTTCCTCTGTCGGCAGGAACAACAGACCATTCTTCTCGAAGAACTCGCCGGTGCCGAGCTGCTGCATCGACTGGAATTCGGTCTTGTTGTCCTTCAGCTTGGCATAGAGCGCGTCCGACGCCGCGGTCGCCATCTCCGGCGTCTTGGCTTCGACCACCGCCGTAATCGTCGCATCGCGGTCGAAGGCGCGATCGAACTGCTGGTCGCGTTGGCGCCAGTCCAGATTTTGGGCAATCAGCGAGTTGATGTCGGTGTTGATGGCGAAATGCTGGGACGTGTAATAGCCCGCCCCCACCGCCAGCAGGAGCCCGAGAACGACGACGAGGGAGGCAAACCGGGTGCAGGCCCTGACGATGGCAACGACGACGCTTTGCAGCACTACTTTTCTTTCTGCGGTTAACAGCTTGCCGGAAACGCCCGCTGTTTAACGGAGTTCCCGGCCGAAACCTATTGCTGTTTTGAGTGGTTATCGCCGTCAGAAGCTTCGAGGTAAACGGCGGAAGACCATGGCATAATCATGCGGGCCATCGGTATAGCCGAGGAGTTGAGGCGGGAAAGTGACGAAGCGTGCGCACAAATGTCGCCACGTTGCTGCCACGGGCACCCTCTACTATAATACCGCGAAACTGATCCGGCAGGGAACCAAAGTTCATTCCACCTTTCCTTACTGCCGATTTTTTGACACAAAGTACTGCCCCTCCATGCACCGGGGCCCCGGCAGGGGTGGGCGGCTACCGCGTGCGCCGAACCGATGGTGCGGATATTGCAACTCATTGGTTCGTATCGGGGTGTCCCCTGAACTTGAGAGCGGATTGGTGCAACTTGCGTGATGGCCGTCCAATGGAAGTTTATCTGGCGCAACCGCGCGGCTTTTGCGCGGGGGTAGTGCGTGCGATCGAGATCGTGGAACGGGCGCTGGAGAAGTACGGCCCGCCCGTCTACGTGCGCCATGAGATCGTGCACAACAAGTACGTCGTCGAGAGCCTGAAGAACAAGGGCGCGATCTTCGTCGAGGAACTGTCGGAGGTGCCGCCGAAGGCGGTGACGGTCTTCAGCGCTCATGGCGTCGCCCGCAGCGTCGAGGAAGAAGCGGCCGCGCGCGACCTTCCGGTGCTCAATGCCACCTGCCCCTTGGTCACGAAAGTTCACAATCAGGGGAAGCGCTACATCGCCAGGGGCCGCACCCTGATCCTGATCGGCCATGCCGGCCACCCCGAGGTCGAGGGTACGATGGGCCAGGTTCCCGCCCCCGTACTGCTGGTCCAAAGCGTTGAAGAGGTTAAGGCCCTTGAGCTGCCGGCGGATACGCCAGTGGCCTATATCACCCAGACCACCCTGTCGGTGGATGACACAAAGGACATCATTTCGGCCCTGCAGGCCCGCTTTACAGATATTCAAGGCCCGGATATCCGGGATATCTGCTATGCGACACAGAACCGCCAATCTGCGGTAAGGGACTTGAGCAAGCTGGTCGACGTGATCTTGGTGGTGGGCGCTGCCAATAGCTCGAATTCGAACCGGCTCCGCGAAATCGGCACTGAGGCCGGTGTCGCGAGTTATCTGATTGCCGACGGCAGCGCGCTCAATCCCGAGTGGTTGAAAGATGCCAGAACCGTCGGTGTCACGGCTGGCGCTTCGGCGCCCGAGGTACTCGTGGATGACGTGATCGAAGCAATGCGGCGGATCGGACCGGTCAAGGTCTCGGTGCTCCCGGGCCGCGAGGAAAACATCGAATTCCGGCTTCCGGCCGAACTGGCTGCGAGCTGACCCACCCGAATTTCAAGCCCAGAAAGAAACTTGTAATGGCTATCCCCTTCTTCAAGGAAATGCGTATCGGCGGCTATTTGATCAAGCAGAAGCTGCTTGGCCGCAAGCGCTATCCGCTCGTGCTGATGCTGGAACCGCTGTTTCGCTGCAACCTCGCCTGCGTCGGCTGCGGCAAGATCGATTATCCGGATGCGATCCTCAACCGCCGCATGACGGCGCAGGAGTGCTGGGACGCGGCCGACGAGTGCGGTGCGCCTATGGTCGCCATTCCCGGCGGCGAGCCGCTGATCCACAAGGAGATCGGCGAGATCGTGCGCGGCCTCGTCGCGCGCAAGAAGTTCGTCTCGCTCTGCACCAACGCGCTGTTGCTCGAGAAGAAGCTCGATCTGTTCGAGCCCTCGCCCTACCTGTTCTTCTCCGTGCATCTCGACGGCCTGAAGGAGCACCACGACAAGGCCGTGTCGCAGAAGGGCGTGTTCGACCGCGCCGTCTCCGCGATCAAGGCGGCCAAGGCCCGCGGCTTCACCGTCAACGTCAACGCCACCATCTTCGACGGCCACCCGGCCGAAGAGATCGCCAAATTCCTCGACCTGACCGTCGAGCTCGGCGTCGGCGTCTCGATGTCGCCGGGCTACGCCTATGAGCGCGCGCCGGACCAGGAGCACTTCCTCAACCGCACCAAGACCAAGAAGCTGTTCCGCGACGTCTTTGCGATGGGCAAGGGCAAGAAGTGGAATTTCATGCATTCCGGCCTGTTCCTGGACTTCCTCGCCGGCAACCAGGAATACGAGTGCACGCCTTGGGGCATGCCCGCGCGCAACATCTTCGGCTGGCAGAAGCCCTGCTATTTGCTCGGTGAAGGCTATGCAAAAACCTTCAAGGAGCTGATGGACACCACCGACTGGGAGACCTACGGCACCGGCAAGTACGAGAAGTGCGCCGACTGTATGGCCCATTGCGGCTACGAGCCGACGGCGGCGACCGCCGCCATCAACAACCCGCTGAAGGCGATGTGGGTGTCGCTGCGCGGCATCAGGACCACGGGTCCGATGGCGCCGGAGATCGACATGTCCAAGCAGCGTCCTGCGCAGTACATCTTCTCCGCGGAAGTGCAGAAGCGCCTGTCGGAGATCCGCAAGGACGAGGCCGCCGCCGCACAGGAGAAGGCCGCACGGAAGGCGTCGACCGCCGCGTAAGCGCGCTAGTCCCACCAACAAGAAAAGGCCCGATCGCCAATGGCGACCGGGCCTTTTGTTTTTAGTGATCGCAGAACCCGCTCAGGCCGCCTCGGAGACCAGCGCCTCGCTGTCGACCAGTTCGGTGCCGATCAGGAAGTCGCGGCAGCCGCGCAGGCTGCGTAGCGCGCGGTTGAAGTCGAGGCCGGTCGAGACCAGTCCGTGCAGCGCAGTCGGGTTGCGCGCGATGCCGCGCAGCACGGCCAGCACGTCGATCTGGCCATTCGGCTTGATGGCGGCGCGGGCGAGCGCCGGCAGCGCGCGATGGGCGGGATCGCTGATGACGCGGACCGCGGCGAACGGCAAGCCGGCCTCGGCGGCGTAGGCCGCCGCGATGTGGCTTTCCATGTCGACGGCGGCCGCTCCCGTCTCCGAATGCAGCGCCGCCTTGCAGGAGCGCCCCGTGACCACTTCCTCGGCACCCGCGAGGCTGCCGCGCACAACGCGGCGGCGCCCCGACGTCAGGCGGTCGATGAGGTCGTCGCCGAGCGAGAGGCCAGCGGCCCAGCGGGTATCGCCCGCGAGCACCTCGGTCGCCAGCACGACGTCGCCGGAGCGCAGCGTCGGGTCGAGCCCGCCGGCCACGCCGAAGGAGATCACACCGCGAATCGTCTCGGGATCCAGCACCGTCAACAGCGCCCGCAACTGGGTGGGGCTGCTCGACGAACAGATGACCGCCATGCCAGGCCCGGCCGCGATGCGGGCCTCCTGAACCAGTCCAGTCACGATCAATATAGGCCGCGGATCAACGGTTTGACCCGCGGTAAGATAGTCCCCCGTCCCCAAAGTCACATTCCGACCCCTACCACCCTGCTGTTGGTGTTCCGCAAGTTCCGATACCGCGCCAACGCCCACAGCGGGAAGAACTTCGGATAACCATGGTACCGTAGATAGAATACACGGGGAAAGCCCGTGGCGGTGTACCGCTGTTCGTCCCACAGTCCTTTTTCGTTCTGTGTTGCAATCAGGTACTCCACCCCGCGGGCGACGGCCGGGTGATCAACCTCGCCAGCAGCCATCAAGGCAAGCAAGGCCCATGCCGTTTGCGAGGCGGTCGAGGGGGCGGCCTCCCAGCCCCGGTAGTCCAACCGGTAGCTGACGGCATCCTCGCCCCAGCCGCCGTCCTGGTTCTGGATCGAGGCCAGCCAGCCGGCGGCTTTCCGGATCATGGGATCGTCATGGCGGACGCCGGCCATGTTGAGGGCGCACAGCACCGACCAGGTTCCGTAGATGAAGTTCATGCCCCAGCGGCCGTACCAGGACCCTTCGGAGTGCTGGGTCTTGCGCAGGTAGGCGATCCCGTCCGCGACATGCTTGCTGGTCTCCGCGGTCTCGCCGAGCTGGGCCAGCATCGAGACGCAGCGGGCGGTGACGTCCTCGGTCGGTGGATCGAGCAGTGCGCCATGGTCCGAGAACGGGATGTTGTTCAGGTAATATTCGAGATTGTTGACGTCGAAGGCGGCCCAGCCGCCGTCGTTGCTCTGCATGCCCTCGATCCACTCCCGGGCACGGTCGATCGCGGCGTCATAGCCGGCCGCACCGTGCTCCCGGCGCATCCGGTCCATCGACATCACGACCACCGCGGTGTCGTCGAGATCGGGATAATGGGCATTGTTGTACTGGAAGGCCCAGCCGCCCGGGCGTACGTCGGGCCGCTTCACCGCCCAGTCGCCCTTCACCTCGAGCTCCTGCTTCGGGATCAGCCAGTCGAGACCCTGCTTGGCGGCCGGCACCGCCTTGTCGCCGCCGGCTTCGAGCAGCGCGTGGGCGGTCAGCGTCGTGTCCCACACCGGCGAGACGCAGGGCTGGCAATAGGCTTCGTCGTCCTTGATCACGAGCAGCTTGTCGATGCCCCGGCGCGTGATCGCGCGCGGCGGGAAGTTCTCGTCCTTGCCGAGCGCGTCGTACATCATGACGATGTTGGCCATCGGCGGATAGATCGCGCCCATGCCGTCCTCGCCGTTCAGCCGCTCCTCGGTGAAGGCGAGCGCCGCGTCGATGGCGCGTTTGCGCAGGCTCTTGGGAAACATCGGCTCGACCACGCGCAAAATGCCGTCGAGCGCGCGGAACAGCACGAACCAGGCCATGCTCTGGTGCGGCGCCTTGGCGGTCATGCCGATCGAGCGCGGATCCTGCAGGAACAGCTCGTCGATGCCGACACCCTTGGGATTCTTCGCCCGTGGCTTCAGCGCGGCGATGACCATCAGCGGCACCATGGTGGTGCGCGCCCAGTAGGAGATCTTGTTGATGTGGAACGGCGACCAGAACGGCAGCAGCACGATCTCGATCGGCAGCACCGGTACCGCGCGCCAGGTCACGAGGCCAAACATCGCAAGCATGAATCGCGTGAAGACATTGCTGTGAATGGCGCCGCCGCGGGAATGGATCGCCTCGCGCGCACGCACCATGTGCGGCGCGTCGATGGAATCCCCGATCATCTTCAGCGCGAAATACGCCTTGACGCTGGCGCTCATGTCGAACTCGCCGTCATGCACCAGCGGCCAGCCGCCATGGGCGCCCTGCACGCGGCGAAGATAATTGGCGATCTTGGCTTCGAGCACGGCATCGACCGGCTCGGCGAGATAATGGCGCAGCAGGACGTATTCGGCCGGAATCGTGCAATCTGCCTCGAGCTCGAACACCCAATGGCCGTCGGGTTGCTGGAAGCCGAGGACGCCTTCGGTGGCCGACGCAATGCTCGATTCCAAGTTCCTGAATTCTTGGGCTTCGCGGCTGGTCGCGTTCACGGAATCCATCTCGCTCGATTGCTCCGATAGTCGATTGAATGGGCCGAAATTGACTGGGACAAATGCCCGTCAGGGCCGCCTGTCACTATCCCTTGGCGGCCAGAACCAGATCGGCGGCGCGATCACCGGATCGGACCGATCCCTCGATGGTTGCAGGCAATCCCGTAGCAGTCCAATCGCCTGCAAGAAACAGGTTTTTCAGCGCAGTGACCGGCCCTGGACGCAGGGCATTCTGCGCCGGCGTCGCCGCAAATGTGGCACGGCGCTCGCGCACGATCTGCCAGGGGGGCAGCTCGCCGGAAACACCGCCCGCCTTGCAGACGTCGTTCCAGATCGCCTGCGCGAGTTCCTCGCGCGGCATGTCGACCAGACGGTCGCCGTTGCTGATGGTGACGGACAGCCGGTTCGGGAACGAAAACAGCCATTCCACGACGCCGCCGATCACGCCGAGGATCGGTGCCGATCCCGCCGGCGGCTCGACGCGGAAATGCGCATTCACGATGGCGCGGAATTCGGTCGGCGTCTTCAGGCCCGGCAGCAGGTTGGAGGCAGCGCGCGGCGGCACTGCCATCACGACGACGTCGCCTTCGCTGATCTGGATCACATCCTCGCCGCCGAAATTCAGCGCGCCGACCTTGCCGTCATGGGTCGCAAACGAGCGCAGCTCATGGCCGAGCTGAACGCTGTGCCCGCGCCCCTGCAGGAACGTCACGGCGGGCTCGATCAGTACCGCGCTGAGCCCGTCGCGCGCGATCAGGGGACGGCAGGCCTGCCCGCCGGCGAGCAGCGTCTCGCGCACGATCGCGCCGGCAAGCCCCGCCGAGCCTTCGGGTGGATCGACGTTGAGGGCCGCGAGCAGCAGAGGCTGCACCAGGCGCTGATAGAGAACGCCTTCGCACGGAATTGACTTGCCGACCAGCGTCTCTTCCGATGCCCAGATCAGCGGCGCCAGCTTCAGATAATCGGTCAGCCCAGTGTCGGGGACGCGGCGGCTCTCGTCGAGCACCCAGGTCGGGAGCCGGCCGTCGCCGAGGTCGATCTGCCAGCGCTGCCCGGTCTTGAGATCGACGAAGGGAAACTGCGCGCGCTCCGGACCGACGAGGCCCGCCTCGGTCCCGATCGAACGCGCATAGGCGCGCGCATGGCTATTGCCGGACAGCAGCAGATGGTTGCCGTTGTCGATGGTGAGATTGGTGGCGCCATCGAAATAGGAACGGCAACGGCCGCCGGCCTGCTGCGTCGCTTCGTGCACGGCGACCTTGAAGCCGGCATTGGCAAGTCGCACGGCGACGGAGAGGCCGGAGATTCCAGCGCCAATGATGTGAGCTGTTTTTTGCATCAGATGAGAGCGTATCGGAGCAGGATGGCGATACGTGTGATCTTCGACACACGCACCGGCTCGCGCGGCGCGTTGAACCCGCGCGCGATCAGGAGATCCAGAATGGCATGATAGTATTTCGACATCATCCGCGGCGCGCGCACCGCGCGGCGCCGGTTGCGGTTCATGATCTCGTCCGACTTCTCGAAATACACCTTTGCGCGCTGCGCCAGTGGCAGGCAGACCTTCGGCAGCGCGCGCTCGACGATCACGCGGTCCGGATCGTTGGAGGTGATGCCGGCATGCAGCAGCGCTTCGCGCGGCAGATAGAGCCGGCCGAGGCCCGCGTCCTCGTCGATGTCGCGCAGGATGTTGGTGAGCTGGAGCGCGCGGCCGAGATGATGGGCGAGCTCGATGCCGTCTTCTTCTGGCAAGCCGAAGACCCGGACCGACAGCCGCCCTACGGCGCTCGCGACGCGATCGCAGTAGAGATCCAGCGTCGCCATGTCGGGCGCGCGGATGTCCTGCGGCACGTCCATCTCCATGCCGTCGACGATGGCGAGGAAATCCTCGCGCTTGAGGCCGAAGGTCTTCACCGAGGTGACGTAGTCCTTCAGCCGCGGCGGCGGATTGCCCTGGTAGAGCGCATCGATGTCGTTGCGCCACGCCTGAAGGGCGGCGAGCCGTTCGTCGCGCGGGCCATCGGAATCGGCGATGTCGTCGACCTGGCGGCAGAAGCTGTAGATCTGGAACATCGCTTCACGCTGGTCGTGCGGCAGGATGCGCATCGCGGCGTAGAACGAACTGCCGGATGCGGTCGAGCCATAATTGGCGCCGGGCGAGGTCGCCTCAAGCGTCATGTGCAGTCCCCGGTCTGGAAATGGCCTTGCGTCCGACCGTGCGGCGGCCGACTTCGCCGATCATGCCGGCGAGGCTGAAGGTGAGGAGCTCGAGCTTGTTCAGGTGCACGCGCTCGCGCAGGGGATCGCGCACCTTCAACAGGCGCACGATGCGGTCGGCATAGGCCTGGATCACCGAGACCTCGACGCCGAGGCGGAAATCCCGGATCTCCGCAGCTAGCGACCTGCCCTCGGCGAGCAGCGCTTCGTTGCGGACGGCGAGAGCCTGAAGGCAGGCCAGCATCGCCGGTGGCGACTGCGCCAGTCCGAGCTGCTCGACCGAGGCGCCACTCGCGGCCAGCGCATCGCGCGGCAGATAGACGCGGTTGAGCTCGCGGAAATCCTTGCCGCAATCCTGGAGGTGGTTGTTGATCTGCAGCGCTGCGCAGAGCGCATCTGACGCGGCCCAGGTCGAGGTGCTCTCACCATGGACGTCGAGCATGAAGCGGCCGACCGGCATCGCCGAGTAGCGGCAATAATGGATGACCTCGTCCCAATTCTCGTAGCGCAACTTGGTCACGTCCATACGGAACGCGATGAGCACGTCGAGCGCGTGGCGCGACGCCATGCCGCGTTCGGCCAGTGCGTGCCGCAGGCTGACGGCCTCGGCCTGGGTGTCGCCTTTGCCGAGCAATTCCGCCTCGAGCAGGTCGAGATAAGCGAGCTTCTCGTCCGGCGGCAGCGTGGCGTGGTCGGCGATGTCGTCGGCGGTGCGGACGAAATTGTAATACGCCAGGATCAGCGCGCGATGACGCGGATGAATGATCCAGGACGCGACGGGAAAATTCTCGTCGCGCTCACCCTTGCCGGATCGCAATTCGCTCGCAGAGGTCATCGAGGGCTGGTCTACAATCGTTTGGACAGGAAGGGCTTTTTCGCTCGCGCGAGCCCGTGCGGGCGATGCCGCCGCGGCCCCCATATAGGGGAATATAAGCGAGATGGCAAAGAGCGAAATTATCAATGATTACAACGAATATTGCATCA
>NZ_JADPJQ010000017.1:14992-74318 GCF_023073515.1 Bradyrhizobium sp. 17 | reverse complement strand
GTTCAAGCAAGTCTACATGACCTCGATCTTGGAGTTCCCGAAATCACCACCGGCGAGGTTTTGGTGAACAATAGAGCCGAATGAGTTCTCGGGCATAAAGTAGCTGAAAACGCCGCCATTTGCGTGGCGGTTGCCCTCCTTTGCTCATGTCGTCGACTTGATGTTCCCATCTCGTTTGCACCGATCGCGCCCTGGACACCCGTGCCGTCCGCCATGAATATGCGACTACGCGTGTTTTCGAGGAGTAGCAGCCACATGAAGCAACATACCTTCGAAGCATTTTCCACCACCGCGATCTACTGGACACCGCTTGTGCTTATGTGCACCGCGATGCCGCCAAGAGATCCCGATGAAGACGACGAGGAAGGCTCTGATCCGCAGGACAGAGCGCGGCGCAGATTGCGCGTCGTCTCGGGTGCAGTCGTAACGCGGTCTGCGGCATGCTAACCCGTCTGGGCTTGAAGCGCGACGGCCACAAGCCGCCCACAGCAACGCCCCAGATAAGGCCGCGCCCGAAGCTGAGGCCGACCTCGTCGGCAGCCTGCGCCCGTCCAGTCGCACGGAAGGTGTCGCGGAACACAGTGCAGAGGCAGCCGCCCAAGGAATTCAGCAAGCAGCAGCTCTACTCCATGCTGGCAGAGGCGGTCAAAAATACTGGCTGAGAGCTCCCGCGAACGTCCTTTGCGCGCTCCGTCAGTGCCCTGGCAAGGCTTAGTCTGCTACGGATCATGAGCGCCCTTCGGAAGATCAAACGTTGCGTTCCGGTCCACCCTCATAAGCCGACGACCAGAGACGGCGCTCGGACTTCGGATGCGGAATCCGCACAGTCGAAAGACAATATCAACGCGCGTTCTGCACTTTCCCGATCCTTCACGCGTTGATGGCCTTGAGGCGTGTTCAGGACGCATCCAATGCAAAAATCGATGGCTGCAAATCTGTGGGATCTTGTGTTCGAACGCGGGCACGATCAGTCGCCGGCCATCGCACACACACCCTTGTTGCGATTAAGGTCCGCCAAACGTAGATCAGCGCGGAATTGGTATGTTGAGAGCTCCGTCGAGTTGAGGAGCGCTATGTCTTTCGCATCCCAGCCCATGAGAGATATTATAGCGCCGCGATCTCTTTGCCGCAGCGCAAAATCCACTTGGGCTAGTCCGGGGCCGCTCCGCCAGCTTCAGATCGCAATTCAACCGCGAAAGCGTCTAAAACCAGATTGGTCATTATGGCTGGCAGTTTTCGAGCGGTGCGAGGCTAGTCGCGAGGCGCGGTAGACCGACGTAAGGGAGGCGCCATGTTCCGGCAATAGATGATCAGTGTCAGTTCGGCTCTCGCCGTTGTCCTAATGGCAATTTCAGCACGCCAGGCGTCGTTCCTTGACGGCAACAAGCTTCATGAGGGATATCGAGCTAGCAAAGAATCTCATCCTCGGTTTTGTTGCTGGTGCCGTCGATACTTCCGATACCGCGGATTTCGCTGTAGCTACGTTGTTTGTTGAGGGCGGATGACAAACAAAGTCTTTCAAAACAGCTACCTCACCAGCAGGGCTTTGGTACGAGGTTTTTGTCCTCCGGGCCGTCTATTGTAGTTTTTGGCTAGCAATCCGACTCAGCGCCACCTTCAAGCGTCTCTGCTAGTGAACAAGACCCTGACTGCAGTGTGGCCGTCCGAAGGAAAAGTGGATCCCTGATCATCTTCACCGGCCGCTCACGGCTCAGCGCCGGGAGGCGCAGCAGGACCGATAGGTGACGCGCCTTTCATCGCGTGCCCCGCACAGAACTGTGTACTGGCGCGGATGCACGCAAGCTCGGCTTGATTGAGGGCTTGCCCGCTCCCGTCACCTACAGCGAGAAAGCCAAGCCGATGGCGAGCCCCTGTGCGCGCGAACCGCTCGGCGCACTGCGATGCCTGCTATGAACGCCCGCCGCTTCATTGTTCCTCATCGCAGCTTGAGGACGATGGGAAACAGAGTATCACGTCTCGATAGTTGGTGCACTCACAGCGGATAGACGAGACATAGGCGCAGGCGCAACTTCAGGTCATGTGCCGGCACCGCTAGGGACGAGCGTCAAGGTTGCCACGTAGTGGCGCCACTGGATGGGTAGAAGTCATGACTTATCGTGCGCGTACTTTTCCAAAAGCAGCCGATTGTATTCCTCTCTCACGGCCTTCCGCGAAATATGCCCTCTTCGGTCTTTGGCGATCTTCAGAAGATCGGGTCAGTCGGCCCCCGTGATTCTCGCTTAAATCTCGCAAAGAGTCTGGTAGCAGGCGCCGAGGTCCTTCCAAACAGCCGGTCAAACCATCCCATTGTGTCCTCCCGGGCGGACCGCGAATTGCGACACTATCACCACGAATTTGGAGGTCAAACGGACAGTACGACTGCTGTTTCGAAAAACTCGCCACCACATCGTCCGCAACCGGTAATAGCGGAAACCAATACAGATGACCAACAACACCACCCCAGTGAACGGCGCCTTGCCAGATCTCACCTGACGCAATCTCATCGATGAGGGAACCGGCGACAGCGCCGCGGCTTGCCCGTCGCGATAACCACCATGTCCCGTACCGCAGCGCCGGCGATGGCATCCGCCGCTCCGCTTTCCGTGGAGACCCACTTTTGCCGATCAAGCTGAAGGTCAGTGACGTCGTCTTCGGCGAACCGTGATTGTTGTGCAAAGGGGCAGCCGATGAACTGAATCTGATTGCCGACACGATCAGAGGCCCGTCAGTTCACGCTAGCGGGCCTCCTGCACAGGGCTGTGATGCGCATTGTGTGAAGTAGTTCACAAGCGGCAAGTATCACCGAGCGTAGCGTGCGCGCTTCCACTGGAGGGAAGCGATTTGATAGGTTGTTAATTTCCACTTCATTGACTGTATTCAACCCGGCAGATAACTCGCTGGCTTTGTCCTACCGAAATGGCAGCGCCGGGGCTGGCTCATTTCATCACTGAACAGATATTTCCGACCGGCGGGCCTATCTGCGGCCATTTTGTTCGAGCTTCAACTCGGAAATACGCAATCAAACGCGGGTTCGCGCTAGTCACTTTGCTGCTTTTGCCAGATCTCAATAGCGTTTGGGCAGCAATGCTCAATAAAGAAGCGAACCGCGTCCGACGTACAGCGTTTGTTAAGAATTTCGGCGTCAGATTGCATCATAGATTTGTTTCAACCGACTCGGCTCTTTCTGGTCGGGCTCACGTATGAAGTTGCGCGGTCTAGTTAGGCTGCTCCGTCGAGTTCTAATTTACTTTGCCATTCCTTTCCATCGCTTCCGACGAGGGGAGCGATAACGACAGCTATTGGGGCACTCAATGTCTAGGGTCCTAAGATTTCCTCGACCTGATCAGAGACCCGAACCGGATCGTTCGCTCCAGGAAACATCTGTCATTCTTCCCAATATTGCTGCGCTGCTGTCGAGAGTGGAATCTCTTCAAATTCAAACCACCGACGATCTGCGCCTCGCCATCTTCATGCTCGATCTCGCAAACATGTGCATCCCATTGACTGTCGGCCAGATCCCGAATGGACTGAGCAGAAAACAGTTGCTGGCCCAATCCGCGAAGATCGGTCATCTCCTTGAGACTGCGCGTTGCGAGATGCAGCTATAAATCTCAGGAACTGACTACTTAAACTCGCCACTGTTAGTTCGAGGACTCGCCATGAGGTGGAATAATCGAAAGGCGACGCGCGTTCAGTTTGAACGCAAGCACATGGTCAACATCATCGGGGTCGATGGCACATGGCGACGGAGTTGCATCCTCCTCGACGCTTCTGAAATCGGCGCCAAGCTTGAGGTAGAAGGCTCTATCGACGCACTGAAGGCGCAGGAATTTTTCCTGCTTCTATCGTCTACCGGCCTGGCATTTCGCCGATGCGAGTTGGTTTGGGTCAACGGGGCGCACGTAGGCATCAGATTCGTCACCGAAAAGACGAAGAAAAATGAGCGCCCGGGACAGAATAACCATCTCGCTCCTGCGCAATGAGGCGAATGTTGTCGGCCAAGACCTTAGATGACCAAAAATCAAAAATGCAGCTAGTCTCGTCGCGAACGATCTCCTTCATCGATGTCCCCTCTCTTGCAGTTTGTGAGGCCAAAGAAGCTCTGCTTCACGACCAAAGTGGAGGCTTCATTCTCTATCTGTCCGGCGCAGGTTCATCATCAACGATGGAAGAGCGAGTCTTCTTCCTGGAATTGCGCGAGGCGCTGGTGTGGTTGAACGAGCCTCCTGAGGATCAAGGATCATTTTGGGTATGAAGCCGCGCGAGTAAGCCGCTCATCGGAGGCGGCCATCATGCTTGTACATGTTCTGACTGACAGTGCAGCCAAGTTGTCTGATCTTTGTCGCGTATACTTGACCGCAGATTTCGCATAGCGGCGGAACGGCTGGACGTTGATGCGAAGCTTTCTTACGTGCCTCACGCCGTCGTTGTCTGCGCCGACCTACGCCTCGTCGAGAACATCGCGGCTCTCAAGAAGAGAAGTCCTCGTCTATGGCAATCGGAATTGTGATCGCGAAGCCACCGACCAACACGATGACGCCGAGTACAATGCCGACGCGTTTGAAGCCTCTGATGAATCGCGCGCCAGCCGTGAGCGGGGGCTTAAGCGGTCCTGCGTAGGGGCGTAGATCAGTCATGGGGTTTCCATCAAATCGCAACCGCAGGTCGAGGGCAAGGGGAGGTGCTTGATACGATTGGCCTAGTCGTCGCGACTTGCGTCAGATGGCACCCGTCTTCACTGCGTGGGGCGACCATGAATACCGGGAGCGCGATCAGGAACCAACTGGATAGAAGCTTCTGGAACATCTTTAATGTTATGGAACTAAATAGTACTATCATATTGTAACAATTAGCTATTTATGTTCGCATAACATAGATTATGGAATATTTCGACGGATCCGCACGTTCGGATTTCAGATTTGGAAGCCCACAGGTGGAAATCCCATGTGGACACGCACATTCCGCTCTGGCGCCGACACACCAATACAGTTCAATCGCGACTCAGCGACGAATGAGATCAACGCGATGAGCTTCAAAGCGGCAGCCACGAATGGCGCATACGAGCCTACCTTACATTGTCCGAACTGCAATCACGAAATTCGACTGACGGAATCGCTTGCCGCGCCGCTGCTCGAGCAAACCCGCCGTCGCTTCCAGGAACAGCTCGCGGGAAAAGATGCTGAAGTCGCCCGCAAGACTGAGGCGCTCCGTCTGGAACGCGAACAGCTCACCAAGGACCGCGAGGCGGTCGAAGACCAGGTCGCGAAACGATTGACGGCCGAACGCGAGCGGATTGTCGCTTCTGAAGCCAAGAAGGCGCGCGAAGCCTCTGCTGCGGAACTATCAGCGAAAATTAATGAGGCTGCCGAGCTCCGTCAGCTTCTGGAGGCGAATAACCGCAAGCTGGCCGAAGCCCAGCAGGCTCAGGCTGAACTTATTCGCAAGCAGCGCGCGCTGGACGATGAGAAGCGTGAGTTGGACTTGACCATCGAAAAGCGCGTTCAAGCGTCCGTTGCAACGGTTCAGACCAAGGCCAGGCAGGAAGCCGACGACGCTGCCAGGCTTCGCGTTGCCGAAAGGGATCAAACGATCGAGTCGATGGCACGTACGATCGAGGAACTGAAGCGCAAGGCGGAGCAAGGTTCGCAACAGGCCCAAGGCGAAGTCCTCGAACTGGAACTCGAGGAGCTTTTGCGCAGCCGTTTCCCAACGGATATCATAGAACCGGTCGGCAAAGGCGAGCTTGGCGCCGACGTCATCCAGCAGGTCAACGGCGCCGTCGGGCAGCCGGCAGGCATAATCCTATGGGAGACGAAACGGACCAAATCGTGGAGCGACGGTTGGCTGGCGAAGCTCAGGGATGACCAACGGCGGTCGGGCGCCGACGTATCGCTCATCATCTCGCACGCGCTACCCAAACACATCGAACAATTCGATCTGATGGATGGCGTGTGGGTCGCTCATCCTCGGTGCGCCCTCCCCGTTGCGGTGGCGCTGCGTCAAGCGCTGCTCGACGTATGCGGCGCACGGCTCGTGCAACAAGGCCAGCAGACAAAGATGGAGCAGGTCTATGACTATCTGACCGGCACCAGATTCCGGCAACGTGTCGAAGCAGTCATCGAGAAATTCAACGACATGCGAGACGACCTCGACAAGGAACGCAAGTTTATGGGTCGCCAATGGGCGAAACGCGAAACGCAGATTGTATCTGTGATAGATTCGACCGTTGGGATGGTGGGCGACCTCCAAGCGATAGCCGGCAAGTCAATGCCTGAAATTCCCAGTTTGGCGCCTCCCCTGCTAGAAGCCGGTGATCCGCCCGAACGCAAGGCGAGCTAGTTTTCACAAGACGATCGCCTCCCTTCCCTGCGGCGTCAGCATGACGATTGGGAACGGGCCTGTAGCTCAATGGTTAGAGCCGGCCGCTCATAACGGTCTGGTTGCAGGTTCGAGTCCTGCCGGGCCCACCAACTTGATCAATATTATGTTGTGTCGGTTCGCGGCGGCACTGACTCGGATTCGCACGATCGCACGTTCGTTGAGCACAACGGGTGCAGGCGCCCGTTTTCTTGGCGCAAGAAATGGGCGGAGGACTGGGACCAAGTGAAGACGTGTTCGGATCGCTGCGGGGGCGAATTACGTCTCAAGGGTCCAGCAACCAACAAAGGCTTGGCCCAACGATCGGTGCGGGCGCCTTCCGTCCAGGGCCGATGTGGTCACGCGCATTAAGGCCTGAAAACCTGGTTTTGGGGCTGAAAATGACGCGAAACCCCGTTCAGGTGCGCGGCCGAACTGATCTTTTGGCGTTATGATCAATGCGACAACGGATTCGCGTCGCGGGAGGCAGTTTTGGCGAAAGTGTTCTTTTCTTATTGCCACGCCGACGAAGCGTTGCGGGACCAGATCGAAAAGCAGCTTTCGCTACTGAAGCGGCAGGGTGTCGTCGAGACGTGGCACGACCGGCGGATTGAGGCGGGCCAGGATTTCGCCGCCGAAATCGACTGCCATATCGAGACTGACGACATCATCCTGCTGCTGGTCAGCTCGGACTTCCTCTCGTCGGACTATTGTTACGAGATTGAGCTGAAACGGGCGATGGAACGGCACGAGGCGGGCGACGCGATCGTGATCCCGGTCATCCTGCGTGCCTGCGACTGGCACGGCGCA
Organism: Bradyrhizobium sp. 17; assembly: GCF_023073515.1. Lineage (NCBI taxonomy): Bacteria > Pseudomonadati > Pseudomonadota > Alphaproteobacteria > Hyphomicrobiales > Nitrobacteraceae > Bradyrhizobium > Bradyrhizobium sp. 17. Next base: position 67,151 of record NZ_JADPJQ010000017.1, on the reverse strand, counting down.
CCGTTCGGCAAACTCAACGCGACGCCGCCGGACGGCAAGCCGATCACACAATTCCCCGATCGCGACCAGGCCATGCTGGAAGTGGCGAAGGCCATTCGGGTGGCAGTGGCAAGGTTGAAGCCCGCCCTGCTACACCGAGGCCCACACCGGTGGTTCGCCTACCGCGGGCCGAAAGCGAGCCTAGCATCCGGTCCAGTAACCTGCGACTCGCCAAGACGTTCACCGACCGTGACCGCGACCGGTTCAAGCATGATAGCTTCGAGTTCATGGCCAAGTTCTTCGAGAATTCGCTGCAGGAGGTCGAAAAGCGCAACCCGGGAGTCGAAGGAAACTTCCGCCGCATCGACGCGAACCGGTTCACGGCGGCGGTCTACCGGAATGGGACGGTGATCTCCCGCTGCACCGTCTTCATCGGCGGACTCGGAGGCGGCATCGCGTATTTTGCCGGCGAGAGCTCCACGAGCGATACGCTGAATGATTCGATGTCGGTCGGCAACGACGAGCACGAGCTGTACTTGAAATGTCTTGGCATGCAGCGTGGCGGCGCAAGCAACCTGACCCAGGAAGGCGCGGCCGAATATTATTGGTCGCTGCTCATCGAACGTGTGCAAGGACGCTAAAAATGTTGTCGTCTGAAGAAATGCGCGTGGACTACGTCGGGAGGGCGGAGGGACTCACGCTCGTGGTGCCGGTCGGAAAGCACGATGACTGGCTCCTTCACGACCGCTGATGCCACGCCCGCGACCATCTTTCTCGACGGCGACCACCGCTTCGTTGCCATCGATTGCGCCGACAACACGAATTGCAAAGGGCTTCTGATTCCCAACGTACGGATAGAGGTCGACGAAACGTCGGTTTACGATACGGTGGGCAATTATGCCCCGCCCGGCATGGTCGTTCGGCAGAATGACGGACTATTTGTGGCCGCCTCTGCAGACGCATGCGGATGCGGAGCGATCTTTTTGCTCTGCAGCGCGGACTGGCTGAAAGCGGCGTCAATCTTTCCGCTGGCTTCAGCAAGTGGCAGATAGTGTTGGGAGACGGCCCCCGCCAGCGCGTGCTCAAGACCATCGATCTCACGTAGAAATACCGATTTCCTGTCGGCTGCCATGCTGAGTCCGCCGGGTCCAAAATTGCCCAGCGCTTTTTCAGACCATCCAGCGCGGGCAATCAGGTTAATCGACAACGTCACTACGATCGCCGCACCGCTGAAGGGGAAAGCAGCGCTAGCTTATCAGGTTCGATCGCCGGTCTATCGCGACCCCGTCGCGATGTCTTTTGGCCACGCCTACTATGCGCACGCAAGAAGGTGCTATTGATGCACAACTCAAGCCAACGAGATCCTGCGGAAGGCAAGCGCCTATTTTGCGATGGCGGAGCTCCATAATCGCCTTCATCGACGATCATCGTGGGGCGCATGGGGTCGAGCCAATCTGCAAGGTGTTGCCGATCGCCCCCTCGACCTACCACGCCCATGTGGCCAAGCGGCACGATCCGGCCAGGCTGTCGGCGTGCGCCGGGCAGGACGCCAAGGCCGAACGTTCTCTGGCTCTCCGACTTCACCTATATCTGGACGGCCGAGGGCTGGCTCTACGTGTCGGCCGTGATCGACCTGTTCTCGCGACGAGTGGTCGGCTGGTCGATGAGCGCCAGCATGACGGCGCAGTTGGTCGCCGACGCCCTTCTGATGGCCGTCTGGCGACGCGGCAAGCCGGATGCCCTGATGCATCACTCCGATCGTGGCAGCCAAGGCGGATTCAAACGGTCGTCGCAACACCAGTTTTTTCACTCATAACAGCAATTCGTCAAGCGCCTCCGCCGGCGTTTTCCAGCCCAGTGTCTTTCTCGGTCGCATTGAGGGCCGCTGCCACAGTGGATATCTCGTCGGCGCTATGGATGCTCAGGTCTGTGCCTTTCGGGAAGTACTGCCGCAGCAGCCCGTTGGTGCTCTCGTTAGTGCCGCGCTGCCAAGGGCTTTGCGGGTCGCAAAAGTAGACCTGGATACCCGCATCGATCTTGAGACGATCGTGCTGAGCCATTTCGGCTCCCTGATCCCAGGTCAGCGAGCGACGCAGTTCTTCGGGCAAGGTGATGACGGTGCGCGTGATCGCGTCGCGCACGGCTTCGGCCCCGTGTCCCGCGAGCGCAGGTCCGTTCTTCGCGCGCGGAGCTTCGCCATGCCGCGCCAACCGGGGAAGGTGCAATAGCATCGTGAAGCGCGTCGTGCGCTTGACCGGCGTGCCGATTGCCTAGCTGCCAAGACCGAGAATGAGGTCTCCCTCCCAACGTCCCGGCACTGCTCGATCGGCAGCTTCAGCAGGGCGCTCACTGACCATGATCTCCGGCGAGACAAACCCCTTGGCGCCGCTTTCGATCGCGCTCGCGCCGAACTGGCGCTATCGAAGGCATCGGTGACAGAGTTGGCTCCTCGACGGCGCCGATGGGAGGTGGCTCCGTTGCTTGGGCGCGTGCGGGCCGTGCCTCCATGGTCGCGAGAACCGAGGGTCCCTTGTCGGTGATACGCCAGCCGCCGTTCATCCGCTCGATGAGACCTTGGGAGAAGATATCCAGGTCGAGCACGCGGGGCCGCCAATCGCTTCGCGCGTTCGGCCCAGTCCGGTCCGCTGGTCGCCAGGATCGCCATGTCGCGCTTGAGGTCCGCCATGGCGGCGAAGCCGTCTGGATAGCTGACCAGCACCTCGAGAACCGTCACCTGGAAGTTCACCGCCCCACCCGTACCCGGCTTCCGCGAACTTGCTTCCTCGATATCTTAGGAGCATTCGTCATCCTCTGGTTTTCCTTGGGGGTGTGCGGTGATCGGTCAGCCCGTTGATTGACGCAGTGAATGTGGACATCGAAGATCTCGACATCGCAATCGAGCACGGATGAGTGACCTCCATTTGGGCCGTCCAGGCGCGGATGGCTTTCCGCCGCTCGCCAAAGGCGTCGACATAGTGCTCGTTGGTGAGGGCACCATCGAGGGTCTCGACAACGCCGCGCGCGGCCTACCCGACCACGGAAATCGTTAATCGAGACCGACGACTGGGGGCCGGTTGAAGTGCCAAGTCAAACTGTGGCGTAGTACCCCTCGCCGCCCGAGTTCGCTCGCGACGAACGGGTGGATGTCGTGCACCGTGTACAACGTGTCCCCCTCCTGCAGGCTAGTGGGGGACTTACTGGTCGCGAGGATGACGGCAATGCGGGACTAGCGCCTGCGGCGCCGCCGCCGGGACAGCCTTGGAGGAAAATTCCCCCTGATAAAATCTCATTGAAAACATTACCATTTTTGACGCAACCACTCGCCTGAGCGCAGAGCTCACCTCCGCGTCTAGCTAAAGTTGGTCGTGTTCAGTTACTTCCAGTAACTTGCCCGTTGATAACTTTAGCCGATTTCCTTTGCTCCGCGACACGAGTCAGCGACGCGGATACTATTGTTTTTATTGTCAAATTACGATGACTGTCGATGCTAAAGGCAAATCCTGATCCGCTGCAGCGTGCTTTTGGCGAGGTATACGCCCGATGGCTGGCTGATTTTGATGGCAAACCGCTCAAGGTGAACTTCCGAGAATTGGTTGGAGCGAATTCCGGCGTTGACCGGTTTACACACCTGATCCATCCGTATCCCGCCAAACTTCTCTTCAATATTCCTCTGCTGCTCCTGAACTGCGAACAGCTCGGCGGTCTGGGGGACGCCATCTACGACCCTTTTTGCGGCTCCGGCACCGTCCTGTTGGAAGGCCTTCTCGCAGGGAGACGGGTCTTCGGAACCGACTCGAATCCTCTCGCACGGATATTGTCGTCCGCAAAGACGACTACTCTCTCAGCTCACCGCCTGGAGGAAGCGTATGAGAATGTCATGGAAGGGATTCCGCGGCACGGCGACGGCTTGCCCGCCGGCCCACTGAATCTCGAGCAATGGTTCTCACCAACCGTGCTCCGGCGTCTGGATCGATTGGCAACTTCCCTACGCAACCTCCCCGATTCACCTGAGCGGTCCTTTTTGCTGGCATGCTTCTCAGCCACCATCCAACGAACCAGCTTGGCGGATCCGACCGTGTCCGTTCCCGTTCGCATCAATCCATACAAACGAACTTTGACTCGCGACCAAAAGGCTCAACGGCGCGAGTGGCTAAAACATCGACTTAGCGCAAACGCGTTCGACGAATTCGCGAACATCGTCAGCAACAACATTGCGCGGATGTCGAAACTTCACGACCACCTCGGGGACGCCTCACCGGTCCATATAGCCGGCGACGCGAGAGAACCCGCGCCCGAATCGCTGGACTTGATCCTAACGTCGCCTCCATACGCCAGTGCACAGAAGTATATTCGGTCCAGCAGCCTTTCGATTCAATGGCTCGGATTCGCGGAGGAAGGTCTGCGGCAATTTGAACGTTGCAGCATTGGGCGCGAGCACTTCGGCAGGGGCGAACTGACCGCCCTTGACGACAGGCTGCCTTCGACCGCCCGCGCTATCGTCCGGTACTTGAGAAAGAAAAACGAACTCAGGGCCCACATCGCGCAGACATTCTTGCTAGAGATGCGGGACGCGCTTTCGGCAGCGGTTACGAAGCTGCGGCCTTCAGGGCACCTGGTCCTCATCGTAGGAAACAATCTTGCATGCGGTCGGGTTTTTGATACCCAGCAGTATCTGACTGAGATCTGCGGTGAGCTCGGGCTGAAGCGCAAGCTCAGCCTGATCGACCGGATCCACTCGCGCGGACTGATGACGAAACGAAATGAGACCGCGTCGGTGATTAAACAAGAGTGGATCAACATCTATCAAAAGACATAGGTATGTTCGACGCCGACTCGCTCAAGCGAAAGATCCGAAAACTCAACAAGGCGGTGTGGGAAGAACGTGTTCCCGGTCCCACACTGGACGATTGGCTTGAGTGCTTTCAGTCGCCCTCGCGCTCCGGCATCGATGAACGACTGCAGATGCTATATTTGCTGAGTAACTTCTTGTATTTCGGCACCCTGGAGATCCGCCATCTGTTGCGCGTCCTATTCGCGGAATTCTGCCGCGCTCCGCTGATACAAGGGGTCAGGTCTGAAAACGGCGATACGGTCGATGTAGATCTCATCGACGATCTCTATGAAAAGGCGCTGAGCCGCACCCGCTTCTTGGGCGTTGGCAACCCATCCGAGAGCGGCGCGCACCTCCTCTACTACTTTCGTCAAGAGAATCTTCTTCCCTCCAACCTGTTCATCAACCACATCGAACTTCCTGGCATGGCGGGCGCCAAGCCCGACGACACGACGGGCGTCGATCGGTACATCTTCTTGGATGATCTCTGCGCGACCGGCGATCAGGTTTCGAAGTTCTCGGAACTCGTCGTAACCAAGTTACGCGACGCCGGCTCGAAGGCCCGAGTGTGCTTCCATCCGATATTTGCGACGAGCCGCGCACTTGATCGCATTTCTTCCACTGGCCGTTTCGACGAGGTCGCCTGCGTGGCCGAATTCGACGACACGTTCAGATGCTTCTCGCCTGAATCGCGCTTCTACAAGAGCATACACAGGCAGCTTCACCACGCGTGTTCGGGCTACGCGGGGGACACTTATTTTCGGCATCCCCAAACTCCTGTCCGAAATAGTGGAGGAGTTTCGCGAGGTGACATTTTCATATCAGCTCGATGAACTGGAGAATATTACCGAGGGCCAGCAAAGATACGTTCAATCGCTAATTCGCGAGCGCAAAGCGCCAGCCACCTTTCGGATCGGAAGCCGATTGTACGGAATAAAAACGCTCGAAACTTATTCCGATGATGAGGCCAACCGCGACGGATCTGAGTTCGAGCAGATCGTTCTGGACCACCGGTTGCGCCAGAACAGCGACCAGTGGGACACCTTCGCGGACGAGATTGTGCGCAGACGATTGCAAGTCTTTGGAGCGCTCGCCGAAAGGTCGATTTCCATCCGCACGATCGAGCAGATATTCGAAAACCCGGATCTTAGCTGGGATAGCGAGGCGGTGTTCAAGATGATCGGATCCCCCTCTCCGGGAACCGGCAGACATTTTGATCGCCTGAAAAGATCTTTAAAGGAGGGGCTCTCTCAGGGGCGCGCACCAGGCATCTCAAGCCAGGACGACATCGAGTATGTCGCGAAGGCCGTCGCGCTACCTGGGTTTCCAATTCTAGAGAAGATCAACATGCTGACTCTGTACCAAGGCTGGTACAGAAACCGTTCGCTTCCGAAACTGGCAGACCAGATCGCCGCCCAAGCCGCCGACTTCACTACCGGTAGAACAAAGGGGGCATATGCCACACGCGTGCAGCACTATGCGTCAGATATGGTCGCGCAGCTCCTGCGCGACGAGGGTAAGCGAATTCCATTGCAGTTCGGTCTGAAGAATTTCATCCGGATGGCCGAAGGGCTACCTCGAACGTTGGTCGTGGCACTGCGAAACATATGGGATCTGGCGATCTACAACGAGAGAGAAGAGGTCATCGATCACATCAGCACGGAGGACCAGGCTAACGGCCTCCTCGACACTGCCGAGTGGTTCATGCAAACAATGCGGAAACCTGGAGCCGACGGAACCGCGGTCCGTACAGCGATCGAACGGATAGCGCGCCTGTTCGAAACGAATCGGTTTGCCGACAAGCCAGTCGAATGTTCACTCCTCGGCTTTAGTGTTTTGGAGCGAGAGTTGACGGAGAAGACGCAATCGCTCCTGCTTGTTGCGGAACAGCGCTCGTTCCTGATCCGGACGACAAAGGAAGAGATCGATAGGAATTCTCAAGAGCGGCTCGCAAAATTCCAACTCAATGCAACGCTCGCACCAAAGTGGAGCCTTCCGATTGCGCGCCGCGGTATTGTGAAGTTTTCGCCAACTGCTTTGGACCTGATCTTCGATCCAGCTCGCGCTGATGAATTTGAAGAGTATCATAAGGCCTGGAAAGCCAAGATGACCGCGCCGCAATTCGGGGGGCCCCGCAAGCAGGAAGCCCATCAGACGATGCCAAGCCTGTTCGAGCCCGACGAATGATCCACTACGACTACTTCTCCCGAAAGAAACTTTCCGTTCAATCAAGTTGGTCCGAGGACTGGGACCTTCTACTCAGCTCGTGGGACAACAGCGCCCGCGTGAAAACGTGCTATGAGTTGGCGACGGCCAAGCGCAAACTTTGGTTAGTTCACCCCGAATACGGAATCGCTGGAGATCAGCTGCCGGCTCAAGAATATTTCTCCATAGCAGGAGACGAGGCTGAGGGCATTCAAGCGCTGCTTCTGAAGATCGAGGAGTTGGGCGTCGATTTCAAGGCCGCAAGGATCGCCGTCGACATTACGGGCATGCTGAGGCCTCACATCGCTCTTCTAACTCGATTTCTCCAAATCAAGGGTTGTCGCAAATTTGATGCGATCTATGCCGAGCCGACCTCGTACCCTGACCGCGAGAACACGAAATTCACGTCCGGAGACGTCATAGAGGTACGGGAAGTTATCGGCTTCGAAGGGCACAATCGCGTTAGTCAGGACCGGGAAGTCCTGATTGTTGCCCCGGGCTTCGACGACGTTCTACTGAGAGAGATCGTGAGTCATAAGGAACGAGCGGAACGGATTCAAATCTTTGGCTTGCCATCCCTTCAGCCGGATATGTATCAGCACAATGTGCTCAAGGCGCTCGGTGTAGACACCCCGCTTCCGGAGGAGACTAAAGGTGTCCGGCATTTCGCGTCGGCATTCGATCCGTTCGCAATGGCGACCGAACTGAGCTCAATCGTTTCAGGTTACCGCATGAGATCTGCTGCAACGCGCTTTTATGTTGCGCCACTAGCAACCAAGCCCCAGATGCTCGGCGCTGCCCTCTTCTATCTTACGGAATGTCAACACGGAATGCTGAGCATCCTCTACCCAATCTCGTCATCTCACGTTCCAGGGCCGAGTGTCGGCATTTCGAGAGCATGGCTTTTCAAAATCGATTTCGATCTGTGCGATAGCCTTGGACGCCGGTCGCAAGCGATTCATGCCTGATCACTGAACGTAAAAATATGAGGTCGAGTGCGCCCACTCGCCTAAATTGGTGAGTTTGTACCAATGGCGGTCAGCACTTGCGCCTAACATCGATAAAAACCCGAGTCGAGAAAGCAAGTCGAGATGCTCAAGAACCACTGACGGGTCCCCTCGTATCGCCCCCAAGAGTTCCTGTTCAGTAACCTCGCCTCGTGCGGCGACAAAATCGACGATATCGTAGTTGACCGTTGTCGCATTGGCGCTTCGACTGCCCTTTGCCCTTCTCGCTTCGGCTGTCTGTCGCATGTCAATCATGAAACTCACCGTTCAGAACGCCGAAAACCGAAACTAACTCGGCCCACTCCCTCTGCGACAACTTGCTCTGCTTTTGGCTCACGGTCTTTCCCGACAAAGCATCCTTCACGACCTGTATCGCTGTGGCGGATAGCGTCACCGAGTTGAGCCGGTGCTCGACAAACGCATCGTACGAGATAGGTACCCATGCCTTTAGAATATCGAGCATCTTGTCCGCATAGGCTCGTATCTCAAGCTGGGCATGCGCATCTGCCCGAAGCCGAAGAAAGCCCATGAGGTTGTGGAGGTCTATCTTCCAATACCACTGAGTATAGAAGTTCAGCGAGAGGTCCATCCTTGCGAGCTCGCGAGCGAGTCCGGATCGATCGTCGCGCAAGGTTTGACCATCTTCGTCCTGATTCAGCATTTCGAGATAGTGCTTGTACGCGACCTCGGCATCCTGTTTGAGAAGCCCCAATACCGCTGCGGCCTCCTCTCCTTCCAGAACGGTTCCTCGGCCTTGACGGTTCACATTGGATTGGGCGGCCAGATGCTCCGCTGCCGGAATATAAAACTCCTTGTCCAAAATCGAATATCGAGCCGAGTATTCGTTGATGTTCGCCGTGCGGTGTCGCACCCATTGACGCGCCACGAATATCGGCAGCTTAACGTGGAGCTTGATTTCTGCCATTTCGAAGGGCGTCGTATGGTGATGGCGCATTAGATAGTTGATGAGCCCACGATCCTCCTGAACCTTCTTGGTTCCTCTCCCATACGAAACGCGCGCGGCCTGCACGACAGACGCATCGTCTCCCATGTAGTCGACTACGCGGATGAACCCGTGGTCCAAAACGGGTATCGCTTCGTAAAGGATCGTCTCAAGTGCCGGGACGGTCGGCCGCTTCGTCGACGCCGCTTGCTTGCGGGCCTCGAAAATCTCGCCCTGCTGCTCATCCGTAAGGCTCATGACGTTCTAATGGCTCCGCAGTTTACTCTCGGTTAACTATACTGCCCCGGGAGGGGGGAGCACAGCGTCCTTTTTGCCGTGCCATCAGCCATACCCCGGCTTTTGTGGCGCGCCAATTGGCGTCCGCCGACATTGAGCGCTCGACTGCGTGTGGAGCAATCTCATGCTTTCGAGTTGATTAAAAATGGAACAGTCCGGTCGAGCGCCGGGCCTGGGCGTCCTGACGGAAAGACATCCGAAAGGTTCGCTGGATGGCGCCTGTCATCGAAGGCAAATCCCTTTATCGCGCCTCGCAGGTAGACTTCACTCTTCTTCAAAAGGCATCTCCCGACATTTGAGAAGCCGCGGCCTGCGCGGCGACTCGGCGCCGTGGTCGCCAGCATGTTCTCGAATTGATCCGGAAAAGAAAACTCCCCGAGGCCTTGCAAGCGGCGACTCCTGCTGGGCGAGTAATCGCCTCAAACCACATGATGGTCCCGCTGCCGTCAGACCATGCCGGAGGCAAATGAGCTCACTTGACTCTCGTATAGCCGAGCCGATGGTGGGCGGAGGCGAGCGGTAAAGCCGAGTGAAGCCGAAGCGCACATGCCCGCTGTAATCGCGAAGTGGGCAAAGGAGGTGGGGAGCCCTAGCCACCCGATGGCGGGTATCACTACGGCTTTGTCTCGTTCTGGACATGGCTGCAAAATGGCTCCCACTATGCTTACACACGGTTTCGCGCCCAACCTGACGCGCGCTACGTGGGGAGATGTGGTTCGACAAAATCACGCGGCAGGCGTGGCGCAACTGAGACGACACGACGATACGCGCGTGCGCATGAAGCACACCAGGCCCGGGCTTTCGACAAGTTTATAGCGACTGTCGATCGACATAGCACTAAGTCGAGGAGAGGAAATGGACGAGAATAGACGGTTTGTCGACGATTACGCCAATCCCCATTCTTGGCTGCTCACAGCCGAAAATCTGCACGACCAGGCAATGGAAATGTACAGCCGGCGTGAACAATCCAGCATCCGTACGGTATTGAGTGCGAAGCAAGAAGTGGTTCACCAGATGCGTGGAGTAGATAAACCAGTATTTTTGCTAGGCGGCTTTGCACTTGAGAATGCGATCAAGGCGTTCCTCGTCTACGAAAACCCTCACTGGATCTCGAACGGACGGCTTTCCGGCGAACTCAAGTCGCACAAACTTACTTTGCTGCGAGAACGATCGAAGCTCATTCCGTACAAGAAGACCTATACGCACGTATTGGAGGCGTTTGAGTCCGGGTTGGATTCATGGTTCAGATACCCCTGCGCGCTCACAATTAAGGACACCCCGGAGGAACGACATCTATATGAGCACCTGTGGCAAGGCTACATGAAGCTCATGAGCGCATACGGCAAGAAGTTGGTCAACCTGCTCGACATGGAATGGAAGGGGCCTCATGGAAGCCGGGGGCAATGGAAGATACGAGGCGAGACTCTCGGATGGCGCGGCAAAGCGTTGCCCCCTCAGTATCGCCGCTCAAAAAAGGGGCAATGACGGAGCGTGAATTCCGCGAACTTACTCGTATACTTCAGCGGCGGTGTCACGGGATGCGAAGTAGGTCCTCAACCCGACCGAATTGCCTGTGCGCTTGAAGTACTCGAGATACGCTTCAGCCGGTGCTTCCGGCTCGATGCCGCTTCGGCCCCATTTGTCCAAGAAAGCGGAGAAGCCTTTCAATATCGATGCGTCGAGGACAGGAGCACCCTTGTTCCGGATCAGCTGCTCGACACTTCGGGTATTTGCAAACTCGGCAAGCGCGTTCGCGGCGAAGATCGCCTTCCTCTCTTCGGCGGCGCGGGCGATGAGGATCGTTCTGACACACCACGCGATCCGCCGATTGACGAGGGCCGCGTCGTCGAACCCATCACTGTATCGGAGCATGAAGCGCCCCAGCGACGATGCCTGCTCGACTACGGGATCATAGCTCTTCTTCAGCCGAAACGCCCTGGACATGGCAGCAAAGTCGTCCCTATCGTCATAGATGACCTTGGCCTCCCGAACGAGATGAAGGACGAAGAGGTCGCCTTGCTTGGCCTTCGTGAGAAGGTGCGAGGAGGGATAGAACGAACAGGACATCCTGTTCGAATTGATCAGTCGCGGCTTCTCCTCGTCAGTGATGAACAGGATATCCACGTCCGATTGTGGGTCGTCGTCTCCGCGCGCGCGGCTGCCGAACAGCGCCATCGACCAAAGCGGCATCACATCCCCACTTCCGACTGGCCCTTCCCGTCGGACTTCCTCATTCCGGCTTAGAGAATGAACTTTCGACACGCTTCAACGCTTCTTTCGACATCTTTCGGGCTAAAGCCTGCTCGGCCTTCGCCTCTTCTAGATTGAGCGGCAACAACTGCTGCTGCTCGGCCGGCAGAACTCCCGGCATGACGTCGAGGAGATGTTCGATCTTCAGGTAGAAGATGTGACTGAGGCGTATGGTCTTGGTGAGAACGCCGTCGGTCATCTTATAGTCCCACTCGACGGCCGTACGAGTGTTCTCGGCGAGCCTCAGGTTCGCACACAATCGCAAATCAAAAGTGGTATTCCACTCGTAGTCGAGCGCAACGTCGATCTTCACCGGCCGACGCTCGCCGATGTCATCGATCCGATTGAGGTTGAAGTCGCGAAACTCGTTTCTCTCCCTCGACCAAGCCCGAACGTGCCAACGGCCCTGGCTGTAGACCATGGCGTGAGGCGCGATCCACCTCATCTCCTTTTTGTCGGGCGACGTGATCGAATTGTACGCGACTTCGATCTCCAGGCGGTCCCTGATCGCGTCCAACACGCTCTGAAGCACTTGCCACCCCGTCCGCCTGCGCTCCAACGCGACGACTTCCGAGGGGGGGAGGGAATCGAAGTACGTGTCTTCCTTCCGGATCCAACCGCTCTGTATTCCCACAAGCTGCAGCAGATACCGATCCGTCTCACCTTGCATGAACAGCGGCCGGAAAGTGCCGGCTCTGACGTACGTCCTCTGCGCTCTGTCGTAATCGAGATTGGCCGGCGCCCGCTCCTGGTAGGCAGCGATGTCCGCCGACGCCTGCTGCGACGAGATCTGAAAGGTGTCGCTCAGGTCCTGCCTGTTGAAGCGCCCCGACCAAAGCAACCGAAAGTCGATGAATTCCAGCCGCCGTTGCACGGACAGCTTCAGGGGCTCGGCCGGCTTTTCAGTCGGATTATCGTTCATACACGTCGCTTTTGTTTACTTGACTTTGACAAATCACGTCTATAAATTAGACGCATAGGTCCGACTATGCTTCTAGTTTATCTGCGCGCAACCGACACAGTCAACGCGAAAAGTAAATCCGTCAACAGGACCTTTCCGCACCTACTAAAGGCTAAGATCATGAAAAAGAACGATAAAGACACTTTCCGCTTCCAAGTAGCGGGACGTGACCTCAAATTCACTGAGCGCGCCACCGACGATCCCGTGATTACGGGCCGTCAGGTGGCTGCCACCCTCAACGGCGTCGATGCCGATGACGTCATCGTCATGCGCTGGCCCGAGGGCGCCCCGCTAGTGGAAGTCGCGCCGGATGACACCGTCGATCTCCGCGACGCCGATGAAGAGCGCTTCGTCGCGGTCGTGAGCGATCGTAGCTTCCGTCTCGATATCCAGGGCAAGCGCTACGAGTGGCCGCTGCCGTTCATCACCGCCCCGACCCTCGCGGCCCTCGCGACGATCGACCTAGAAGGCGTCGATCTCGTGTTCGAACGCGAAAGCGAGCCCGATCGCATTCTCGACGACGAGGAGCACGTTTTCCTCACCGGTGAAGGCATCGAGAAGTTCCGCGTCGAGCAGAGCGCGGGCAAGATCTCGGTGAAGGTCTACACCACGTCGGGCGTGTATCCGAAGAGTGGCACCAAGAAAGCTCGGCCCGCCGAGCTGGTGTCGAAGGTCCTCGACAAGGCCAAACAAGCCCTCGAGTTGACGGATGTGACGAACTGGATTGCCACGGTCGGCGATCGCGAGATCCAGCCCGGTCTGACCTTCCAGGCCAACCAACTGGCCGGCGAGGTCGAGATCCACTGGGGTCCTCGCGAGGGCGGCGGCGGAGCGTTCTGATGCACCCGCTGGCCTCGTCCCTCTCCTTCGACGACGATGTCGGGCGCTGGCCGCCCGACATCGCCGAAAAGCGCGGCTGGATCATGCATCGCCGCGAATATCCGCTGATCGACGTCGAATTCACGGCGCCGGGCAGAACGCCTCTTCGACTTCGGCTCGACGCCTCCCATTGGGACGACGAGCCTCCCAGGATCGAACTGCTCAACTCTGCGGGCGAATACCTGACCGTCGTGCCGCAGACGCCATCCTCCATCTTCCACGGTGGGCCCCATCCGAACACGGGCAGACCCTTCGTGTGCATGGCAGGCGTCTGGCAATATCACACTCACTTCAGCCACCTGAACACGCCGTGGGACCAGTATCGCGGCAAGCCGAACTACGGACTCAGCGAGATTCTGACCCAAATCTGGAACGGCTGGAAAAAGGGAACAGGATGACGAACACCGTCCACGTCGAAAAGACGCACATCCAGCAGACACTCGATCATCTTCGTGCCGCAGGGCGCAGGAATGCGGAGTGCGTCGTCCTCTGGCTCGCCGAGGAGGCGGCCGATCGCGCCAAGGTCGTGCGGCAGGTGTACCGGCCGGAGCAGTGGGCGCGCGAGGACATCTTCAGGATTGCGCCTGCCGAGATGCGCCAAATCATCCGCCTGATCAGCGACCGAGGCTGGATGATCGCCGCGCAGGCGCATTCGCATCCCCGCGAAGCCTTTCATTCCCCGGCCGACGACAAGTGGGCCATCGTGCGGCATCGAGGCGCCCTGTCGTTGGTGCTGCCGCACTTCGCCTCGCGGACCACCGTCGAGAATTTCTTCGAGCACACCGCGACCTTTTGCCTGGACTCCGGCAATAGGTGGAACGAGGTCGATACAAAAGGCATTAACGAATGGCTGCACGTAAACTGACGCCGGAAGCTTTTCTCGAAAATCAGCGAGCGCTGATGCTCGCCGCAGGCATCGCGCCCGAGGAGGCTGCGCAACGGCTAGGCAGCACCGTGCTTCTCACGGTCGCCGAAGACGACGACGTCGCGGCGTCGCTCGCCGCGGAGATCGAAATGCTTCTGGAGCGCACGCTGATGGTCGCGCGTGCCCTCGAGCCGGGACAGCCATGCGCCGTCGAACTCGTCGTCGGTCCTGCTGCGCGCCGAACCGAGGCGCCTTGCGTCGGCATCGCGTCGGACGAGGAAGGCTGCACGATCGGTCCCGACATCGGCCGCGGCAAGCTCGTGTCGATCCACCCGCTGCTCGATCTGATCGTCGCCTGCTATGCGTGCGGCGCGGCGCTGTATCGTGCCGTTTGTCGCGACATGCCCAACGCGCCGCCCGACCAGCTCCGGCTCCACTACGAGGCTCTCGGAATCCAACCCAACCTTCTGGCCGGTCCCATCGACATCGGAACCGCGTACATGACCGGCGCCGGCGCTATCGGGAACGGTTTCCTTTGGGCCGCAAGGCACGTCAACTTGCGCGGCCTTCTCAACGTCGTGGACGACGACATCGTCTCGTCTGGCAATCTTCAGCGCCAAATATGGTTCGACACCGACGACCTAGAGAAGCCGAAAGCCTCCCGATTGTGCGCAAGGGCGCAATCGAGGTTTCCAGATCTCGAATTGAAACCTCGGCCATCGCGCCTCCAGGACCTGCCCGAACGAGGCTCGGGTCCATGGCTGGAACGACTGATCGTCGCCGTCGACAGCAGGCAGGCCAGGCGCAGCCTGCAGAAGGAACTCCCGAGGGAAGTATTCGACGCATCGACGACAGGCACTCGTGAGATCGTGCTCCATACGAATCGCCAGCTGAGCGGGTTGGCCTGCATGGGGTGCATCTATCCCAAGGACCAGCGCGAGATCTCGGAACGGATGTCGATGGCCTCCCACCTGGGTATCGAGGTCGCCGACATGGATGCCGACCGCATCGCGCCGCACGTCGCGACCAAAATCGTCGCCAAGTATCCGCAGCTCGATCCCACCGCCGTGGATGGCATGGCTTTCGAGACTCTCTACAAGAGCCTGTGCTCGTCTCAGCAACTGCAGTCGACCGAGGGGCCGGCCGTGGTCGCGCCGTTCGCCTTCGTGTCGGTGCTCGCGGGCGCGATGCTGCTGCTCGAAGTCGTCGACATTCTCCGATCGGGGTCTTCCAGTTCCAGCCACAACGATTGGCGAATCAGTCCATGGCACCCGCCGCTCCCGCAGAAGCGCAGGCGCCGGTCGACAATTTCGGATTGTGAATGTTGCAATCACGCAGGCCTACGCAGTGCTGCCCAACGACTTTGGGGGCCAACGCGACCTGACGTGCCTTCGGCACCGGACTCTCACTTGGGATCCAGAAATCACTCGACAACTGAGGACACACGACGTTGGGGCAACGCTTGTACGACGATTGCACCCTCCTGATTGCGGAACAACACGGTCGCTCACCACGTCGGCAGAACTGCAACGGTAGGTTCGAATCTCATATGCAGGTTGGGAAATCAAACTCACGAATTTCGTGCGCGCCTAAGAAGAACGCGGGTCACCGCGGAATGGGCGGAGGCGCGAGGATTCAAGATGTCACTCGTGGACCGCGATTTTGCGTTGGATTTGCTGTGGGGCCACGGGAGCCGTGTAGCATTGATTGCGGTCGACAACGCACTTGCACTGCAAGCCGTCGAGGACGTCGGGTTCGGACGGCTGATTGAAGCCGAGCCGGCACTGGGCCTCAAGATTGTTTGCGAATCGATTTGCACACGTTCCCCGCATCCAGGTTCCCCTCGCGAGGTTTGGCGGCAGGCTGGTGCCGTTACGCCGACACCATGCTGCCGGCCTACTGTGCGATGTACGAGCGGTCCGGTGACCGTTGCGGAACCGCAAGGCTCGCCGGCCGCTCAATCGGGGCGCCGTTCGTCAGCTCGGTCGCCGCGACGCTCGTCGTTAGCGAATTTGACAGTTTGTATGGGCGGCAAGCCCTACGAACTCATCTCCTGCCATCGGCGCGACTTGCGGGACTGCATTGCGGTTGGCGGAACAGCGCTGCCGGCCTTCGTCCCGGGCAGTGTCGCAGCGGCCGCGTGATCAATCGGGCTCCACAGCGGGATCAAACGTCGCTATACGCTAGTCGATGACCAAAAAACGACAAAAGACTGGGGGCGGAGAACTGGCCAAAACCGCTACCGCGGCGGCGGATCGGTTCTTCCGAGCCTACTACAGGCACAGCTTGGCGTCCGACGAAGATACGTTGTTTGATCTGCTCAACGCGATCCATAGCCTGAACGACAAACTCGGCAAGTCGGCGGGAGCTAATCTTCACGGATCTCCACCCTTTACGGTCCTGCGCAAGCTCCGAAACCTGTTTCATCATGAGGCAGAACTTCTGCATGAAGTGAGGATGATTCACGCGCGCGATATCCCGGTCGTGATTAGCGATTTGGCCTCGGTCTGCCTAGTGTCACGCAGTTTGGTACTTCAGTCCCTGAAGGACGAAAGAAAGCCAGAGGTCAGCACACTGGTGATGACGACCGTCAGATGGTACGGGACGGTCGCCGACATCCAGCCGTGCATTTTCAACGCTGCAGTCGACGTATACGAAGCGGTCCAGCCACTCGACCTCGACCTTCGGTCGGAAGCTTACGCCGCTTTCCGCCACGCCTATGACGAAGAAACACTCCACGGCCAGTCTCATCACGTGAGCGGTGAGCTCTCCTCGCTCGCAGCCGACGTCGACACCATCCTTGAGCGGCTTTTCCGCCAACGGGTTGGGGCTCGTTCGTGACTGGCGCGATAGCCATGCCCGCTCGCAATGGCCTTGTGCCGGCGACTGCTTCGCAGTAGCATCTAAGCTTGTATATTCTTTAAGGTTGTGACACCAATTTTGTTGTTTTGATTATGAGGGCAATATTGCGGCCGCTCGTCGGGTTGGTTGCGCTTTTAGTTTTTTCTTACTTGCCCCAAGCAGTGGCCCAAGGCTTCCCACCGGGTCCACCGCCGCTGCAGCAAATAGGCAATGATCCGAACCTAGGTCCCCTCTGTCAGGGGCCACTGGGACCAGGACGATGCGAGGATGTTCGTCGCTTCCTGGCAATCGAACAGGTGGCCTCGCAAATTTCGCTGCAGCCGATCGGATTCGACCCCAACCTGGGACCAATCTGTGATGGTCCGCTTGGGCGCGGCCAATGCGTCCTGGTTCGGCGTTACCTTGCCATGCAGCAACTTGCGACTCAACAGTACCCGCTTCAACAAATCGGAGTGCTGCCCAATGGAACGCCGCTGTGCATGGGACCACTGGGCCCGGGACCTTGCGAAGCAATCCGCAACTACCTGATGCAACAGCAACCTGGTGCCCCTGCCCTTCAGCCGATTGATCCGGCCCGCCCCCAGTTGGTGAACGCCGGGAGCGCCAGCCAGCCGATCTGCAACGGACCGTTGGGGCAAACGCCTTGTAATCTCGTCGGTCAGATCAGTCTGGATCGGCAGTCGGGCCAAGTTCCGTCACCGAGCTCCTTTGGCGTCGCTGGCGGAGGAGATCCGCAACGGACCGCTGTCGAATGCGCGAAGCGCGTCGGCCTCGACGTGGTGCAGTTTGCCGGCTGCGCCGGCCAGCAGGTCATCCTGCCGCAAAATCAACAGAAGGTCCTCGACTGCGCAGTATCCAGCAGAGACAGCGTGTCCTTTGCGACGTGTGCAGCTCCCAATCTCGGAATTCGGCTATCGGACGATCAGCGCGTCCTTGCGCAGTGCGCGATGAAGTCAAACGGGGACCGGACCAGCTTCCTCGGCTGTGCCGGGGGCAATTTTGTGGGCCGAAATCTCAGCGCGGACTAGCAGACGGTGTTGAACTGTGCTTCGACAGCCGGCGGCGATGCCGCGCGCTTTGCCGGTTGCGCCGCCTCGAGCATGGCTGACAAGCTCTCAGGAGATCAGAGAACCCTGGCGCGATGCGCACTGCGGTCCAATGGTGATCGCAACAACTTCTTCAGCTGCGCCGGAGGAGAGTTTTTGGGCCGAAACCTTGGTCCAAAGGAACAGGCGGTGCTGGCATGCGCGACCAGGGCGAATGGGAGCCTCGTCGATTTTGCAAGCTGTTCAGCGCCACAACTGGGCGTGCGGCTTTCGGATGACCAGCGTGTCGTCGCCGATTGTGCGCTGAAGTCAAGCGGTGATCGCAACAACTTCTTGACCTGCGCGGGCACAACCTTCTTGAACCGGAGTCTCAGCCCGAACGAGCAGGCGGTGCTGAACTGCGCGGCGAACGCGCAAGGCGATGCTTCGAACTTCGCGGGCTGCTCGGTGGGACAGTTGCTGGGCGGGCAGATGAGCCGCGAACAGAGAGTGGCGCTCGAGTGTGCAGCCCAATCCCGGGGCGACACGACCACGATGGCGAGTTGCGCCGGGGCCAACATGTTCAATCTTCAGCTCAACCCGGAGCAGCAAATCGCCGTCCAGTGCGTGGCCTCAACCGGAGGACAGCCCTACGCGGCGGCCGGATGCATGGCATCCAGACTTACGATCCGCGAGTTGACCAAGTGCATGACCGAGGGATTCGGCGGCAAAGGCTGTTTTGGCGACAACAATGACCTGATCGGCAGGAACGGCTGGACCGCCAGGACGCTCGGACAGATCGCCGGCGGACCAAACTCAGTGATCAGAAACCCAGGGCAGATTTGGGGAGGAGACAATTCGTTCGTCCGTAATCCAAGCCAGATCTGGGGCGGCGACAATTCATTCGTACGCAATCCGTCCCAGTTCTGGGGCGGCAACAACTCGATCTTCAACAACCCAAGTCAGCTACTTCCGACCGCCCCGCCTCCTGTTCAGCTTGGCACGATCGGCGGCAAACGCATTTGCCTACCATGGTGTTAGGACTTCAAATCTCACCGCGCGGATCATCATGATCGTCGCCAAGATCGAGAGGGAATGAGGCGTCAATCGCCCGTGAGGTCGAGACCACGCCTTCGACCTCATTGCGCGCCTCCTCGGCCAGGTGGCTGTGGAACGGAACGCCGGTCTGAAGCAGGGCTTGGAGCGATACTGCCAGGCTGGTGACGACTCCAACCAGCGTCCGCAGCTCCTGCATCGTGATCGACTTGCTTCGCGCCTGCTCCCTGAGATGAGCGATATCCAGGTTGCGGAAGTGCTTGAGCCGACCATGCATGCCCCAGTCGATCGTGCGGTATGCGGCCAGAAATTCTGCGATGCGATTGGCGCGCTCTGGCTCGAGCAGCTCTGGGCCACGACGCTCCTCGACAGCTGCAAGCACGGCCGCCTGGACCTCCGGCTCCTTGAGCTGATGATACAGCGTTTGGAAGCTGACTGCTCCTTTGCTGCGGTCGAGCAGGATCACCACTCTGGTCACGGCCATCAGCATGGCGTCGCGCTGCAGAATCGCAATGGGATGGCGCCACGCTCCCCTTGGGACGACATGTCTCTCCAGGACCTGGTCCAACCCGTCGGCGGCCCCGAATGACCACGCGCATCGCGTGGCCACAGTCAGAAGCCGCTCGGCGTGCTCCAGGACGAAATCAGCTTCTGTCATGGCTACTAGCCGGCATGGTCAGCATTCTTCCGAGGGGGGTTGGGCCTTGAGATAGGGCGCGCCATAGCTTCAGTCCGCGACCTGCCTGGTCGGGAGCATCGCACCAAGGTATTCGCCCGGTTGATTGCTTTCCGTCACCGTGGTGGAGCGAATGTACGAATGCCGGTCCGTGCGCCGTTCGAGACCGCGATCCCGAAGTCTTGAGCTGCATGAGAACTGGCAGCGAGATTAGGCGCGCCTGCCTTGAACGTCGGTCCGAACGTCAGGAGCAGGTCGTGCGAGCGCGTGCGCCCCGCACCAACCAAGGGAAGACCGCCATTGCCGGTCGAGATCCGAACCAATTTCCAGGTCGGCGTGACGCCACCGCTGGACACCACAACGAACTTGATGTGGTAGGATAGAAAGTCTTGCTTGAAGAAGGGATCGCCCTTCACGCCAGCGGACGACGGCAGGTAATCGCGCGTCCTCAGCGAATCAATCAGCCAATCCGAGATGCCGAGCTCACTGAGGAGCAATGAACTGCCGACCACCTGCTCGCCTTTGGGCCTGCAAGGATTCCCTGTGCGGGTTTGCAGCTTGTCGAGATCCCAGTAGGTTCCGTACTTGTCCTCGCGTGTGCTCGCTGAGGAGAGCACACCTCCCACACCGAGCGTGAAGGACTGAGAGGCTGCCATCGGGTCGATGAACGTGGCGCCTGGATTAAGTGAACCCGTTTCATCAACCTGCAAATCCAAAGTCGTCTGGACGGCCCAACCCGTCGGCAGGATGCCTGCGCCGCGGGCAGCTAGCACTGCGTCGACGATGTCGCAATACACCTTTGCGCGGATCTTGAATTCGAAGGCTCCGCCTGGCGTGAATTCAGATAGGGCTGAGGGATTTTCTCCGATTTCCTGCATGGCCGGGACGTAAGTGCCACAACCGCCGAGCATCAGGACGGCGGAAAGCGCGGCGAGGGATCGCGACCTGATCATGCTCAGTCCACGAAGTAGTCGGGACAGGTGAACGAGCAGACCTTGCGCCCGTCAATGATCCTGGGTTGACCGACCCTGCAGTGGCTGAACGTACATTTTACGGGCGCCGCCGGGTTTCCCAAGGGGTCGACGATGACGTCACAGCCCCGGACTTTGTCGACCGGGCACATGATGACCCGATCGGACGTGGAAGCGCGCGGGGCGGCAAGAGCAATCGACGAACACAAAAAAACGACGAGCGTCAGAAAAATACGCACGGACGGCCCCCATCCAGCAACTTGCTTGTCTTTCGCCAGCCTAGCGACAGATACCGCGCTGCTCAATCAAGGGTTTCGTCTATGCAATTATCGTCTCTTGGCGTTGCAAAATTGCAACTCTCGCGGTTTCCACTCAACGAGGGGCAGGCGCGCGACAACTTTCGAATTGTTCGACGAGTTCGTGGGAGGTTCGGGTGTTGGCGATGATGTCATTCACGGTCAGGATACGAAGCTCGTAGTTCGGATGACTGAGACCTCTGTCGGCGAACAGATCCTTGGCGCAAAGAGGGGAGCCTCCGAAGTGATCCAAAAGCCGCACAGCCGCAAGATTCCACGACGCATTCGTCACCGCTAATTGCACGTTCATCGCGTCGAGGAAGCCCGACGTTGACTTTGTATCCTTGGACGCTGCGACAAGAGCGCGCGCCGCAAGGGCATCCGCGGCCCGCTCGCGTTCCTTTTGTTCGGTTTCCGTCAGATTGAGATCTGCGGAGGCGTCATCATAAGCGCCCGGATTTCCGTTATCCACGTGTCCGATCTCGTGCAGCAGCATGAAAGCAAGCATATGCGACGGCTCAATGCGCAGCATCTGCTTCGGCTTGCCTGAGTAGGCGGACAGGCTCTTGCGGAAGGCGGACTCCTGCACGAAGACACATCGACACGATTTGAACGGCACCTGGATGACGAATGGCGGCGAGGTCGGCGCGATCAGATAGACGGCCAGCTCGTTCGTTGCCGGCTTGTCCTTATCGGCGGGCGTCCACCCTGCCTTGAGCCTGTAGGCGGAAGACGCGGCCAGGATGGCATTCGCGATCCCGATCGCTTGTGTGATCAGCGGCCGGCCAATCTTTGTCTCGGTGTAGCCACTTGCGGTTACCGGATCCAAAGCTTTCGCATTGCCTGCTCCTGGCAGAACTAGGAGCGATATGCAGACGGATAAGGTGACTCGCTTCGTCAGCCTTCCAGGTGCTCTGGTTCGAAATCGCATAAGGCGAGCTCCAACTGGCTACGGAACGCTTGGGCCTCCAAACACCTTCATCACGTAGGGCCGCGCGTCAAACCCAAAGTAGGCAGCGATGGCGATGATCACCACCAGCGCTCCCAAAGGCTTCAGCATCGCCATCACACTTACCCGCGCGAGAAATCCGATCCCGCCGAACAGGACCCTCCGCGCCGGAATGGACTGCTCGCCCCTTACCTCGATTAGCGACACCAGCTTGATCCAGGCGACGCGGACACGCTCGACGATTGTCGGTTCGCCATCCAGCGTGGTGGCATAGTTGTAGGCAACAAGGTCCTTGAGATCGCGTCTCAGTCGCCCGCACAGCTGAAACCAGCTCAGGCGACCGATATGCAGCAGCACGAACTTCTCGTTGGCGTTCATGACCTCGGATCGTGCTGGCTGGAGGAAAACAGCCACGGCACCGGTCGGACCGAACGAGTAGATCAAGTATGCCCCATCCTCGGTGGCCCATTTCTCCTTCCCGTCCTGGTCAAGATAGCAACGGCCGGGAAAATGCTTTCCGAACCAGAATTGAACCGTGTACCGCGTGGCCGACTGGGCAAGGAAGTCTTGGGCGTCGATCAAGGCTTGCGCTCTTGGAATAGTGGCGACGATCTCGCGCCCCTTCTGTTCCGCCTCGTTGCGGAAGCAGTCGAAATCGATCAGTGCACTCTCGTACCAGAAGCGCCCCCGCGCAAAAGCCCCCCTAAAAACCATGCTTGCCCCCTTCCCAACCGATCAAACAATATGAAGCCACGCGGCGGCAACAGCCGCGAGGATCCCCGAATGGTTGCTAACCTGACAGTTCGTCGCGCAAAATGCGAGAGGCGGGTCTTACCAATTCCCAATTCCATAGCCGCAGCAAACAACAGCGTCATCGCGCACCACGACTTCTGTCGAATTGCCTTGCCGGTTTGGCGCCGCTAGGGGTTAGGCTGAAGGTTCCATCAGAGCATCATGCCACGCTATACCGAAGCCGAACTGCGACTGCAGAGCAGCGCCTCGCCCAGGCGGAAGACCGCGATTTGCGCGGGAGATCCGATTTAGCTCCAACAGCATCTGATTATGCGGGTCCGATCATCTTGTCCGCTCATCGTCTCTCTTGTGGCCGCGTACGTCGCCATTGCCCCCCTGCTCTGCACCCCGGCGACGGCTAGTGGTGAGGTCCGCAAGCCTGCGAGCCACCGTTAGCCCTCCCCGCGCGAGACCGAGCTCGCAAAATCAGGTGCTGGCGCGTGAGAGCCAGTTCACACGCGGTAGCGGGAGGAGCTGCTACGGCTGGTGCGTGGTTTTCAGAGGGGACCGAACCATGGAATGGGCGGCCAAGGCGCTGGCACGCGCGACCGGCACGGACAAGGACGTCGAAGAACTCAAGGCGGTCGCGATCTTCTGCGGCGCCGGGCTGTTGCTATCCCTCTCAGCAGCCATGGTCTTCCCGGACCTCTGGTCCGCCCTCTTCTGAGCGATTGCCACGGACCACGCCGAGTGGCACCAAGCCCCCGCCGTTCTTGACTCCCAGGGCATCGGCATACTCAACTCCGCCGATTGATGTCGTGGGGTTGTGTCATGGAGCAGGAATTCTACCAGGGCCTCGCCCATCGGGTCCGGACCCTCGCCGAGAAGGCCGATCCGTTCACCAGGCGACGCCTGCTGGATCTCGCCAAGCGATACGATGCGAAGAGCGATCAGCCACCCCGCCCTGCAGCGGCCGAGCGTCCGCTGCCGGTACCGCGGACGACGCCACCGGCGTCCATCTTCTCCGGACCCGGCGAAGCCTAAGGTGTGGACGGCGGCTGCCATCGCTGGATAATTGAACGGCTGCGGGTCAAGACGCGTTCGCTCGGACTCGCTCGCGTCCTTCGCGAGCGGCGGCAGCGGAGGCGCGGGCGCAATGACCGTCTGAGCCGCAGCCACCTCGACCGGCACATCGACGACCTTGCGCCCCTCCACGAATTCGAGCACGGTCCGCCCCTTGTCGATGATCTTCCACCCGCCGTTTTCGCGATCGACCAAACCTTGCGAAAAGACGTCGAGTTCCGGCACGCGCGCGGCCAGCCGCCTGGTGCGGTCGGCCCAGTCCCGGACGCTGGTCGCCAGGATCGCCATGTCGCGCTTGATGTCGTCCATCACGGCGAAGCCGCGAAAAAGCGAGCGCTTCAACAGAAAACGCGGGTCTTGGCGCTTGACGTCGAAACCTTCGTGCGAGTCGAATGGCCAGATGACGCAAGCAAACTCCTATTTGGCGCAAGCGCGGACCGACTACTCGTCTGGGCACTATGAGCGATCAATAAAAGCGCTAAATGCCGCGCTTTCGATCGAGCCGCACCAAGTCATAGCTCTGACGCTGCGCGATCCGCATATGGTCTGCTTCACCGCCTGGAAGGGCAATGTCGGACATCTCTAAATCCTTGGAGATAAATCCCAACAACTTCCATGCCTATTGGTTGCGGGCGCGCTTGCGTCCAGGCCCAAGCGCTGGCGACGGCGTCAAACCCCGACTCCGAGATCTTTTCGTGAAAAATAGTAGACCGCTGCCGTGGTGGCTGGAGTTCGGGGAAGTCCGCCCGTCGGGCCGTTTGGCTGACCTTTTCGGCGATGCTCGCCGGCTCAATCATTCATCGCGCTTGCGGCGACATCCGAATGCGCCGACCTCGGTTCAACTGCCCATCCGCCGCCGATCCGAAGTGTTTGGGCGGGACTGCTGGTGGTGGCGGCTCAGCCGATCATCGGCGGAGGGCCGGTATGGTTCTTCCTCGTCTGGATCCCGCTGTGTTCGTACTTGGCGAAGCTGGTTGCGAGCCGGCATCGTCCGCGGCTGATCAGGGAGGCCGAAGCGGAGGCGGCGCGACGCTGGGATCAGACCACTTCCGCAGTCGAGTCGTTTTCAAAGCGAACAACGGGGTGATCGAATCGTTCTTAAAGTCAAAACCGAGTCATTTTCAAAATGCGAGGTCCTGGTTTATCAACGGGATAGCCGAGTCGTTTTCAAAGTGGCCCCACAAGTCCGCGGCGGCGCCCATGCTGGTGCTGATGCTGGGGATGGTGCTGGTGCTGGTGGCGGGGATGATGATGCCGGTGATGATGCCGCTCACGATGATCGTCGGCATGCCGATGAGCAGCAGCATCATGCGGATCACCATCATGGGTGCCGCCGATGATCGGCGCCGGATATGCCGGCCCTCAGTCTTTCGATCCTGACTGTTAGGCGCGGGCCGCGGTGTCTCTCTTAGCGAAAAGCGGCTCCGCGCTGTCTACCACTTCTTTCGGAAGCATCTTCAGCTGCTCTGCGTCGAATGGTAG
This sequence comes from Bradyrhizobium sp. 17, assembly GCF_023073515.1. Lineage (NCBI taxonomy): Bacteria > Pseudomonadati > Pseudomonadota > Alphaproteobacteria > Hyphomicrobiales > Nitrobacteraceae > Bradyrhizobium > Bradyrhizobium sp. 17. Next base: position 41,802 of record NZ_JADPJQ010000017.1, on the reverse strand, counting down.
GTGAGTGAGATAGTTCGCGACCAGAGCCCCGACGGCTTCCGCCTGTGCTGCATCTCGTTGTCGCTTGAGCGGCTCCCTGTCCGCACGCCGGGACAACCAAAGCTTATGGGCGGCCCAAACCCGCGGGTCTGGAGCGACGATGCGCACCGGTTCGCCCTTCTCGTCGATCGCGGTTGCCTCGAAAGCCGGCGAATTCTGCAGCCAATCGAGTCCTTCGATTTGAACGGCAGTCAGGTCTTCGGGGTCCGAGCCGATTTTATCCGGGGCCTTCTTCCAAGGAGGGCTCTGCATAGGTTTGATCAGATCGACGAGATAGCCGTCCCGGTTTACGGCGCGGAACGTCTGCTTGGCGCGCTCGAAGCTGGTGTCGACACGTTGGAGTATCTTCAGCAACGAAGACTCGGAAACGTCGTCATCCGCCACAAACGTAAGGCCGCCGCGCGCGTCGAACAGAAGATCGATGTCTTCCGTCGTGGCCAAGCCAGGATCGATTCTGACGCCGGAGGAGGCCTCATAAGCGTAGATGGCGTTTGTTCCGAGAATCCGAATGCCGGAACCTAACATTCCGAAGCCATCGAGAGCGCGCATGATGCGGGCACCGATCAGAGGGACGCGACCCAAGCCGAGTGCGCGATTGACCGCGGCTTGACGGTCCATCGTGTCGCGCAAGTTCCTCAGTCGGTTTTCCGCCGCTGCTCGCTTAGCCTCGAAGTCGACCTTCATCTTTTCGGTTTCGGCCGAGCGCGTGCCGAGCGAGCTTTGCTTTCGGAGGCCCGCTTTATCGTAGTAGCTCCGGACGAGGTATTCGTGGCCTTTGGACTCAGTCCAGGTCAGGGAACCGCGATGAGCATCGTACGCCTCCTTGGCATCCCGCAAGGCCTGAAAGCGCTGCTGGCTATTGACCACCTCGCGGCGCTGATCATTGTTAAGCTCTTGAAAATCCATGGTTTCAACACTTCGAGTAGTATGACGTCCTCACTGTTGAAACCGTATTTATCATTAAAAATCAACGGTTTCAACAGTTCCGTCGAAGATATAGCGAAACTGTTGAAACCGGGAACTTTTGTCTCCATTCGGCTGCCGTCCATCCGCCTTGCTCACCACCTCCATCGAACCACCGGTCCAGCGCCTGTCTATCGGTTTCATTTTCCGCGCACGCGCGATCCAATTTAGATGAGATCTGCCAACTGTCGATCGTCCAACGAAGGCACCAGGTCGACTTGCTTCGTTTTCAATCATCCGCAGGCGGACGCCTTCTTCGTAGTGCTTGAAAGCTTCTCTCAGATGCTTCGGCAGCCATCGTTCGTAATTGGCAAGATCGACCCGGAGAGCACTGCCGTACCTGCTCCGGGCAAAACGGCTACGGAGGAGTTCCTGATACTCCTCGGCCCGCTTACCTCGCGCTCTGGCCACATGCGCTTGCTTGGAGATGGCGCCGCTTCCGGACGAGCTGCGGGACAGCATGCCGGCGCTCGCTGCCGGTCCCGCTCCCGCATGCGAAAGCCACCAAGTTCACGCGGCGTTCTCTGCAAAGCCGCCTTCGATATAGGCTGCCGCTCCTACCTGTATGCGACGCAAGACCTGGTGGTAAGTGGAGGAGCCTGCCTCGTAGACGGTCTCTACGACCGACGCGGGTGCAGCCCGGGGCAATGTCGCAAACGTCTCGTTGAGGACGCGCCCATCCATTTGGCTAGGGGCGACAATTCCCAGGAGATGCAGAATGGTCGGCGCGATGTCGCAGATTCCCGACGGAACTTCTGAAAGGCTGCCCGAGCGGAAGGCAGTCCCGGCGAGAATGCCGACCGCCGCCATCTCTTTATGATGCAAGCCGCCATGTACTCCTAGTCCGATCGGCGCATCGTTGCTCCAGGTTCGGCCGATGAGTCCGAATGGATCGACTTCACTATCGGCGCGGTAGGAGAAAAGGATGTCGCTGGAACGGACATGATCTGCCATCACAAGCTGTCGCGCAAAACTGCCCGGCGCGATGCCCTCGATGTCATTTCGTCCAGCGGTGAAGATCGGTCCGCACCACGGCGCCTTGGTCATTGCTGCGACGGCTCGCCGGATCTTCAGCTCCGAGGGGTCTGCCAGATAAATGGCCCCCACCTGCCCGGGAATGACGATCGCATCTACGTCTTGCCCAGGCGCCGAGCCGCAACGAAATCCGGCATCTCTGAGCACTTGGTGAACGTCAGCCTGCGCATGGACGCTCACGTGTCCATGATCTGAGACGGCAATGATGTGGACGTCCTGCCGCCGGCCTTCAGCCTCCCACCAGTCCAGAACGCGACCGAATTGCTGATCGGCCCAGGCGAGCGCTTCCAAGGTCCGTACCTCTGCCGTGCCGCAGTAATGAGACGAGCTGTCCGGTTCGCCAAAGGAGAGAATGGTGACGTCAGGCCGAAGCTGTGGCCAGACGATGTCGAGCAAAGCCGCCGTCAGATAGCTCTGGGCTGCGAGGTCGGGCGTTCCTGCAGGCGGGGGCGCCGGGGGAGGACCGATTCGAGCATTCAGCGCCTCGAGAAGAGATCGGGAAGTCGCGAGCCGCGCGAAGTGCCCCGAGATTGTGGGATGACCGAGCGTGCGCGCCTTGTGGTTGAACAGGCGGGTCGTCCCGGCAGAATTGGACGCGAGCACCGCGAGCGTCTTGCCCTGGGAGGCAAGAACCTCGCCGAGCGATGGCACGCCCATGAGACGCCCGCCGCTCAACGTATCCAGGGTTTCGACCAGTTGGTCATCCGCCGTGTCAATGTAGCGGGAGGGCACCGCTGAACGGTCGAGGTATTGGTTCCCGACCATGCCATGGCGCCCGGGTGATGCGCCGGTAACAAGGCTAGGCGTCGCTGCCCGCGTTTCGCTCGGATAGACGGTGACATTCCGGCCGAGGGTCACGCCTTGGCGCTGCAGCCTGTGAAGATGAGGAGTGGCTGTAGCGTTTATAAGATCGGGACGGAGCCCATCGAAACTGACAAGGATGACGCGGCGGGTAGCAGGGGAAGTTACAGAGGCCTTCACGATAATGTCTTGTCCATGCGGTCGCGCAGCCAGTCCCCCACCAGCGAGATGGACAGTGTGGTGAGCGAGATGATCAGCGAAGAGGGGACGAGTATCCAGGGCGCGCGGGTCAGATAGTCACGACCATAGCCGACCATATTGCCGAGGGAGGTGAGCGGGGGCTGCACGCCCAGACCAAGGAAGCTCAGACCACTCTCGAGCAGAATAATATCCGGAAAGGCAAGAGTCATGGTGACGATCAAGGTTGAGGCGATGTTCGGTAGGATGTGGCGCAGGTAAAGGCGGCAAGGTCCTGCGCCCAGCTGGCGTACGGCGACCACATAGCCTTGCGTGTTCGCGCTCATCGCGAGCGCGCGCGTGACGCGCGCGTAGCGCTCCCAGCCATGAAGGCCAAGGAGGGCCACGAAGAGCAGCAGAGAGTTACCCACGAATGCAAGTACCGCGAGCGCTAGAACGAGAAACGGCATGCTGGCCTGGAAATCGACACATGCGAGGATGACCTGTTCGACCCAGCCGCGGAAATGGGCGGCGAGAAAGCCGAGCGTGGTACCCAGGCATGCGCCTATCAACGTGGCTCCAAAAGCAATGAAAAGGCTCATCCGGATCGATATAAGTAAGCGCGCCAGCAGATCCCTGCCAAGCTCGTCGGTGCCGAACAGATGCGATACGTGCCCCCCGAAGCCAATAGGCGCGGCGAGACGATGCCGAAGATCAAGTGCGGCATAATCATAGGGAGCGAGACGATCTGCCAGGATCGCGATGACGAGCATGAGCGCGAGCCAAGCGATGGCGCCTTGCACAGCAACATTGCGCCAACGAAGTACTCTCTTCTTCTTAACGTGAGCAAACGGCATCTGTCCGGCAGACATTTCCGCCATCTACGCTCCTCCAGCAGAGCGCGTATCGCGCAGACGCGGATCGAACATACCGTAAAGGAGATCGACTGCGAGGTTCGTCGCGATCATGGCGGCTGCCACCAGCAGCAAGATGCATTGGACCACAGCCAGATCGCGACTTACGACGGAGACGACGAGCAGACTGCCGATTCCCGGCCAGGAAAAGACGCTTTCGACGAGCACCGTCCCCGCGATTAAGTTGCCTACCATCAAACCCACGATGGTCAACACTGGTATGGCGGCATTGGGCAGGGCATGACCCGTCACGACTCTGCGCCATGGCACACCCTTGGCACTCGCCGTGCGGATATAGGCTTGCCCGAGCACCTCGAGCATGGCGCTGCGGGTGAAACGAGCCAGAACGGCCGCGCCGCCAAGGCCAAGCGTGACCACCGGCAGGACCATATGGCGCACGCTGCCGGCGCCCCCTGAAGGAAACCAGGGAAGCTCGACCGCAAAGGCGAGCACGAGTACGAGCCCGAGCACGAATGATGGCACGGTGAAGCCCGCTACCGTCACCATCATCACCAGACGGTCCGTGAAACTGTCGCGCATGAGGGCTGCATAGATGCCGGCCGGAATGCCTAGGAGAAGATTGAGGGCGAGTGCCGGAGCAGTGAGCATCAGCGTGACCGGGATGCGTTCGGCAACAACCGTGGCGGCAGTACGCCCGTCCCGCATGGATTGGCCGAGATCTCCGTGGACGACCGCAAGAAGATATTTTACGTATTGGACCCAGAGTGGTGCATCGAGCCCCCAAGCCTTGCGAAACGCCTCGACCGCGTCGGCCGACGTTTCCGGCGACAGCATCGCGCGAGCGGGATCGCCAGAGGCTCGCAGAACCACGAAGGCGAATGTGACTACCATCGCTATGGTGAGCACGGCGCGAGCCAGCCGAACCATGATGAAGCGGGTCATCAGGCGACGCTCCCAAGTTGAAGACCATCCCTGTTGATCAGATGGCAAGCGACCCTGCGTCCTGGGCCTACGGATGTGAGCTCTGGCACAATCCGTGCGCAGGCCGGAAGAGCCGCCGGACAACGTGGATGGAAGGCGCAGCCGGCGGGCCGCGCCGATGGATTGGGCGGATCACCTTGCAGGATCGTGCGCTCGTTACGCCGTCCAGGCTTGGGTACGGCAGAAACCAGCGCTTTTGAATACGGATGCAAGGGGGCGCGCAGAACTGCATCGGGCGAGCCTTCTTCGACGATCGAGCCGAGATACATCACGGCGATGCGATCACTGATCTGCCGAACGACGCGCAGGTCATGGCTGATGAAGATCATCGCCATGCGCCGCCGCTCCTGCAGGTCACGCAGAAGATTGACGACTTGAGCCTGGATCGAGACGTCGAGCGCGGACACCGGCTCGTCGCACACGATGAGGTCCGGATCGGTCGCGAGTGCTCGTGCCAACACCGCACGCTGGCGTTGGCCACCTGAGAGTTCATGAGGATAGCGCGCCCCGTGATCGGTTCTGAGGCCAACGTCAGCGAGGAGCCTATTGATCAGGTCCGCTCTTTCGGACTTGCTGCCGATCCGATGAATTTCGAGCGGTTCTGCGATTTGCGCCCCGATCGTCAACCGGCGATCGAGCGCCCCCAGCGGGTCCTGAAATACCATTTGGATTCGCATCCTGAGATGCCGCCAACGGATATCGCCCATCGGCGGCAACTCTTGTCCGCCGAAGCTGACGGTGCCCGCATCCGGTCGTTCCAGGCCAATGAGAAGCCGGCCCGCGGTGGATTTTCCGCAGCCCGATTCGCCAACAAGTCCGAGCGTCTCGCCGCTGGCCAGAGACAGCGACAGTCCATTGACGGCGTGGACCGTCGAGTGGCCCCGAAACAGGCCCTGGCGCAAGGAATATCGTCGGACAAGCCCATCGGCTTGGAGAAGCGGTGCGACCGTCATCGTCATGCGGCGACGGTCTCGTCCTGGCACCCCTGGCCGGTGACATGCAGGCAGGCAATTCTGTGGTCGGCATTATCCTCCACAGAAGTCAATTCGACAGTGCATTCACCACACCGGTCCGTGCGCAGGTCGCAGCGTGGCGCGAAGGGACATCCTGGCGGAAGGTCCGCCGGGCTCGGAACGACGCCGGGAATGGCGGCGAGGCGCTGCCGAGGCCCGTCTAGATTCGGGAGGGCCCCAACAAGCCCGCGTGTATATGGATGAGTGGGATGGTCGAACAGACGCACGGCGGGTGCTTCTTCAATGATGTGCCCGGCGTAAAGCACCAGCACGCGCTCGCAGATCTCGGCGACAACGCCCAGATCATGTGAGATCAGGACCAGCGCCATGCCTCGTTCGCGCTGAATCTCTTGCAGTAGCTCAAGGATCTGCGCCTGAATAGTGACGTCCAAAGCGGTGGTGGGTTCATCGGCGATGAGGATGTCGGGCTGTCCCGCAAGCGCCATGGCAATCATGACCCGCTGATTCTGCCCACCGGAAAACTCGTGCGGATAGGCGCCAAGCCGTCGCGTCGCATCGGGAATGCCGACCTGATCCAGCAGGCGACGCGCTTCGTTCAGCGCGCTGCGCCTGTCCATTCCACGATGGAGTTGCAGAGCTTCGCCGATCTGATCGCCCACGGTACGCACCGGATTGAGCGAGCTGGTCGGATCCTGAAAGATCATTGCAATTCGGCGACCACGCACCTGTTCCAGATGACGGGCGGGAGCATGGAGAAGCTCCTCGCCAGCAAAGCGTACGCTGCCTGCCGTCCGGGCGCGCGACCCCAAGAGACCAAGCGCCGCAAGCCAAGTCACCGACTTTCCGCAACCACTTTCGCCGACCATGCCCAGCGCTTCGCCACGGCGGAGGCCAAGATTTATTCCACGCAGCACCGGCACCTGGTCGAAAGCAACCTGCAGCCCTGTAATCTCAAGAAGTGGTGTCATCTGATCTCCCTGTCCTGCCAGCGTCGTCGCGGCTGCTCCTCGCGGGCGGCGTCGTAGGGACTGCGGGAGCCGGGCAGCCCACGTGGTGGAGCTGCGCGCAAGCGCAGCAACGTGTCATTCATCCTGATTCAGGTCCGGATCAAGGCGCTGTTGAATGGGCCGAAATTGAGATCGAGCGTCAGCCCCGGCAACCAGGGTATGTCGCGCCGCTTGCCATAGAACTGGCCGGACACATGCAAAATCACACAGGGCGGATCGACCTCATTGATGATCTCGAGCATGCGGCGCACGATTGGACGGCGCTGCTCGGGCTCAGCGGTCTCCTGGAGCTGCGCGCCCAAGGCGAAATACTCCTCGTTCTTCCAGACCCCGACCGACTTCGGCAGGGCGCCGCTGGGGCCGTATTCACGCCAGGGATGGCCAAGATGATCCAGAAACAACGCCGTGTTGGAGGTGTCGAAGATCGCCCGCACCGGCTGGCGCTGAACTTGGGCAAAGTTTTCCATCATCTCGATTTTGACGTTCAGGCCGACTGCACGCCACATCTCGATCATGGTTTGCGCGCCAGAGATCTGATTGGGGTAGTAGTTGTTGAGGAGCCGATAAATGATCGGCTCTCCTTTGTAGCCCGCCGCAGCGACCAGCTCCTTGGCCTTATCAGGATCATAAAGCAGCGCGGGGAAATCCTCGATGTAGCCGTGGCCATAGCTCGCGAGTTGATAGCCATTCGGAATCGGCAGACGGTTCGCCCACAGGCTCTCGATCAAGAGCTTGCGATCGAGCGCAAGGCTCATCGCACGGCGGATCCGCACATCTTTCAGCACTGGATCGTTCTGGTCGAGCACGAGCGAGCGGATATTCTGTACTGGCCCGCCCGAGATCTGGAGATCGGCGCGCTTCTCGATACGCTCGAATTGATCGGGTGGGATGTCAGTGATGATGTCGAGCTCGTTGGCAAGAAGGCCGTTCACGCGCGCGGAAAGCTCGGGAATAATGCGATATTCGACGCCCTCAAATGGTGGCCGTCCGCCCCAATATGCATCGTGCGCAGTCAACGTGACATGGATGTCGAGCTTGTAATTGACGAGCTTGTACGGGCCGCTCCCTACAGGAGCTGCCGTCCAGCGCTCCCACGAGCCCGCGGCGATGAACGCGCGCTTGCTGACGATCTCCGCTCCCCAGGAGGCCAGACGCTGCTCAAGCAGCGCGTCGTTCCCTTTGGCGTGGACAATGACCGTATAGGGATCGACGATATCCACTCTGTCGAGCCGGTCCAGCGACTGCAGCGCATCGGACATTCCGCTGCGGCCCGGTCCCAACAGGTGGTCGGGCCCCAGGCTAAAGGCGACATCTTCGGCAGTCAGCGGGCTTCCATCATGGAACGCCACGCCTTTGCGCAGGAACAGCCGCAGCGACTGCGCATCGACTCGCTCCCAACGTTCGGCCAATGCCGGCCGCAGCGCCATCCCATTGGTGTGGTCAAAGGCAATGAGGCTATCGAACAGCTGTGGCATGATCCGCCGAATGGCGGTGTCGGTTGCGATGACTGGGTCAAACGTGCGGGGAAAGCCGGACATGCCAACTCTTAATCGCCGCCGGGCTGGTTTCTTGCCGTCGCTCTCAGCCCAGACGGCGCTCGCGGTCGGCAACAAACCTGCTGCGACCGCACCAGTCAAAGCCTCTCGCCGTGTCAGATGGCTGCGGGTCATCACCGTCTCCCGGAATTCGCTTCAATCAGTACGGAACGCATAGCCTTGACCTTGCGGTGATCAGCAGATCCTCGCAGAAGCCGAAAACCAAGATCGCTGGATCTCGTGCTTGCCAAACGTGTCCGACGTTAGAGCCGCGAAATACTACGCTGCGATGACATTCATCGAGTAAGTCGATGTTCACGTGCGCAGATGAGATGACATGAGGCTTCCGGGCAGACAAAGGTGCCTCCTCGGAACTGGCTCGCTCCCCATTGGGGTGAGTGAAGCTGCCTAACTAGAGAGACGTCAGCGCTCTCACTGTTAGCGCAACCAAATATGGCCTGGAGTGATCGACCGTGGCGCAGAGCGATGTTCCCCCCTTTGACGCTCGAGGCAAGTCTGAGATGAAACGAGCCACGAGACCAACATCGACATGTTCGATCACTAGATCGTAGGAATGCGATCACACCATTGGTTGGCCCGTTTAAGAGCAATTAGAAACCGGCACGATTTCCGCTTTTCACTCAGGTGCTGGCTCTTGTCTCTCGTTTTAGACCGACTCAGATGTCGTCCGTCCCTCAAAAAGCCAAGATCATCACCGCTGGCGCGGCCCAATTGCGCGATCAGGTGCCTGAGGTGACCCCGCCCAGTGATGGCGAGCCGTATCCGCGAAAGAAGGATTTTCCGATGTCCTCCGTCAAACGCCTTCGTGCTCGCCTGGACGAGACCGGTCTCATCCATGTCATGGCCGCCCATAGCCCTCTTTCGGCTCTGCTGGCCGAAGAGGCCGGGTTCGATGCTTTATGGGCATCGGGCTTCGAACTCTCCGCGCTTTACGGTCTGCCCGATATGAGCCTGATCTCGATGACCCAGCATCTCGACATGCTGCGCTCGATCGCTGGACGCACGACGCTGCCGATCATCGCTGACATTGACACCGGTTATGGCAATGCAATCAACGTGATCCACGCCGTTCAGGAATACGAGCGAGCTGGCGCCAGCGCTGTGGTAATCGAAGACAAAACCTTTCCGAAAGTGACAAGCCTTATGGCTGGCGGACGCCAGGAACTGCTCCGCATCGAGGAGTTCCAGGGCAAGATCGAGGCCGCTGTTGCGACAAGACGGGACCCAAATTTTCTCGTTATCGCCCGCACCGAAGCCCTGATTGCGGGTCTCGGCGAAACGGAAGCTCTGCACCGAGCAAAAGCTTACGTAGAGGCCGGCGCCGAAATGGTGCTGATCCATTCGAAAAAGAAGGATGCATCAGAGATCGAAAGCTTTTCGCGCGCCTGGGGCGGATCGGTGCCGCTAGCGATCGTGCCGAACGCCTACCCGGATCTCGACGCCGAGCGGGTCAAAGCACTCGGGAATATCCGCGTAATGATCTACGGCAATTACGGTATCCGCGCTGCTGCAACTGCGATGAGAGAAACCTTCCGCCGAATCATTGCCGATGGCGGCGTCCAGAACGTCCACAAGGATATTCTGCCGGTCGAAGAGATTTTCGACCTCCAGAACGTGGATAGCGTCAAGGCGGCCGAAGCTCGCTTCCTTCGCTAGATCTCTTGTCCAAGACGGCGTCATTGCGTCTGAGCTCTGCTCGGGCGCAGTTTTTGCTGTTCGACAATTGCTATAAACGCCACTCTCCTCCAGAAGAATGACTGCGCAAAGAACGATCACGCCAGCCGATTTAACGGCACGATTTCGTCGCGCCTTTGGAAACCAATGTGCGCACCTAGAACTGAGCTCGTTCGCACGGATTGCACCGCGTCCGAGCGAAATCGCTTTCGCGCGCGACCTGCAGTTGGTATCTAGTAACCCGGCTACGATCATCGAATAATGTGATGGACGATTGATTTCTGGCAATGCCCTCCTGCGAGAACTGACGGGCATGCCCGAAATTCCGGAGCACAAAATGGCTACCGAAACGGATGAAGTGCCACTCAATGCGATCCGGGTATTCGTCACAATTGCGCGCGAGGGAAGCGTAACCCGCGCGGCTAGCGCCTTGAGAATGACCCAGAGTTCGGTCAGCCGCTACCTCGCCGTGCTGCAGGAGTATCTGGGCAGTGACCTCATGCAGCGTCGCGGCCGGCGTAGCGAATTGACGGAATTCGGGCGGCTTTTTGCGAACACGGTTGCAGAACCGCTAGATACCGTTTGCTTCACCGCCAAGAGAATGCGCCGACGGAATCGTCGGGACACCAATCGGATTGTAGTCCGCACGTCACTCTCGACTTTCGCTTACGCCTTTCTGATTCCAAATCTCCAAGCTTTTTCTAATGAAATGGGCGGCGTAGTTGTGGATGTGATTAGCTCACTTTCGCAACCGACGTCGTCCGACGATTACGACATTTTGATCACACGGGATCTTTCCGTCATCGAGCCGGCAGATGATTGGGAAATCTACAACGAGCAACTCGTATGTGTGGGCTCACCAAATCACGTCGATGGCAAGAGCCTCCCGGTTGTTCGCACAGTACCCATCCTGAACATCACATCCCGGCCTGACATAATGCCGACATGGCTTCGGGCCATGAACCTGACCCCAAAAGATATAAAATCGGGAGCGCGATATGATCACAATTACCTGGCCCTGCCGGCGGTGATGACGGGCAAATGTCTTCTCGTCGCGCCCGAAATCATTGTAAGTGACCTGGTACGTGGTGGAGCTCTCAATGTGATTCCACGATCGCGCACTCCCAGCGGCATGCAGTATCGCGCCTATGCTGTCGACCGAGGCGATAATCCCGAAATGTCTCGCGCTTTTTGCCGGTGGCTCGTTCGTCTTTGTAAGAAGACCGCCCTTGCGGAGACGGCATAAGATTGTCGTAGCAGCATTCCAGCTTGCTGAAGATCTCACCTAGCACCCGCTTTTCTTGAACGTGAGAGCAAAGCCCACAACGACGACGCTCGGCCCTTCGTCTGGACCAAGAACAAGGGTCCTTCAACGCCGTTTGAAAGCCGCCGTATGCTCAGCTCTGATTTAGATACTATTTGCAGAAGGCCCCCGGCGGGCATGCCGGAGGCCTCCTTGGAGGTTAACTTCGTTCTTTGAGCCCTCTTTTCTCCTTCCGCTGGTTTAGACAGAGCCTCACCAGTTCCGCTGAGCCCGCAAGAGCAGGGTCAGCGTGCTCTGATCTTTCAATTCGTAAAGAGCCGCCGGCTTGGCGACCGCAGACTGCACAGGCAGTGTCACTGTACTTCCGCTCGCGTACTTTTGGTCGAGCATGGTGTAGGCGAGATCTGCCGTGAAGGTCAGGTTCTTGACCGGTGTCCAGCGCGTGACGACGCCGACAACCCCATAGTTGAAATCAGGATTACAGCCAGCATTGCCGCTCGACAGCGCAACGTTGGCTACGAATGCACCGCAGATGTAGCCCTTCGCTGCGCTGTTATACCGAACGGCGCCCCAGCCGCCGTAGATGGCACTATTCCAATGAGGATCCCAGTTGTGTGTGTAACCAGCATGGAAGCCGTACGTCCTGGTTAGCTCCTGGCCCGCACCGGCAACGAACACGGAGTCAGACAAGCCCGCCAGGCCGACGCTTTGATAAGCACCTGCCAGCCCGTGCCGCCGTACATCGCGTAGGTGGTTGGCATCAAATCGTTGAAGTTGTAGCGGGTCGCGCCGTTGGTATAAGCGCCTGACACGTTGATCGTGTCACCGGCTCCAGTCGGGATGTTCTTGATTGACAAGGCCAAAGCAGCAGCCCAGCCCCACTTGTCGTTCGGATGCCCGGTCGCTTCGTCGCCACCGTAGTACCCAGCATGGTTGTCGTGCGCCGCGAACGACGCCTGGAAGAGACCCCAGCCCTGGTCAATACGAACCATCGCGATGAGGTCTGGAGACGATGAACCGCCGATGTTGTTAGTACCGTACGCACCGGTCGCGAGGGCAGCCGCCGTTGCTCCACTTACATTCCAGATATTGGTCGTGCCGTAGGCGACCTGATCCTGGGCTGAGAAAGCGGCCGTGATGCCTTGTCCAAAGTCAGCGGTATAGGTGAACTGGTTCACGCCGGTGACCCATCCGCCGCCGCCCGGAAGATCATCGAACTCGTTGCCTGGATAGTTGGTCCAGGGCGCCGAGAACTGTGAGACGGCCTTACCCATCGTAAAGCCTGCGAACTGGATAAAGGCGGAGTAGACGCCGAGCGAACCACCAGCGACCTGTGAAGCGGTCGACGTTGTGTAAGCGGTCGCCCCATTGACGGCGCTCGTGCCGGCGCCAGTATAGCCGCCCGACGTCCAGGTGAACACGCCCGAGAAATAGGTGCGAAGGAGGCCGTACTCAGTCGCGGTGCGCGTGTCGATGCTCAGTCCTTCACGAGCGCGCCAAGTGTAGCTGTTGCCTAAACGGTTGCGTGCTCCCGCTACGCCATTGGCGGCCGGGTCAAAATCGCTGTTGCTATTCGCGACAAAGTCAGTGCGCAGATATCCGCCAAGCTTGATGCAAGTGTCCGAGCCAGGGATGTAGTAGAAGCCAGCGCCGTACAGTGAGCAGACCTTCACGTACTCCACTGCTCTGGCTTTGACTGGCAGGTCAGCAGCTTGTGCCCCACTCGACGCGAGAGACGCCGCCGCAAGAGTCAAAACAACATTCTTGATTGTTCGAAGTAAGCGGAAGTTCGTTTCTGAGAGTGTCATTGTCCCTATCCACTAGAGGTCAGCATTTGTGCGGCCGACGCAGTATCGTTGGGACGCAATCGTTTGGTGACGGAGATCAAGTAATCCGATGGCAGGTTCGGATTTCACGATGGATCACATGAGAACTGGAGTCATCCAATCGACTTCTCGGCCGCAAGATACGTAGGGCTAAGCGCGTGTTGCCGCGCAGGTCCAGGCGAGCGGTCGGATGCCACCCAGCGACAAAGCGCTGAGCTGTCGTACTGGCCGATGAGCTTCGCACCCTGGGAGCTCGATCCACTTCCAGCCTTCGGCGGCGATCGTTTCCGCCTCTGCCTTTCGCTTCTCAGCGACCAGACCGTCGAGCAGAGCGACGTCCTCGAGCCAGCCGCCGTCGTCGGACTGGAACGGGTTGCGCAGCACCACGCCACCGGCTGCCTCGTAGGCATCTAGGCCAACAAACATGGCGCGACGGTCGGAGGCGCGCACCGACTTCTCCGTCAGCATGCGGCGGATCTGATAAGGCTCTTTCTACCAAGAGCCGGAGATGGTCTGCCAGACCTGCTCCTGGCGGCCGTGATCCGCGGTGACGGCGAAGGCCATCAACTGCTTGAGCGACATGCCCTCGTCGGCATAGACCTCGAGCAGCGCGGGCGAAACCGAGGCGAGTCGCAGGCATTGGTTCACCACGTGGGCGAGCACGTAGCTCACGCTGTCCCGCGGAAATCGCCCAGATAAACTGCGATGAGTGCGGCGCAATTGCCGGCTGAGGCTTTCTGCCATTGCGGCTTCGTCTGTGGCGACGTACCAGTCTACGACATCGCGGATAATCTGGCGGGCAAGGTCACCGCTTGTTGGGGCAGAGGTTGATCCGTCGAGAAGGAGACATAACACGGCATCGGGGCGCACTCCGACTCCCCCGCAATCCCGGTTATCGCGCCGCCTCTTTCATTGCTCACTGCGCCGATTGATCTCCATTCCCCTCTCGCTCGCCAGCATTGCTCTGGCTTATGGCGACAAAGCGCTCTCGTACAATATCGACCCGGCCTTCAGGTCCCTTGATATTGCCGTCGAGAAAATGATCAAAATCCTCATGACCTAAGAGCGCTTTGAACTTCTCTGCAATGTAGCAGCGAACATCATCGTCTGCGTTTTGGATTTCAGCCACGAGTTCCTCTCGCCCATCAACGACGAGAAGGATGTCCTCGATGTCACGGCTGCCTAGGAGATCGTCGTTGCCGCGGCCGAGATATGCTTCCAACTTTGTCGCCACGAACAGTTCCGGCGTGAGGCGCTTGATGTTCAGCGGCGCAGCATCGATCACTCCTCCCTCGAACATGTCCATTTGAAAAAGGGCTGTCATTCCAAGCACGATGCTGCTGGTCAATCCCGCCCTATTCGATGGAGAGAAAGTGCGTTCCTTGAGGCGTCGTATCGTTCCGCTTAAGATAGGCAGGTACTTGCCTCGCCTTGGAGATCTTCTGCGAGGCTGTACGTAGATCGATACTACTGGTGCTCCGGAGGAGGTTGAGAACGTTGCCGGCCTGACTGCCGGCCGTCGAAGGAAAACCGCACCCACTCGCATCGAGCGGAACGGTCCGTGGATCGCGGCACCGATCTCGTCTCTTCATTAGCCTCTCTCCAGAAGCTCCTCAAAAAGACTGTCGCTGCTCGGCTGCGGTTGGAGGCGACCGTCTAAGTTGCACCAGATGCGAAAGTCTGTTGTCCCGGAACAGCGTGCTCGACCATCTCCCATCCAACGGGATTAGCGCCCCCAAGCTCGGCCCCCCGTCCGCGAACCGCGCCACCTCCATCCGCCGCTCAGCGGCGCCTCCATGACGAGGCTGGAAAAACAGAGTGAGGATCGGGTGGTGTTTTGCCATGACGATCTCTGCGAACAGCTTTGCGTCGACACCGCCGCAGCCGGTTGGACTGGCCTCTTCGATCCACGAGAAACGTAAGGTTTGGGCGGCGCCTCATCGCCTCACGCCCGCTGCTTGTCTCGCCGGCGAGAATTGATCTGCGCCATCAGGATCGGGCCAAGCGAAAATTCGCCGACCTCGGCTTTTCGCGTCAGACCGCGCAAATAACCGCCGGCGGAATTGATCGCCGTCCCGCGCTGCAGGATGCACGCGACGACAATGGCTGCGGGCACCTCGCCCATGACTTTTTGCGCCTCCTCCCAGGCGCTCGGGCTGATGCCCAGCATCGATCGCACAACGGCCGCGGTAGCGAGGAAATCGCGCCAGTTCGAAACCCCACCCTTCGCATAATCGACGATGTCGGGACACGCACTCAGGACCATTCCCAACGGATAGGCCCCCTCCCCGACTCGCGACGGTTGAGGTTTAGGCTCAGCTCCCGCCGCCCTGCCTTCTCGGAAGACAGGTTCAAGATCAATTGGGGTATCTGGATTTGAAGTCTGTATGTGGCGCTCAGGGTGGGACTCATTGGCGCTCGGATTCTTGGATTTGATGTGTTCTTCCAGAAGATTGAGCACGTCGTCGGCAAGCTGAGACAACTCGTCGGCGATCGGCTCGAGCTGCTGGCGGGTGGCCGTGCGCGGAATCTGGTCGACGATCGCGCGGAAGGCGGCGTGCACAACCTGCCAATCGGCAGGCCCCTGCCCTCCCCTTCGCGTCGGAACGGCTTCCTCGATGCCAGTTGCAATCATCTTCGCAATGTCGCGCCGGCACAGCGTGATGCGCTCTCGTACGAGCTTGAGTGCGCGGGCCTCGGCTTCGATATCGGCTGCCAGGCTCTCGAACTCCTCCGAGCGCACGACCAGCGGCGACAGATCGAAGCCGAAGGCGAGCTCGATGTCGCCGGCATTGTCCTTCCGCGCATACCGCTTGCCATTGGGACTGTCGCGCCGAACGATCAGGCCCGCGTCGACCAGCACGGAGAGGTGACGTCGCAGCGTTGACGCTGGCATGCCGTGCGCCCGCCGACTGAGTTGATGATTGGACGGGAAGACAATCAGATCGCCTGCCCCCGTCAGTGCGGTCTCGGGATGGAACGTTAAGAGCGCGTTCAAGACCGAGAGCGAGCGTTCCGACACGCCAAGGCGCGGCCGTGCCGTGCAGATGGCGTGGAAGATCTTCCACTTATGGACGATCTTTTCGGGCGGACGTTCGGTTGCGACCATCTGGCTTGCCACATGGGCAAGCGTCAGCGATCGCCGCCCAAAGGGCGTCGTTGGGGAGTGTGACTGCATGTCTTTGCCTCATGCGGGCAAAGAAAATCCGCTCACCAAAACGGTGCCGTCGCTAAAGACGCTTGACTGCGATTCGTGAAAGTGATTCTCTGTCAGTCGCCAAACGTGACGAGAGAAGGCTTTCGGACGGAGACGTTCCGGGGGCCTTTTTTCTTTTCCGCTATGCTCCTACGGTGAGAGGACGGAAACGCGGGTACGCATCGCGCTGCCCGACCGTGTGAGGTCCAGGCAGCGCCATATCCAAAGCGGCAAGACGCCCGATGTCACTCATCGGTGCCTCCATCGAGAAATGCCCGGTAGAGTTCCGGCAGCCGCGAAATCACAAAGTCTCCAAACGCAGGGGCGGCCTTTTCATCTACAGCTAGCGTGATGCGATCTGCGCGACGTTCAATCTTTACGATCTTTTTGCCTCCGTCGTCCGCCCAGATTGTCGGCCGTGCAACTTTGGGCTTGCGGAGTGCGAGCGCGGCGAAAGCTATCGCGAACCGTTCATCGGAAGTAGCGCGCACAAACCGATCGCTCGCAACGCTGTCGGCCAATACCTTTTGGTCGTGGCGACCTTCAAGCCGCTCTGCCAACTCCATCCAGCGCCGGCGGCCGGTTTTTGGCGCTGGCCCGATTGCATCGAGTAGGCTGCGGGGAAGGGCTCGCGCGACCGTGATGAGGCGAGAGAGCTCCGTCTTGTCGACGCTGAGCGCCGCCATGATGATCTCGCGCTTGAATCCACGATCCTCGAGCGCGGCGGCGTAAGTTGCCCGCTCAATAAAAGACAGATCCTCCCGCTCACCATTCTCCTTGCCTTGTGCCACCACCAGGTCTTCGTCGCTAAGATCGCGGACCACGGCCCGCGCAGGGCGGCCAAGTTCGGCGAGCGCACGAACGCGACGATGGCCATAGGCAATCTGAAACCGGCCCGGGCTGGAAGGATGCGGGCGAAGGAGGATGGGAACCAACTGCCCATTGGCGCGGATCGATTCAACGAGGGCAGAGTGCTTCTCGTCCACGCTCGTCATACGATCGGGAACGATCGAGGCGTCGATCAAATCTGGGGCGATCTCGACGACGGTTTGACCGGTGGTGAGCTGCTCGCTCAAGGCCTTGGCGGCATCGCGCTCCGCGGACAGCATCTCGAGTGAACGGCTCATGGCGCCGACCGCTCCGCGCGACCCAAGTGTTGGCTGGGTTGGTCTGCGATTGTCGCTGGGCTCACCTGACGAGGGTTCGTTGACCGCGGTCAACTTGTCATCAATGAGGTCCGCAAGCAGGTTTTTTCGACCCATTAGGCCCTCCCCCACGCAGCCTGGATGAGGCTTTGGATTTCACCATTGACGCTGTCTAGCGATTCCATGGCGCGGTCGTAGGTAGCCCGTGTGAACTGATCGCGGCTGACCTCATAGAGCGTTTGCTTCGTGATGCCGGCGTCCGAGATCGCCGTACTTTTCAGCATCATGTTCGTGACCATGCGGTCGCCAAACAGCGAGCGCATAAAGCCGACCATTTGGGCCTGCGGTCCATCACCGGGCTCATAACGCGTGACGAGATAGCGCATCCAATCGTAATTCATGTTGCCGCCTGCTTTGGCCACGACGGCAAGAAGGTCGGATGTCATGATTAGAAACTGGCACATCGACATGACATCGAGCATTTGCGGATGCACAGGGATCAGAATTGCCGTTGCTGCGCAGAGCGCAGAAAGCGTGAGAAATCCGAGTTGAGGCGGACAATCGATCACGACAATATCGTAGCGGTCCTGGACCGTGGCGAGGGCACGGGCAACGCGGGCGAAGAACAGCGGGTCACCCGACTGGCGCGCAGCTAGCGCTTTCGGGGTTTCATGTTCGAATTCCATCAGTTCGATGTTGCCGGGAACGATGTCGAGCCCCGAAAAGTAAGTCTGCCGAATGATCTCATTCAGTTCGCGACGCGCGTCGTCGTAGCGGATGGCGCCGTACAGAGTTCCGTTTTCCTCGACATCAAACTCGGGCTGATAGCCGTGCAGCGCGGAGAGCGAGGCCTGCGGATCCAGATCGATCGCGAGCACTCGATAGCCCTGCAGTGTGAGATGTTGGGCGAGATGCGCGGCGGTCGTGGTCTTACCCGACCCTCCCTTGAAATTAACGACGCCAATGACTTGCAACTGTTCGCCCGCGACGCGATACGGTCGGTATCGGCGCGCACCCTTGCCGGATTCATCGAGATAAGCACGAAGACTTTGAATATCGTCGAATGTGTACGACCTTCGACCCGATGGGCTGGTGTCCGGCTGAGGGCCCCTGCCCTCCAGCGACAATTGGCGGAGGTAGCCGTCATTAATGCCGACGAGCTTAGCGACTTCGCCAGATGTAAAGCGGCGCAGATGCTTGCGTGCTTTTGGCGGGAACAGCTTCGTTCGGTGGGCGTGCAGCTTCGCCGACAGTTCCCGCGCGTCTGCCGCGATCGTGTCGTGGATCGCCTGCGGCGCGCCAGGCGTGATTGACGCCATCGCTTGTTGGTCGTTCAGGGCCACGGCTTTCTCGCGTAGTTACGAATTTCGGATGCACGGCATGCGCAAAGCGTGGCTATTACGCCCGATTCTGGCCGGTCTCGCAACAGTTAAAGGGTAAACCAATCCTTAACGGTCCGAATCGGCCCGCGGGTGGTCTAAAGTTGACCGCGGTCAACTCTCGGCACGTTGCCTGCGCGGCTGCTGAGGTTCCGAAGGCGCCGCTCTTAAACAGAAGTTGACCGCGGTCAACTTTCTCCAGTCGGGCCCGACACAGTTCCCGCAATCGACTCGCGCTCGAACTCTATCACCGCCCCATTCGGATCAAATCCAGCGTTGAGCCCTGGCGCGCTCCGCTCAGCCGCAACCGCAACATCCGCAGCGCGGCGCCCGCGCCGAGACCGTGCAGACGCGGGGGATGGCAGGTCGGAAGGATGGCAGGCCGAGAGTCCCGCGACCGTCACGAGCAAGTCGTCCAGCGCATCACCAGATGCGGGCGCTTGCGTTTGCACCGATTCGACGCGTGCTGGCTTGGAATGGCGAGTCGACTCGGCGAGCGCTGCAGCGAGGGAAAGTGCCCTCTTTGACCGCTAAAGCCGGCGCGCTCCCAGCCGCCGTTCCACCCTCGAAGCCGCATGATCATCGGCTGCGAACATGTCGCGCTCGCACAGCACGACCGCGACGTCAGCCCGCATACCGTGACGATCAAGGGCTTTGGCGGACGGTCGGCTCCCAAGCGGCACAACACCCCGGAAGCAGTGGACCTCGCGCGGCAGGCGTTCGAGCTCAGGCACGGGGTTGGACCTGTTATCCCTCGCGGGTGTCCTATGCGGATCATCCGCCGTGCCATCCGGGTTGCTGGGTCCCACGCTCCACGCGACTGGCGGGACTAAGAAAGCAGCAGGGATGGCGGCGCGACGGGCAACAGGTAGACCGGAGCCGGTCGGGCGATCCGTGTCGCCGAAACCGGTCTCGGCCAATCAAGTTCGGAAGGAACGGCATCTCTTCATCTTCGCGGAACGGGCCACAATGCGGATCAACGGCGGTGCAGTCCATTTCCCGCTCGCAGCCGAGGGCGAATGCAGATGTAGTCGGCGGAGGCTTCCTCAGCTCCGCCTCCTGGCGCCTTCCAGCATCCAGGTCGCACCGCGCCGAGGGTTTTCCGAGCGGGTCTCGGATCGGTTGTCTTGAAACCACGCAAGCGCGGGCGAGGGGCATCGACGAGGTTGTGGTCGTCCGGGGCGGATCGAGGTCAGCTAGGGCGGCAACAATGGAAACAAAGCGCGCCTCGTGTCCGGAGACGGAAAGGGCAGGGTAGGGGAGCGGAAAGGACGGAGGAATAGGGGAGGCGTTTATCAGCCGTTAACCATAAAGTTCCAGTCAGCACCATAAAGAGCCGCACGTCGACCTGAGGCCGCCCGGAAGGCCAGCGATCTTGGCGGTCCTACTAACGCGGCCTGCTCCCGTATTCCCTGTATCGAAATCACCTAGGGACGGTTGCGTCTAGAGGAGCATGCCATAGCCTTGTATATCGAGAATCCCGCAGACTAAAGCGATGGCGCGGAATGTGACGGTGGTGGAAAAGGGTCCGCCTCGCCCCAACAGTCATTGGCACGCGCTCATGAGCTCGAGATAGAGCCGAGGTCGTTTTTCCTCCACCGCGGCGTCCAGTTCTGCCCGGATGTGCCAAAAGGGGGGCAACTCCGCGGCGGTCAGCGCGCCAAAAGGAATCCGCGACGGCCTGTATGAGGAGATTCATCGGCGCATCGCCCTTCATCGCGCTCATCAGCGACTGAGACGAGGCACACGGGCTTTTGGCTCGCCTGCAGGAAATCGGAACGCGTCTGACGTCGCCGCAGGCCGTGGGGAAGGGGGGTGTCGTGGCGTCGGCACTAATCTTTGGGTCAGCGCGACCGCGGAGGGGCTCGAAGATTAGCTAGCTGATGCTCATTGCCGCAATCCCGGTGCAGCCTGAGACCGCACGGCTCGTTGGACGCCATTCTCCCTTCGGGCAAGGGCGGTCCGGCGGGCGTCAATTTCCGGGGCTGTTTTTACCTACGCTTCACCTTGCCTCCGCGAAGCCCGTTTTTCGCGGGCGGCCTGCTTTGCCGGGGAGGGCACAGTCACCGGAAAGGTGCGGCTGGTCCGGAATAGGGCAGGGGTTGGCACGAGTGGCGATTTGTGGTTGATTTGAGGCTTGGCGCTGGTGATCTACAGCGCTGCGCGTGCTGATCGCACTGTGGAGCCACCCTACCGATAAGGCGTGCTTATCGATAGCGAGAGGAGAGCGGGAACAGGCCTCGCTGTGACGGAACATAAAGGTGTGTTAGGTTCCGTTTCGCCGTTTCCTCTTAAGGTTATCAAGGCCTTGTCTTCGGGCTACAAAATCTCCGATCCGATGCCTTGGGCTCAGCTCGCGGGGCCGCTTGCCGCGGCCGAGGATGCTGTCGCCCGCCTCGACGAGCGACTGGCCAAAAGCCCAATCCGTGACGGTGCGATCAGCCGAATGCACTTCGTCGACGCTTGCGCCACTCTGTGGCTTGACGGCGAACTTGTCCACCTCGATGACCTCGTGCTCCACGACGCCGGCATGGACGTCCGCGCCCCCACCCACGAGCTGACCCGGGCTCACGCCGTGCTGCGTGCCCGTCGGCGCATTGCCGACGCGAAGCCCAATTGGGCGCTGTCGGTTTCTGGACTGGCTGACCTTCGGGGCCGGCGCGAGCGAGAGGAGGTCGAGGAACGTCTCGGGCTCAACGAGGACGCAGAGCGGGACGCGGTGGGTTTCGACAGACCGCTTGGCGTCATGAACGCCGATCCCCATCTGGCCGCGGCCTTCGCCGCGGTCGACGCCGCCAACGCCAAGGCGGAGCGCAGACTCGCCGACGAGCTTCGGTCGTGGCCAGAGCGGGACTCGCTCGTCTACGATCCGGACTGGGACGAGGACGGCCGCCTCGACGACTGGCGCGCCGTCGTCGATGAGACCCGCAAGCTGCCGCCGACTCTGGCGGCTGCAATCGCCGCGGATGCTTGGGACGCGATTGAACCGCTCGAGCATACGCCTTGGCTAGGGTGCCTGCTCGCAGCTAGCGTGCTGCGCGACCGCGGCAAGACACGCTGGTATTTGTTGTGCCTGCATGGAGGGCTGAAAAGCATCTCGCGTGAGCGTCGGCGGGCGCGTGACGTCGCAGCGCGGCTGGTTGTGCAGCTCGAGGCGATGACGGCCGCCGCCGAGGCCGGCCTAAAGGACCACGACCGCTGGCTGATGACCAGAAACCTGCTGGCCCGAAAACTCGCCGGCCGGCGCGCCACTTCAAAACTGCCGGCGCTCCTCGACTACGTGCTGACCCGGCCGATCGTCTCGGCCGGCATGATCGCGGCGGAGCTTGGGATCACGCCTCGTGCGGCCCAAAACCTTGTCGCCGAACTCGACCTTCGCGAGACCACGGGCCGGGGACGCTATCGCGCGTGGGGCATCCTGTAGAGCGCGAGCCGCAAGCAACGTGAATTCCGTGCAAAGAGCGTAATGGGCGAGCATTCGTGCGCCGCAGAACATCAGTGAGGCAGCACGGAAACCGGGATCCCACAACGCGTCGATGGATCGCCGCTGCCGCAGGTATTGAAAGAGTTGACGCGGATCCACACGCTGCTCGAGAAGCACTAGCGCGACATGCAGGACACCGAGTTTACGGTTGAGCAGGCAAGCTATAGATGCTCCGAACCCGCGGCGGCACATGCCGACTTCGTGGTGCTTCTTCGAGATCATGAAGGGCCTGCCGGTCACGATCGGGCTTCCGGGCACCCTTCATAAATTCCTGGCGACACCGATGCGAGGTCGAGGGAGTGGCCGCACGACAATGGTGAGACAGTGGGAAACACAGCGAGTCCCTTATGATACGGGCGTGCAGGGCTTCTCACCTCGTTGACCGGATGTTTATCGTTTCCATGAGCGGCGGTTTACCAGTGCACGCGGTCACTGCGTGAAACCACCTCTGTTCGCTTGCGTGCGCTGCACGTGCAACGCCGATTAACGCCCCAGCAACCTAAATTAGATACTCACGAGAAGACTCGAATCGCACGGATGTACTGCGGTTCGATTTTTCTGGCGTAAGCGTAGCGTGCGCGTAGCGACTTGTGTGTTTGCGTACCCGTCCGAAGGGCGCGCGGTTCGCGTCCTTCGGCACTGGCTCTGCATCTTCGCATCAACGCCAGGAGAGACCGGCAGTAGCACACCGCCTCTTCGCTGGCGCCTCAGCCGTTCGCGCGCCGCCGCTCGCAATCCCAATCGGTTCCAGGCCCGCGACGCTGCGCGCTCGCTGACGATACAGCCGCTCGAACCGCTGAAGCAGGAAGCAGGCGGAAGCGCGCCAGAAACTCTGGAAGGCGATGCTGGTGGCCAGATCCGGCGCCCGAGGTCGGCAAGTCGACGCACTACCACGCGTAGTGGGTGCATCCGTCCTGGGTGGCCGAGATGAAGAAGATGCGCGGTCCACACCTTCTACCGGCCTTGCGCCTGGGGCGACGGCAGCGAGGAAACCAAACTGGGGCATCCCGCGCAGACCGCCGCACTCCCCCCGAACTCGCCGAGGAAGCGAAGAGCTCGGCCGAGATGGCGTGAGCGAACAGGGTAACCTTTCTTACGTCTCCCCGCTTGCGGGGAGACGTAAGATCGCTCTTGCGATGCGGGCGAGGGGGTACAGGTCTTTCGACAGTCGAATACGAGGAGAGATGCCCCTCACCCCAGTCCTCTCGGCGCGAGCAAATCTCGTTGCGGCCCCGTAGGAACGGGGAGAGGGAAAAGACCTCCTCAGGCCTCGATATCCAGCGCACAGTCGAAATTCGGCGCCGAATGCGTCAGCGCACCGGCTGAGGCGTAGTCGACGCCGGTCGCCGCGATGGCTGCGATCGAGTCCAGGGTGACACCGCCGGATGCCTCCAATTCGAGGCGTCCCTCGTTGATCCCAACGGCTTCGCGCAACGTCGCAATGTCCATGTTGTCGAGCAGCACAGCGTCGGCAAGGCCTGTGTCAAGCACCTCGCGCAACTGCGGCAGCGTGTCGACCTCGATCTCGATCTTGACGAGGTGGCCGGCATGGGCGCGGGCGCGCTCCAGCACGGGGCGGATGCCGCCGGCGACCGCGATGTGGTTGTCCTTGATCAGGATCGCGTCGTCGAGCCCGAAGCGGTGATTGAAGCCGCCGCCGCAACGTACGGCGTATTTCTCCAACGCGCGCAGCCCAGGCGTAGTCTTTCGCGTGCAGCAGATTCTCATCCGGGTGCCCTCGGTCCGCGCAACATAGTCCGCCGTGAGCGTCGCAACACCCGACAGGCGGCCGACGAAATTCAGCGCCGTCCGCTCCGCCGTGAGGATGGCGCGTGCCGGCCCCGAGATCGTCAGCACCTGCTGCCCGCGGGCGACGCGCGCGGCGTCGCGAACATGTGCGCGTATCTCGATGTCGGGCGAGAGTTTTTGCAACGTGGCGAGGGCCAGCGGCAAGCCGGCGATCACGCCGGACTGCCGTGCGACCAGGACCGCTTGCGCCTTCGTTGCCTCGGGGATCGTCGCAAGCGCGGTGATGTCGCCGGCGCGGCCGAGATCCTCATCGAGCGCGCGGAGCACGGCCTCGTCGATCGCGAGCGGGGAGAGAAAGGCGTCGGGATAGAGCAGAGAGCTTGAGGTGATCATGGCAGACTCCGTCAGGCGATCATGGGTTGCGCGGTGCGCGGTGTCGGGCGTTCGGTCAGGCCATCTGCGATCTCGCGCACTGCCGCGAGCGTCGTCATTGTGCGTTGCGCGAGCGCGGGAACGTCCGCGGAATGGTCGGAGCGGAAATGCGCGCCGCGGCTTTCGCACCGGTTCCAGGCCGACGCCGCCACGAGCAGGGCGGCCGTTGCCATGTTGCGGACCGCGATGCTCGTGGCCTCACGTTCGAGCGCGGCGAAGCTGCGAACGGCTTCCGCGAGCCCGTCACCATCGCGGATCACGCCGACATGCGCGCTCATCAGCGTCCGCAGCCGCTTCACGGCCGCAGCATCCGGCGCGCCGCCCCGCGGCGTCGCCACGTCCGAAAGGTGGGCGGGCGAGGGAATCGCGCGGCCGGCGATGTCGTCGGCGATGCGCGCGGCGTAGACCACGGCCTCCAGCAGAGAATTCGAGGCGAGGCGATTGGCGCCATGCGCGCCGGTGGACGACACTTCGCCGCCGGCCCAGAGCCCTTCGATCGAGCTGCGTCCGCGATGGTCG
Source organism: Bradyrhizobium sp. 17 (assembly GCF_023073515.1). Lineage (NCBI taxonomy): Bacteria > Pseudomonadati > Pseudomonadota > Alphaproteobacteria > Hyphomicrobiales > Nitrobacteraceae > Bradyrhizobium > Bradyrhizobium sp. 17. Next base: position 16,726 of record NZ_JADPJQ010000017.1, on the reverse strand, counting down.
ACCGCGATGCCGCCCATGTGATAGTGCGCCGCCGGTGCGATCGGGATGACCTGCGTGGCGGGATCGATGCCGGCGGCGATGCAGCTTGCATGAACGGTCGGGAATCTGTCGGCAAAACGTGCGCCCAGCGCTTGCCGCGCATCGAGGAAGGCGCCGCGCCCGGCCGAGATCTCCGCGAACACGCCGCGGGCCACGATGTCGCGCGGTGCAAGCTCGGCGAGCGGATGACGCGCCGCCATGAAACGCTCGCCACGGCCGTTGATTAGTGTCGCGCCTTCGCCGCGCAGCGCTTCCGTGGCGAGCGGCGCGGGATCGCGGCCGACCATGATGGCGGTCGGGTGAAACTGCACGAACTCGGAATCCGCGATGACCGCGCCTGCGCGTGCAGCAATCGCAAGGCCGGATCCGCTAGCCTCGCGCGGATTGGTGGTGACGGCATAGAGATGGCCGATGCCACCCGTGGCCAGCACCACCGTCCTAGCGGCGAGCAGGACAGGCCGTGCGGCGAAATTGTCGGCTTCGCGCAACTGAAGGCCGGTGACGGCGCCGTCCTCGGTCAACAGCGCCTCGGCGACGAAACCTTCAATCAGTCGGATCGACGGCGTGCGCCGCACGGCATCGCTCAGCGCCGCGATGATGGCGGCGCCCGCGCCATCGCCACGCACATGCACGATGCGGCGCGCCGAATGTGCGGCTTCGCGCCCGACTGCGAGCCTGCCTTCGAGATCGCGGTCGAACGGCACGCCATAGGCGAGCAGATCGTGGATCCGCGGCGCGGCCTCGCGCGCGATGCCTAGTGCGACAGCTTGGTCGACGATGCCGCCGCCGACCGCGACCGTATCCGCGGCGTGCGCTTCCGGCGTATCGCCGTCGGCCACGGCCGCCGCGATGCCGCCTTGTGCCCATGCGGACGACGCGCCCTGTCCAAGCGGCGCAGCCGAGATCAATGTCACCGGCCGCGGCGCGAGTTTTAGCGCGCAGAACAATCCGGCAAGCCCGCCACCGACGATGACGACGTCGTCGGAGCTGTGGGTGTTGATGTTATCTTGCATGTCGTACTCTCAATTCTTCAGATTGATCATCCGCTCGACCGATCGCCTTGCACGGTCTGCAAGGGCGGGATCGATTGTGACTTCTTCGCGGAGCGTCAGCAGGCTCTCCAGAATGTTGGCGAGCGTGATGCGCTTCATGTGCGGGCAGATATTGCAGGGGCGCAGCATCTCCACGTCGGGGAGCTCGGCGCGCACATTGTCGGCCATCGAGCATTCCGTGATCATCACCAGCCGCCGCGGCCGCTTTTCGCGCACCCAGTTGATCATGTGCGCGGTCGAGCCCGTGAAGTCGGCCTCAGCCAGCACGTCCGGCGGGCATTCGGGATGCGCGATGATCTGCACGGAGGGATCGGCCTCGCGATAGCTGCGCAGCTCCGCGCCCGTAAAGCGCTCGTGCACCTCGCAGGCGCCCTTCCAGGCGATGATCTTCACGTCGGTCTTCGAGGCCACGTAAGTGGCGAGATAACGGTCAGGCAGGAAGATCACGCTCGGTGCGCCGAGGCTTTCGACCACCTGCACCGCGTTCGACGAGGTGCAGCAGATGTCGACCTCGGCCTTCACCTCCGCGGAGGTGTTGACATAGGCAACGACAGGCACGCCGGGAAATTTTTCGCGGAGCAGGCGGACGTCGGCGCCGGTGATGCTGGCCGCGAGCGAGCAGCCGGCGCGCGTATCAGGAATC
>NZ_JADPJQ010000017.1:0-14822 GCF_023073515.1 Bradyrhizobium sp. 17 | reverse complement strand
CTGGTGGCTTCGACCGCGAGCTGGAGCGAATCACCGCCGATGTCGGCGACGCAGTGGAAGATCTCCGGCGCCTGGTAATTGTGGGCGAGGATCACAGCGCCCCGGGCCTGCTTCAGCTCGTTGATCGCCTTGATTGTCGGCGCCATCAGCGGCCATTCGATCGGCGGGATCACATGTTTCACGCGCTCGTAAAGCGGCGCGGTGGCGCGCTCGACCTCCGGCGTCCATTGCAGCGAAGGCATTGGCAGTGCGGGCCTCGAGCCCGCTGGAACGGGACGCGGCGCAGCGGTGGTCTGGCGCTGCGGTCGGTTGGCAAAGTCGTCGGGGCCGTAAAGTCCAGAGATCGGCATGAAGCCTCCAGCACATATTAAATAAGCTCAATTTGAGTACATATGGAGCCTGAGAAACCCGGCCGAGAGGCCGGGTTCGATTTCAGCAGCGCTCAAATATGCTCAATGAGTAAATTAGACCAGGACAACTAACACTACTCCAAGAGCTCCACGGTCGAATCTTTGGATCTCGACTGAACCTATAAGGGGCGACCAGGCTGCAAAGTATGAAGTCGCATAACCCGTCGAGTAACACGCGCTCGTGGACGGCAACTGCGACAGAGACGCGACAGCGCAATGCGCTTGAATCCCGCGTTCAGGCCATCAATTTCGATGAATTTCACCGCAGCGCCTGTGCGAGGTTGCGCCCCAAAGCTGCTCAGTATGGAAGCCGTTTCGAAGCCGTTGCCCGGGATCCGGCAACAGACCTTCGAATTGGCGCTATCGAAGCGGGCGAAACGCCGCGCCGCTGCGCGAGACTACGGATCGAGATCTTCCTTTGAACGTGCATTTCGGTGAGATTACTAGCATTCGCAACTCAGTTAGGCGCGTCCGCCAACGGCGGCCCGAGATTCTCGTCGAAAAGCCAGTAATCCGAATCACTAATAATCGTTCTTAAATCGTGGGCGCAGGTGAGCGCGTGATGCTTGCACAGGATCGCTGCAACGAGCAGAGATCCTCTGTTGAAATCTTGTCAGTGCGAACGAGCTCTGAGGATAGGACCTAACATCCGGTGGCGCCGCATTTGACCAAGCCAGCAACGCAAGTCGGGAACGACTCTGCTGACACTCAGCTGCTGGTGCGGCGATTAACGTTGGAGGTCCGATCCCTCAACATCTGTCTGGAGGATTTTCTTCAAGTCCGGGCCAAGGCACTCGGCATCACTGGACCACAATTGACAATCTTGATGGCAGTGACAGACCTAACGAGCGAGGGGGATGTTGCAGTCAGCACGGTGGCAAAATTGCTGAAAGTTGACCCGTCCTTCATTACAATAAATTCCAAGGCGCTGGAGAAGGCCGGATTTCTGCGGCGCAAGCCCTGTATCAGGGATGGTCGGGTCGTCCACATGTCACTGACCGACAAGGCTTGTAAGCGCCTCGCGAACGTCGCTGCACAACAGAAGGAACTCGATCAATTTGTGTTCGGTGAGCTTGGCGTTGAGGAATTGACCAAACTGTCCAGCCGATTTGCAGCGCTCAGGCGACGGCTGGACGGTGCTCGTTTAAAAGCCGCCATGGATATTGGCGCGGTGACAACCCGAGGCAGGGGACGACTTCAGTCGACGAAGGGAAGCTCGTTGGTTCGCTGATGGTTGCCTGGAATGCGAGGGTATCACGCACGTCCAGGCACCGTCATCATCAAGCGCCCATCGGCTCATCGCATTGCAATTCCGCCTCAGCGTTCGACGAGCGCCGATCTATCAGGTGCTCGGGTCCAACAGTTTTTTGCGACAACACGGTCACATCCGCCTCGTGAGACGTTGCAGCAGCAAGTAAGGGCGAACCTAACTGGCTCATGTCAAAGTCAATGAGCAGATTTGCCATCCCGGCCCATACGATGGTCGATCCTGGGCTCATGCCGCTTTTCTGGAAGTCCCGATCAAGATGGATTCGGTATGCGACACGAGCTCTACGCGTGGGGCGCAGAGTTCTGGAGTGGCTTGACTCATCGCACGCGAACTTGGTTTCTAAGCGTCTCGGTGCGGCATATCAAAGCGCTTGCAGCTGGTGACGAACGCCTTTTTCGCCTCGGCATTCTCAAAGCAAAAATGTGCCCCCTCATCGGCGCGCTCAATCGACCAGTCGATTTTGGCAGCCCGTGCAATGCGCGATGCCTCTTCGCGCAAGACATCCAATTGCCTCCCATGGGCCCGAACGATCACACAATCTGGCATTTAGAACCCTCGCTAACCCGAATGTCCAGTTCACGATGTACGGCCGGGCTCACAGCGCCATTCATCCAGACCATGGCTCTTGCAGTCCTCGTGATATAGCTGACCTCGTCGAGGCAACACCATTACGCGCTTTGATGCAAGCCACGCCGAAACAGGTCCGGACCGATTGCACATAATTGGAAACAAGGCGGCAGTGATCTCTTCCGGACGCCTCCCCCTTTCGAGCAAACTCGGATCGCCCCGCGTTAAGGTTTCTGAACGGCAAAACTATGAAGAGAGACGTTTTGTGTGTAGGATCGCTCGCACCGGGGCTGGACCGCATTTTTTCACGATAGGCATTTTGAACCCGGGAAGGCCGCCGGCAATATTGTCGGCGGCCTTTTTCAGCAATAACACGATTTGGGACTGGCCTACATGCGACGGCTTCGGTGCTTATAGCCGCAGCTCAGATTATTATGAATTAGCTGGCCAGCACAGCAGTGCCGCATGGGGGCGTTAATGCACGATTGGAAGAACGAACTTGACGCACTGGTCGCTGAAACGATGGCATTCACCAAATCGCTGAAGCTAGAGATCCAGCTGCCCCGGTCTCTGCCGAAGGCAGCCGTCGAGCGGGGTGACCTCAGCGCGTCAGAGTATGACGGCAGCGAACGCGAAGAGATCAAGAAGCGGGTCGAGAGCTTCAAAGCGCACCAAGAGCACTTCACGCGTGAGCGCGAGGAATATGCCAATTCCCAGCTGCGCCGGATCAGGCCGATCACGAGAGCCTAGACGAGCTTGAGCCCGCCGAAGCTTCCCTGCACGCTCAGCGGCACAAATTGAGGTGACAGTAGTGCGGCGATTTGTGCTTGATAAGCGCGCGGGTTTGCGGCTGTCCCAAATCGGCATATTGCCGTGCGCGGAGTTCTCAAGCTCGGATTGCCTATTCTCCTAGGTTTTTCAAACGCACGAACCCCCACCGCGCTTGAAAAATGCATTCCATCCGCAAAACTCGCAGGAAAGCTGCTCCAAAACCCGAGCGCCTGACGCTTAGACTTACTTTGAAACCGATCGGTCAAACCGTCTACTAAGCGTTTTGCCATTGACCAAGATCAAAGCGTCAATTCTACACTCTCTATCCTCTCAAGACTTCACGGAGGCTAGATCATGCGCAACCTTCTTTATATTGCTGTGCTTGCACTTCCCATGCTCGTCTGCTTTGGATCACCTTCGACCGCCGCTCCGCGGGCTCGTTCGTACATCCCCCCAGCTCGGCAGGACGTTTATTGCCTGCAGGGACGTACCTGGGGATATCCTGGCAACTGCCAGTTCTCAACCTACGATCAATGCATGGCCACCGCATCCGGCACCCTCGCATATTGCGGTCTGAATCCCATCTACGCGTTCCAGCGACAGGCAGGACAATCACGCTGATCTGCGATCGCCACGAGATCGTTGTCAATTCCTGGTCGAGATTGTCCCTTTTGCGGACCTCGACAACACCGACCAATATTCTTCCCAAGGCCAAGACCTTTGTTTTCAAGTTGCCCAAGACATATCCAAAAGACTTCAGTGCGTAACCTTATCTCGATGAGAGAGGAGCGATTTCCCGACCCTTAGACCAGCGTCAAACCTGTGCGTGGCCGGGCTCCATATTTCTGCATCGACGCGTGATCGTTTACGACCCGAGACCATAATTGCGTGCGATGGACATCGAGTACGACGTGAGCGCGAGGCAGTGCCGGCGATGAAGCTCGCCGCCGAAACCGATGGTGTAGCGCGCGGCCGCAGGCGACTGGGCCCTCGCGCCCCATGTAGACGACAACAAGCTAGATGAAGTGACACTGGGAAACGTTTGAGGGTAGCAGCATTGGGCAGTGCAGGACGAGTTAAAACCTGCCTTGTTTATTACGCAGAAAATGCCCAAGAGCGGGGCCGGCCGCAGCGTGCGCGGTGCCGGTGTCGCTGCGACAGTCGCCGGATCATTGCTTCCCGCGTGCCAGCAACGTCCAGACCGGTGACGTGCCGTCCCAGCGCCGAAGCCGCCCGTAGAACCTCACTCGAACCCCGGCCTCTTTCAACCGCTCGACCACGAGATGCAGTGCGATCACGTCGCCCTCGGCCAGCTCCACGCAACCGCGCTTGCCAGACCACACCGCGCCCGGGAAGCGAAACAGGTTGTACTTCAGCCAGCGGCCGCCGCGCTCGGATAGCGGTTCTAGGTCTACTTGTGCGCCGTTCCCAGGCCGGAGGCCGACATCCGGCCGACGGAGCAAATTCGCGATCCAACCCACTAAACTCGGCTCCTAAATCGAGGCAGTCTTTCGGTACAGTCGCAATAGAAGTGCACAGGCCATGTTAACGAGGCAAGCCAAATGACACGAGAGATGCTCCGCCGTTCTCGGGAGCAGATCGCGGCGGCGAAGGCACTGCTTCAGCACAAGGTCCGAATAACTGGCACCCTGAGCTTCCAGAACAATAGAAACCTGGCGTTGAGCGGAATGGCGAAACAAGAAGCCAACTAGCTGCCGATCTGTGCAGCTGCAACAAGGCTATGGTCTTTATGGACGCAGTTCGTCGGACGGACTTGCGTGCGTCGGTTCGTGTACGATAGCTGAAGCGAGGAGCGCAACGACGTTGGTGGTGAGCTCCTAGTCAGTGTTTCTGACGGCCTCGGCCAGCATGGAGTAGAGCTGCTGCTTGCTGAATTCCTTGGGCTGTTGCCTCTCCGCTGTGTTCCGCGACACCTTCCGTGCCACTGGACGAGCGCAGGCTGCCGACGACGTCGGCCTCAGCTTCGGGGACGGCCTTATCTTGGGCGTTGCTGTGGGCGGCTTGTGGCCGCGCTTCAGGCCCAGACGGGTCAGCATGCCGCAGACCGCGTTACGACTGCACCCGAGACGACGCGCTATCTGCGCCGCGCTCTGTCCTGCGGACCAGAGCCTATTGAGGAGCGCTATGTCATTCGCATGCCAGCCCATGACAAATATTATACCCCTGGCTGCCGAACACGCTAGTCTGGTCGTCGTCCGGCTCGCGCACGACCGGCGGTTCGTCAGCGTCATCTTCCTCTTCGTCGTCTTCCTCTTCGTCGTCTTCGTCCTCCTCGTCTTCATCGGGATCTCTTGGCGGCATTGCGGTGCCCATAAGCACAAGCGGTGTCCAGTAGATCGCGGTGGTGGAAAATGCTTCGAAGGTATGTTGCTTCATGTGGCTGCTACTCCTCGAAAACACGCGTAGTCGCATATTCATGGCGGACGGCACGCGCGTCTGCGAGGGTGAAACCAACAGAAGTTATTACCCGTTTATCCAAGTGCTACGTGATGCTTGTTGTATGACAGGCGTTCCTCGAGCCCAGCCGCCTTCAGGGCGGTTGGAATCTTGTCCAGGACGGCCAATGAAGCAAAGTCGCGCTTCTTCTCCCAATACTTCCGTATCCGTTCGTTCAGCCTCCTCCGAAGTATTTACTTCAGGCGTCTATTCGGTAACATCCAACACAGTGACGCCATGAAGAACCACGTTGCTTTCGTCCAGCTTAAAAGCTCCGAGCTGCACTGCGATCATCGGCACTGAACGATTGAGAACCCCTAGCACGTTGAAAAACGGCTCGTGATTCACTCTGCGACAATTACGGCTCTGTGTTCTGACCCGGGACGACGCTGCCGCTCAACACCCCAATATTCGATGGTGCGGATAATGTGACTCTCGTCCAACGCTCCCAGCATTACCTCTTCTTCGTAGAAGGTGTCCGCTTCCTCCTAGTACATCAGGAAGTCGCTCTTGCCGCCATGCGGCTGACGGCGCTCTCGCGCGAGACTTCAAGCTCGCCCAGACCAAGTCATGCTGGTATCGTCCAATATCTGAGTCTGGAGCCACTTCTCGACCAACCCAGCTGCGCGAAGTTCAACCGCTTCAATGTTTTTCAGCGCGAAACCCATTCCCGAGCTGCACCCCGGTTCCGAAGACGCGGGGTGTGTTATGGGCATGCTCGGCGACTTTGGCCCTGCGACATGTCGGCAGCCTGCCAGGCAGGCATGACTCACAATATTCGAATGTCAACTCGGCGGCGAGACCGGCCGTCTATTCAGGATCGCGCGCTCATTGTCGTTCGTCGTTGCACCTCGGAACACAGCAACAAATCGATCGCCTTGCCAAAGCTCAACGTCGTGCTCGGCATGCATTTGCTCGGCTCGACGCCGCGCCGCCTGCTCGTCAATGCAGTCGAGCTTCGCCACGCAGATCACTTGCCGGCTGCTGTCCACCACGAATGCTTTGTACCGCATTCCGCAATCCGATCCCAACGGGACCGTCATCGTAATCGAATGTCCGTCTAAGGCGGCGGGCAAACTAAGTGTGGGCGGGCGGAACCTTTGTACGTGTGGCAATTCGGCTATACTTGAAATTCATCGATCGCGCAGCGGCGCGCGTACGTGCCTAGGTTATTGCGCTACCTCACTGGCGTAATCTCACTGCGTGCCGAAGCGTGCGGTTCGAGCTTAGGATTGAGAAGCCACCAAGCATCATCAGCAGCACACCTGACCAAGTTGCCGTCCAGCTGCGTGCCTCGTCGTGCGCCTCTGCAAGGTGCGCGCCCATTGGCATAGCTGGAGGTGAGCCGGCGGGCGCGAGGAGCTGCTCAACGTCAATTTGGCCGGGCACGGAGTGCTCAGGCGTAGGCGGCCGGCTGTGAAGATCGGTGGGTACCGCTGAGGTCATGGTGGTGCCCATATCGAGCACGGAAGCGGCATCAGCCACCTTGATTTCGGCTGCAGGCGGCTGGGAGGGCTCGGCCGGTGCGGAGCGCAGCAACTCCGCGCGCGCATTAACCACCGCGCTCTTCCTGGGCCGCGCACTCCCGTTCTCGTCCAAACTGGCGGTGCGATCTTCGGCACCGCGATGACGAACTGTCTTCTTCACCTTCGCCATACCCTCGGTCAGGAACCAGCATTTACGGTGACCGTCGAACCGATAGACCCAATGCGCCCCGTCCGCGGTCGTGTTGCCGGGTCGCGGCAAGCATTGCGCTTGCGCCAAAGAGGTTGCTGCGGGCTCGCGCGGAGCGCCATTGAACAAGTCGGCAAAAGGGTCGGAGACCGCAGGTGTCGCCGCAAGACCTCCAACAAGAACCAAACCGGCGAAGCAAACTCGCAAATAACCGGACATCGAAAACTCCCGGTGTTGCGCCCCTCACCGGGACCACCCTTCGCGGCCACTTAGGCTGCCATGCGGCTCAACTCTGGCGGCGCCATGGATTCATTGTGGGTCTGAAACGAGATTCGGGTCCGAATTGAAAACCAGTGCTGCAGCCGAGTTCGCCAACCGTTGGGGAGGTTTTGCTCCCGCCCGAGGGAGCGGCACAAGCCGGGAACTCGGATCGGCCGCGAATGCGGAAGCTGTTCCGTCGCCCATCATTAAACCGGCCTCAGTGTTTGCGTGCTGGGGCCATCGAATTTCCATGTGCGACTTGGCTACCATTCTGGATCGTCGAAGCCGCCATAGTCTCGAACGACGTACTCCCGGGTGAAGCGCTCGACCGGACGCCAGCGCTCGTGAATGACTATGGTTGCTGTCGGCGGCCTGCAATAATCAGGATTGATGACGATGGTCGGGGACGGGGACGGGGAGTAGGGATTAGCGGGAATGAACGCGCAGCAAAAGCCCCCTGACATGCGATGGCGGCCGAGGCACTCGCAGCGGAGAGGGCCAGCAGACCGGCAGCGGTGCTTGTTGCATAAGAAGCCGTCCTCCACCTTCTTACGCACCGTAAACGGCCGCGCTGGTCGCTTGTTTCAAAAGGTAAAATTGAAACATGAACCGCAGGACCGCCGCCCACGGGCAGCCGAGGGGCCTGCGTTTGCGGTGTCGCAACCGGTTCTGGGGGGAACCTGATCCTACGAAAGGCCTGAGCGTAACGAGCATCGCAAGCTGATCGCCAGTGCGGTATCGGTGTTGCGAGCTCCGACGGAGGCGCACATGAAGCGCAGCTGGTGGATGTTGATCGCCGTCGCTGGGGCGGCGTTTGTGTTCTTCTCCATGCTGGCCATTCGGGAGCAGCGCGCCGGCTTCGATACGTTTGCCAAGCAAGGGCATCCGCAGGCCTCGATCTATATGATGATCCCGCCCACCGGGAGATCTGCGAGCGTAGTCCTACATGCGCAACGAGCGCTAACGTCGGGCTTGCTTCCTGCCGCGATCATAGGCCCCCGTCACAAATCTTTCCGCAAGCCTTGAAGATCGGGTGGCCGGACTTTTCTCCGCCGACTTCGCGCGGTACTCGACCTCGGCCAGCAGCTTCGGCCCGACCTGGAGGCCCTTTGGGCGATCCGCTTAGCGACGAAACGCGTGCCCCGTGAGCCTGCTTCCGTTTGGCATCCGTCCATGCGTTGCTAAAGTGGGCGTCGGCGGCCATCATCGCGATGCTGCCCCGCCCATCCAGAACTTCAGATCCGATGCCGCTCAGCCACTCCGAGAGACGGCGCAACCAATGCTCGGAAGAGACCCGCGGTTTGATAAACCTCAATCGTTCCGCCCAATCCAAGGCCTCACCCGCAACGGGAACTTGCGTGAACAATGAGCAGCTTGACACCCCTTGTTCTGGAACAAACTGTCGCACGCAGACATTCTCCAACTCACGAAGTGAAGGAGAATAGGATGCGCAAGTACTTGTTTGCTGCGGCGATCGTGAGTGCAATCGCGACACCCGCAATCGCGGATGAAGTCGGTGTCGGCGTTCAGGCCGGTCCGGTCGGCGGAGGCGTCACAGTCGGAGAGTCTCACGAGCACCGCCCCGTTGATCGGGACCGGACAACGGTCGTCAGGGAGCCTGAGCACACGGAAAGTGACAGGACGACGGTCATTAAGAAAGAGAATGAGGACGGCAGCCGAGAGAAAACCGTCATTCATCACGACAACGACTAACAAATGTGCCCGGACCACCGTCCGGGCTTTTCTTTTGCCTTGCGACACAGAGACGATTCGTTTGCTTCGCTACTTCTTACTCGGATCGTCTGCCGGATTGACGTAAGTTATCCCGAGTGGCCCTTGGCCATGAATTTGAACAACGGAAGGACTACTTGTCCAACCATAGTGGTTCATTTTGGCAGGCGCTTCGGCGTATCCGCCCGCTGTTAGCTCGATCGCTTTCTTCTCATCGAGTTTGTCGCCCATTCCGATGTGAAAGTTGCCCGATATGACGGTAGCGCCTTCATCTGTTGGATGATTATGGGCGGGAATTTTATAACCGCTTGGCATTCTTAGGCGGAGAACGAACAGCCCTTCTTTGGACGGGTCGCCCGAGAGTACCGCGATGTCGGCCCCCTTCGGCAAGGTGGGTGGTGCTGCCTCCCATTTAAGCTCACCAGAGTTAATCGGCATTTTCATATCATCGGCAATGGCTGTGTTCACACCTGCCAGGACGAAAGCCGAAGCGAGCAAGCGACGGAGCATGATCTCCTCCATTTGGTGAGCGAGCATCGTGTGCCAGCGGTGAAGCAAGTCAACTGAAAGTTAGCCTGCCGCTGCCGCATTCTAACGATTGGAGGCCTTAGCAGATTTATGATCCCACCAAGAGTGACAGCTCCGCTGACCTTGGCTTGCCAACGCTCGGACGAAACATCGAAGAACTCGGCCCGTTGCATTTTCTCGCTCGAAGCTTACTCAGCTACTGCTCCAACCCACGAGCCCATGTTTCAGCTTAACGCTGCGTGGGTTAACCACACCAAGCGAGCAGCCTCATTTTGGACCAACTGATCATGACCGTCGGCCGCTCTGCACCGGGAGCCGCCACGTGATTAGAATCGTCGTGCTTGGAGTGGCTTGCCTAGTTGGACTGGGCGCTATTGCTGCAGCCACGAAGAAATCCGGGCCGCCGCCAGCGGCCGATGTGGTCATGCCGATAGTAGCCGGTAACAAGGCTGATCGCCTGCCATTCACAATCAAACTGGATATGCCAGCTGCCGGTGAGCGCGCGGATGTTGCGTACCTCCAGCCTGGCGAAGAAGAGCAAGCTGATTTACCGCCATCCGCACCAAAGCAAGTCGCTCTTCCACCGCGTCGCGACTTTACGCCTCGTCATTGGCACGATCCCCATGACCTGAACGCCAGGGCCGCAAACAAAAGAGCCGACACCGCGAAAGGACCAAGAAAGGGCGCGGCTGATCAGCCTCTAAAGCAGACTGAGGCTAAGCGGTGCCGTTCGGACGGGCTGGATCCCCTGTTAAGAAAGCTGAACTTATCGCCGCCGTGCGATTCATGATCCCACCTCTAGTCGCCCGCTGCGCAATGGTTCTAATCAATATTGATCTGGCGGCTCATTCGCCGTTAATGATTGATTCAGTTTGCAGCATGATCATTGGGGAGTGACAAGGGATGCGATCATGCGATTGCGCCAGGCGAATACCTTGGAAGAGATCGAGGCGAGGGTCGCTGAAGCCAGCGAAGACCCAATGGCGCGTGTGACGCTGAGCGCGCGGGATTTCTCGAGTGCCAGCCGAGAAGAGGTTCTTGCATTATTGAAAGCAGACGGCGATCGAAAGCGCACCAATTGGCTGGTCGCAGGCGCGGTGATCGCTGGTTTTGCGTTGGGATGGGCTGCCGGTTTTGGTCGGTACGGTCCTATAACTTTCGCGTCGCTCAATTCAACCACTCAGACAGAAACGCCTTCGCCTCGAAGCGCCGAAACGAAGTCAGGCCGCAGGACCGGAGGCCCGCGAAAGACGGTATCGACTTTGGCTTTGCGAACACCGCCAGGCGTAAGTCAATTCTCCGCGGATGGAGCGAGCATTTCCGCCGAGCCGACAGCCACATGGTCCGACAGGGCTCATCAATCCGTGGACGTTTCGAGCACCGTTCCTCAGGGCATCGAAGCAGATATGACGGCGACCGGCTCGATAGCGCCCAGCGGGCCTCTCATGCCTGCCCCGGAGACAAGACCAGCAACCATTGAGGGTTGGACCGTTCTTGACGTTCGCGGCGGAACGGCGGTTCTCGGAGGGCCCGATGGGGTTCGGATGGCAATGCGCGGCGATACAGTTCCCGGCATCGGGCGAATCGATTCGATCGTGCGTTGGGGCAGCCGGTGGATTGTAGCGACAGCTAGTGGATTGATCTCGACTCCGTAAACGGCGCGCAACGCCCGCGGGGAAGCGGAACCTGTCGTCCATTTGCGAGAGGCATTCGGGATGAGCCAACGGCAGGCGTGTAAAGCCATCGGCTGTTGCCGCATCACCGTGAGATACCAAACCACCCGGGCTGACGATACCAGCCTTCGCCAGCGCATGCGGGCGATCGCCCAGGAGCATCGCCGCTTCGGTTATCGGCGGCTGCATGCTCTGCTCAAGCGGGAGGGCTATCTGATCAACCACAAGAATGGGATGGCCTCTACCTTGGTCGCCGCAAGGGCGAGGACCTGATCTACGCGGGCAAAGTTGATCACGGCTTTTCGCCAGCCGACGCGAAGGAGCTTCAGAAGAAACTCAACCCGCTGATGCGCAAGACACAACCCTACACGAAGCGCATCGCGCATCGAGGCATTTGGGGTGAACCGCAATTGCTGGCGCAGATCGAGTACAGGACCAAGAGCGCCGTAGGAAAGTGCGGCATCCGCTCTTCAAGGGATTGAGGAAAGTTTTGGGATGACTGATGCGTTCGACCAATGGAGAGAATGGGCGGGAAAGCCTCCGGGTGATCGGCGCACGAGCCCGGCTGAATCGTACCACGCTGTCATGGACCTTCCGCCTGAGGATCGATTTGACCGTGAGAAGGTCAACGAGGCGGCGCTCAACAATGACAAGAATCTGTCTGGATTTACGAGCATGGTCATAAGCGCGCGGGCGATGTGGATTGGATAAAGGTCTTTGCCACCTAGGAGGCCGCAAGCGCATGGCTTGCCGAAAACGATCCTGAAGGCGTGGCGTGGGCCCATCCGATTGAACGGGAGAGACAGTGATGACCAGCGTAGGGTTGTATGTCAGCGCTGCCGCCCTTCGATCCGGCTAAGTAAGCCACGGCTCAGAGCTCGCTGTAGATCGGGATCGAAGCGGCATGTGCGTCGACGACTTCGACGACTTTCTTTTCCAGCGGGAGATCGCCCTTGCGTTCCGACCATATCTTCTTGAAGCGCTGGACGATTTCCGCGGCCGTGTCGACGGCCAGCTTTTCCGAGATCTTCGCCTTCGCCGCCAGATGCGTGAGCTCGTCCTTGGAGAATTCGGTCATCTTCTTCGTGCGCGAGTAGTTCAGCGCCATCTTGTCGTCCGCGATGTACGGTATCGTAGATAGCAAATCGTAGGCGGGGGACAGGACGGGCGTGCGGCGGTCGGGGTAGATCAACGACCAATTCTTCAGATGCATGTCGGCGTTTCCGATCAGCGTGCTGAACACGAGGCGTCGGACAAACTCGGCAACGCCGGCTTCGCCGGTCTCGATGCCGAGCACGCGCGCAATGCTACGGTAGTTGGCCTTGTCGTGCTTCTCGTCCGGAAACACGCCGAATACCTGCGCGAAGTCCTCCATGTGGACCGGTCCGTCGGCGGAGCGGTCGAACCGCTTGACGGCGAGCGCACGTCCCTTCAGCTCACCGAGTCCTTCCGGAAGCCCCTTGATCGACTCGACGTCGATCAGTTGGAGCTCGGGCACTTCCATGCCCATCTCCTTCGCCAGGGTCATCATGGAGAATTCGTTTTCGGGCACGCCCGGGTACTGATGGGACGGAAGCTTGACTATCCACGAACCGCCGACGCCCTGGACGGGAATGGTCAGACCGGCGTCTTTGGGATCGTTCTTGAGCGCCGAGAACTTCAGCTGCACGCCCGCGAGCGAGAAGCGCAGCAGGTTCTGCCGCTCGTCCGGTGTGAGATCCTCCTCGACTTGGGAAGGCAACACTTCTCCTTCGGCCGGATGGACTGACAGGGCGCCCGGGAGGTCCCGGCCCAGCATCCAGAGAAGAAAGAATTCGCGCTTTTCCTTCACGCCCGCGCGGTCCGCGAGGTAGCGACGCAGCGCGCCCTCCGGCAGAAGATTGGAGAAGAAGGGCGGAACGACCTGCTGATACGGTGTGAACGAGGTGAGCAGATTTCCGAACGTGTCCTTGAAGGACAGGCTCAATGTTGGGCGTGCGGCGCCGTCGATGTAGTTCTGGTTGAAGGCGAGCAGCGACCGGTCGCCCTGCACGAGCGTGATGGTTGCGATCGGGTTGTCGTGCAGGCGTACGTCCAGGACCGATACGTTAGGCATCGTCATCCTGGTCGAGAGCGTAGGCCGGGCGGGGGGCTTCTACCGGATGCGCGATCCGGTTGCGTAGACTTTGCAATACGCCTGCGGAACTTTCCAGCACGGGGTTGGGGAAAGGTTCGGCGCGATAGCCTCGCAGTGTATCGACGATGTCTTTGACAAGGTTCAGGTCAGTTTTTGAAAGATGGACCTGCTTCAGAAAGCGCAAGTATTCGGCGATGCGGTCGAGCGCAGCGGAGCTACCGTGGCGCTTCCTTTGTCCGGAAACGATGCGTTCGGCCTTGACGAAGAGGTTTGACGGTCCTTCGTGGAGGGAGAATTCGTTGAAGTTTGAGCGCAGGACGCCCTCCACCGCGGGAAGCAGCTTCTTGGGCACGAGTACGACCTCGAGGTCGAGTGCCCGGACCATCTGGATGAAGCTGGACAGGCCGGGTTCGACGCGGCCGGTCTCTATCTGGGAGATGTGCGCCTGGGTTAAACCCGATCGGACCGCCAACGCACGCTGGCTTATGCGCTCTTGCGTGCGTTTCGCCTGAACGGTCCGGACAAGCTCTTCGCTCGGATACGACATGATATATAATCCTACTCATAGGATTGTTTCGATAAGAATAATATATCATAGCAGCGTCCAAGGCCGATAACTATTATTATCAGTAAGGGCGCCCTGATAATTAAAATATATCAAACCAGCGTGGACAATCAGGGGCGACAACGTAGCTCCATTTGCCGAACGCCATGGTCAGCCGGCTCTGAAGCCCCCACGTGTCGGTACCCGGCTGTCGATGCCACCGGAAGACCCACGTTTGGGATTTTCGCGCGAGAACCCCGATTGGCGCGTCCGCGAGCCCAGCCAAACTGCGCCGGGCAGAACACGGAGGTAGAACGATGTACGCCGACACGGAAGGCTATTTCGGGCAGGCAAGGGGGATCCCCTACAGTCGGCTCCACGAGCTTCGGGGTCGAGATATCACCAACTTTCAGGACAAAGATCGAGCGTCTTCGCCGCGAGGGAATCCGGCTCTCACCAAAGCTCGAATGGGATGCATTCGTGACGGCCTATACCCTTCACGACGAAGTGCCCCTTCATTCGTACCCGCGTCGCATCATGCGCTTGATGCGGCAGCTTCGGGAGTCAGGAGGAGCGAGCACGCGCGAACATTTCGGAGTTCGATCCTTCCACATTCGACAAGAACGACGCGGCCGAAGAGCTCCAGTTCCGCTTCACCACGAATGCTTCTCTGATTGGCGATTTGTACCTCGTCTACATTCGGGAAGCGCTCACGGCCCATGAGAAGGAGACCCTGACCGCCGATGAAAAGTGCTGGTGTGGACGGCCTCTCATCCCCACGGTTCTATGGCGCTGTCAGCGTCACAGCTAGATGAGAGGA